>DATMVU010000800.1:0-35949 GCA_035562875.1 Actinoplanes sp. | reverse complement strand
GGTGACGCCGCGAAGGACAGCAAGCTCATCGAGGGTGCCGTCCGCGACCTCACCGCGATCACCGGCCAGAAGCCGGTCGTGACCAAGGCCCGCAAGTCGAGCGCCCAGTTCAAGCTGCGTGAGGGCATGCCGATCGGCGCGAAGGTCACCCTCCGCGGCGACCGGATGTGGGAGTTCCTGGACCGACTGCTGTCGATCTCGCTGCCGCGTATCCGTGACTTCCGCGGTCTGGACGGGCGCAAGCTGGACGGCCACGGCAACTACACGTTCGGTCTGACCGAGCAGTCGGTGTTCCACGAGATCGATCAGGACCGGATCGATCGCCCGCGGGGCATGGACATCACCGTGGTCACCACTGCCACGACCGACGACGAGGGCCGGGCGCTGCTGAAGCTCCTGGGCTTCCCGTTCAAGGAGAACTGAGCATGGCTAAGAAGGCGCTGATCATCAAGGCGGCCGCGAAGCCCAAGTTCGCCGTGCGTGCCTACACTCGCTGCCAGAAGTGCGGTCGTCCGCACTCGGTGTACCGCAAGTTCGGCCTCTGCCGCGTTTGCGTGCGGGACATGGCCCACCGCGGTGAGCTTCCCGGCGTGTCCAAGGCCTCCTGGTAACTTTCCGTCCTCGGCCCGCCTTCACCGGCGGGCCACCCGGGCGGACCCGAATGTAATGCCGCTTCGCCGTAGGCCTGAGCCCAGCTCGGGAACCCCGGCGAGAAAGGTTGACGAATACCCATGACGATGACGGACCCGATCGCAGACATGCTGACGCGTCTGCGCAACGCCAACCAGGCGTACCACGACAAGGTGACCATGCCGTACTCGAAGATCAAGGCGAACATCGCCGAGGTCCTCAAGGCCGAGGGTTACATCGCGTCGTGGACGTCTGAGGAGCCCGAGGAGGGCGCGGTCGGCAAGCGTCTGGTCGTTGAGCTCAAGTACGGCCAGAGCCGCGAGCGCAGCCTCGCCGGCATCAAGCGCGTCTCGAAGCCCGGCCTGCGGGTTTACGCCAAGTCCGACGAGCTTCCCCGCGTGCTCGGTGGTCTCGGTGTCGCGATCATTTCGACGTCCCAGGGACTGCTGACCGACAAGCAGGCCCGCAAGCGGAGCGTTGGCGGGGAAGTCCTCGCCTTCGTCTGGTAACTGGAGACTTAGACATGTCGCGAATCGGACGTAAGTCGATCCCGGTCCCGGCCGGCGTCGACGTCACCATCACGGGGCAGACCGTCAAGGTCAAGGGCCCCAAGGGCGAACTCTCGCACACCGTTGCCGAGCCGATCACGGTCTCGAAGGACGGCGGCGAGCTGAGCGTCAACCGCCCCAACGACGAGCGCAAGGCCAAGGAACTGCACGGCCTCTCTCGCACCCTGGTCGCCAACATGATCGTCGGCGTCACCGAGGGCTACAAGAAGACGCTCGAGATCAACGGCACCGGTTACCGCGTGACCGCCAAGGGCAAGGACCTCGAGTTCGCCCTCGGCTTCTCGCACCCGGTTCTGGTTCCGGCCCCGGCGGGTATCACGTTCTCCGTCGAGAAGCCGACCCAGTTCACCGTCGCCGGTATCGACAAGCAGCTGGTGGGTGAGATCTCCGCGAACATTCGCAAGATCCGTCCGCCGGAGCCCTACAAGGGCAAGGGTGTCAAGTACCAGGGCGAGGTCATCCGCCGCAAGGCTGGAAAGGCAGGTAAGAAGTGACCGCCACGCTGATCAAGCGCCGCAACGGCGGCGGAGTCTCCGCCAAGCGTGCCGTCGGCAAGGCGCGTCGGCACTTCCGGGTCCGCAAGAACGTCCGTGGTACGGCCGAGCGTCCCCGCCTGGTCGTCACCCGGTCCGCGCGGCACATCACCGCGCAGATCATCGACGACCTCAAGGGCCACACGCTTGCCTCGGCCTCGACTCTCGACACCTCGATCCGTGGTGCCGAGGGCGACAAGAGCGCTCAGGCCGGCAAGGTCGGTGCCCTGCTCGGCGAGCGGGCCAAGGCCGCGGGCATTTCCAAGGTCGTCTTCGACCGCGGTGGCAACAAGTACGCGGGGCGGATCGCCGCGCTTGCGGACGCCGCCCGCGAAGCCGGACTCGAGTTCTAGGAGGATTTGACCAATGCCTGGTCAGCAGCGCCGTGGCGGCGGGTCCGGCGGTAGCAACACCGAGGGTGGCGGCCGCCGCGACAACCGTCGTGAGGGCGGTCGCGGCAACGCGCCCGTCGAGAAGACCCCGCACCTCGAGCGGGTCGTCGCGATCAACCGTGTCGCGAAGGTCGTCAAGGGTGGTCGTCGCTTCAGCTTCACCGCCCTGGTGATCGTCGGTGACGGTGACGGCACCGTCGGCATCGGCTACGGAAAGGCCAAGGAGGTGCCCGCGGCCATCGCCAAGGGTGTCGAGGAGGCCAAGAAGCACTTCTTCAAGGTTCCGCGGATCGCCAACACCATCCCGCACCCGATCAAGGGTGAGGCGGCGGCGGGCGTGGTCCTGCTCAAGCCGGCCTCCGCCGGTACCGGTGTTATCGCCGGTGGCCCGGTGCGTGCCGTGCTCGAGTGCGCGGGTATCCACGACATCCTGTCGAAGAGCCTGGGTTCTTCGAACCCGATCAACATCGTGCACGCGACCGTGGCCGCTCTGAAGGGCCTCGAGTCGCCGGAGGCCGTCGCCAAGCGTCGCGGTCTTCCGGTCGAGGACGTGGCGCCGGCTGCCATGCTGGCAGCGCGTGCGGAAGCGGCGGTGCGCTGATGGCACGCTTGAAGGTCACCCAGATCCGATCCGAGATCGGGCGTAAGCAGAACCAGCGGGATTCCCTGCGGTCGCTCGGCCTGAAGCGGATCAACGATGTGGTGGTCAAGGAGGACCGCCCCGAGATTCGGGGCATGATCTTCGCGGTGAACCACCTCGTCACTGTCGAGGAGGTCGAGTAATGGCGATCAAGGTTCACCACCTTCGTCCCGCAGCTGGTGCCAAGACCGCGAAGACCCGTGTGGGTCGCGGTGAGGGCTCCAAGGGCAAGACCGCAGGTCGCGGTACCAAGGGCACGGGTGCTCGCAAGAACACTCCGGCCGCGTTCGAGGGTGGGCAGATGCCCATCCACATGCGCCTGCCCAAGATCAAGGGGCTGGGCAACCGGCCTCGCAACAAGGTCGTCTTCCAGGTCGTGAACCTGGACCGGCTCGCCGAGCTGTTCCCGAACGGCGGCGAGATCGGCCCGGCCGAGCTGGTTCAGGCCGGCGCGGTCCGTAAGGGTCAGCCGGTCAAGGTGCTGGGCTCGGGCGAGCTGGGCGGCGTGTCGCTGACCGTCTCCGCTCACGCGTTCAGTGAGTCGGCCAAGGAGAAGATCGCTGCTGCCGGTGGTTCCGTCACCGAGCTGTAGTAGACCGAGCTGTAGTAGATAGCGCGGCTGGAGGCCGTGGCACCGGGTTCGCCCGGGGCCACGGCCTCCTTCTGTTGCCGGGTGGTGTGAACCGGTTGCCGGGCGTGGTGTAAACGGCCCTGTGCGGCGCGTGAGCCGCTGATTGCGCTCCGAGGGCTAGGGAAGTGCGGATCGGGCGGTTGGTCCCGTGAGGGCCGTCTCAGGGCGGCCGGTGCCGGGGGTTCGTACGAAGGAAGTGGTTGTCTTCGATGGAAACTGGGAGTGTTCCGATGTGTGCCGTAGGGTGAGACGGGCATGCCGACAGGCGCGCAAGGATCCGCTTCAGCCATGAAGCCGGACAGTTGTGTTGTACTGGGACATCAGCCCGTGCCATGCCGGTGGTTGAGCGCTCGGCCTTGCTGATACAGTGCTCCGCTGGCGGCCTCTATGGCTGTCCAATGATCTGTGCCCGAAGTTCCGGGATAACGCAACCCAGAGTGTGGCGACCACGCAGGAGGATCAGTTGTTGTCCGCCTTCTCGAGTGCGCTTCGGACGCCTGACCTGCGGAAGAAGCTACTCTTCACGGTAGCGATCGTCGCCATTTACCGTCTCGGTGCAACATTGCCCAGCCCTGGCGTTTCCTACGCCAACGTGCAGGCGTGTCTGAAACTCACCGAGTCGGACACCAACGGCGTTCTCAACCTGCTGAACCTCTTCTCCGGCGGGGCGTTGTTGCAGCTCTCCGTCTTCGCGTTGGGCATCATGCCGTACATCACGGCGTCGATCATCCTGCAGCTGCTGACCGTGGTCATCCCACGGTTGGAGCAGCTCCGCAAGGAGGGTCAGTCCGGCCAGGCGAAGATCACTCAGTACACCCGCTACCTGACGCTCGGCCTGGCAGTTCTGCAGGCTTCGGCGTTCGTGGCCCTGGCTCGTACCGGTCAGCTGTTCAACAACATGTGTGACCAGGACGACCCGACCTACCAGATCATCCCCGAGAACACCGGCATCCCGATGTGGCTCACGCTGACCATCCTGGTCATGACGATGACCGCCGGTACCGGTGTGGTGATGTGGCTCGGCGAGCTGATCACCGACCGTGGTGTCGGCAACGGCATGTCGGTCTTGATCTTCACCTCGATCGCGGCCCGCCTCCCCGGTGAGGGCTGGAGCATCAAGGAGTCCAGCGGCACCGGCAAGTTCTTCCTGGTGATCGGGCTGGTTCTGGTCATCATCGCGCTGGTGGTCTTCATCGAGCAGGCACAGCGCCGGATCCCGGTGCAGTACGCCAAGCGGATGATCGGCCGGCGGATGTACGGCGGCACTTCGACCTACATCCCGCTGAAGGTGAACCAGGCGGGTGTCGTCCCGGTCATCTTCGCCTCGTCGCTGCTCTACCTGCCGCAGCTGTACCTGCAGTTCTTCGACCAGAACAACCTGAAGGACTACCAGGTCTGGATCCAGCGCTACCTGGCGGACGCGACAAGCCCGTTCTACATCGGCGTGTACTTCCTGCTGATCATCTTCTTCACGTACTTCTACGTCTCGATCACGTTCAACCCGACCGAGGTCGCTGAGAACATGAAGAAGTACGGTGGTTTCGTGCCGGGCATCCGCCCGGGCAAGCCCACCGCCGACTACCTGGACTTCATCCTCAGCCGGATCACCCTGCCGGGGGCGTTGTACCTTGGCTTGATCTCGGTCCTGCCGAACTTCTTCTTCATCTGGCTGAACCAGCAGCAGTACCAGAACTTCCCGTTCGGTGGTACCGCAGTGCTGATCATGGTGGGTGTGGGTCTGGAGACGGTGAAGCAGATCGAGAGCCAGCTCATGCAGCGGAACTACGAAGGGTTCCTCCGGTAGTGGGTACGCGGCGGGGCCGGGGGGCCCTGGCGTCGGTGTGCGTGGTTTCTCAGGACCGAAGCGAGGCGATGTAGGTGCGGCTGGTACTGGTTGGCCCTCCGGGGGCCGGCAAGGGGACCCAGGCTGAGTTCATCGCCGCCCATCTCGCCGTACCGAAGATCTCGACCGGGGACATCTTCCGGGCGAACGTGTCGCAGGGGACGCCGCTGGGCGTCGAGGCCAAGCGCTACATGGACGCCGGGCAGCTCGTCCCCGACGAGGTGACCATCAACATGGTCCGCGACCGGCTCGCCGAGCCGGACGCCGGTGACGGCTTCCTGCTGGACGGCTTCCCGCGGACCGTGCCCCAGGCGTCGGCCCTGGACAAGCTCCTGGCCGACCTGGGGACGGCCCTGGACCTGGTGATGGAACTCGTGGTCGACGACGACGAGGTCATCCGCCGGCTCTCCGGGCGCCGGACCTGCCGGGGTTGCGGAAAGATCTGGCACGTCGAGTTCGACCCGACGAGCAAGGACAACATCTGCGACCGGTGCGGCAGCGAGCTGTTCCAGCGCGACGACGACAAGGCCGAGACGATCGCCAACCGGCTCGTCGAGTACGCCGACAAGACCGCTCCTCTGGTCGACTTCTACGGCGCTCAGGGCAAGCTGGTGGGTATCGACGCGACCGGCCCGGTCGAGGACGTCACGATGCGGGCCATAGACGCCCTGCAGTCGTTCGGCGGCTGATCGGCCCCGACAATCGAGCACCGCTGCTGCCCCGGAGACCCCGGGGCAGCAGCATGTAGAGAACGAGAGAGCCATGCGCCGCCAAGAGCTGGACATTCAGCTGAAGACCCCCGAGCAGATCGAACTGATGCGGGCCGCCGGCCTGGTCGTTCACGCGGCTCTGGAGGCGATGCGGGCGGCTGTCGCTCCCGGCGTCTCCACCGCCGATCTCGACGCGATCGCCGAGCAGGTGATCCGGGACGCGGGTGCGGTCCCCTCGTTCAAGGGCTACCACGGCTTCCCGGCGTCGATCTGCGCCTCGGTCAACGAGCAGGTGGTGCACGGCATCCCCGGCGCCGGTCAGGTACTCCGGGAGGGTGATCTGATCTCGCTGGACTGCGGCGCCATCCTGGAGGGCTGGCACGGCGACTCGGCGATCACCGTCGGTGTCGGCGAGACCGATCCGGCGCTGCTGAAGATGGCCGAGGTGGCCGAGGACGCGATGTGGGCCGGGATCGCCGCCGCGGCCCGCGGGGTGACCAACGGGCGGGGCCGCCTGACCGACATCTCGTTCAACATCGAGAAGACCATCCGCAAGGCGGGGCGGTACGGGATCGTCGACGGCTACGGCGGCCACGGCATCGGCACCGAGATGCACCAGGACCCGCATGTGCTCAACCACGGCAAGCCGGGGCGGGGCATCAAGCTCGAGGTGGGTCTGGCGCTGGCGATCGAGCCGATGATCACGATGGGCTCGCCGCGGACCGCGGAACTCAGCGACGGCTGGACCGTGGTGACCCGGGACGGTTCCCGGGCCGCGCACGTGGAGCACACGATGGCGCTGCTCGCCGACGGCGTGTGGGTCACCACGGCGCTGGACGGTGGCCGTGCACGACTGGGTGACCTGGTGACCCCCCGGCAGCCGTAGCGGCGCTGTGGCGGCCTGCTGGCATGCTGGGACTCATGGGGCATGAAGGGATGCGGGCCGGCGACGTCGACCGGCAGAGGGTCGCCGATCAGTTGAAGGCGGCGCTGGACGAGGGCCGGCTGGACCTGAGCGAGTACGACGAACGGGTCCAGAAGGCGTACGCGGCGAAGACCTTCGGTGACTTCGGTGGCCTGCTGGACGATCTGCCCGGCACGGTTCCGGTGTCGAAGTCCCAGGTGGCGCCGATGACCCCCGTCGTGGGGGAGCCGGCGCGAAAGGGTGAGCAGAAGCACCGTTCCGGGGTGCAGGGGATGGCCTTCGTCTTCGGCATCTGCGTGCTCGTCTGGGTGATGGGTGGCACTGGTTACTTCTGGCCGATGTGGGTGGCGATCCCGCTCGTCTGGGCGGCGCTGGCGTACTTCCGGGACCGGGGCAATCGCGGCCACTAGGACCGATATGGTCGAGTTGTCCGTCAGTGAACACGCCCGACAGCGGGTTACGCAACCCTCGGTTTGGCGTCGCTGTTACGGGCGCGTAGACTGGCTCGCTGGCGCGTAGCGTCCACTCTTTCATGTCCTCAAGCGCTTCGAGGACGTGGGGAGTTGCGGCTGATTCGGGGCCTTTTCGGTTCGGAATGACGTTGCGACAGCCTGCCCTAGAACCCGATGTACAGGTAGCGGAGGACATGCCTAAGAAAGACGGAGCCATCGAGATCGAAGGCCGAGTGATCGAGCCCCTGCCGAACGCAATGTTCCGCGTGGAGCTCGCTAATGGTCACAAGGTCCTGGCACACATCTCCGGGAAGATGCGCCAGCACTACATCCGCATCCTTCCCGAGGACAGGGTCGTCGTCGAACTCTCGCCGTATGACCTGACCCGCGGGCGAATCGTCTACCGCTACAAGTAATCGGGTCACGGGGAGTTTTCCAAGTCCCGTCTGACTGAGAGTTAAGGCAAACCGTGAAGGTCAAGCCGAGCGTCAAGCGGATCTGCAACAACTGCCGGGTCATCCGGCGGCACGGCCGGGTCATGGTCATCTGCTCCACCGACCCGCGTCACAAGCAGCGTCAGGGCTGAGTCCCACGCAGGATCCGCAACAATGAAATAGCTCGTCCCAGTCGTGGTCACACACGGCTGTACCCCCGGTCGGAGGCCGGGGCCCGCCGGGGCAGGTGGGAAGGGACGGGCGCAGACCTCCGCGATCACAACGAGGAGTACGCCCAGCAATGGCTCGTCTCGTCGGCGTCGATCTTCCCCGCGAAAAGCGGATGGAGATCGCGCTCACTTACGTTTACGGCATTGGCCGTACCCGCGCTGTAGAGGCTCTGACCGCTACGGCTATTGACCTGAACAAGCGCGCCAAGGACCTCACGGACGAGGAGCTGGTTCAGCTCCGGACCTACATCGAGGCCAACTTCAAGGTTGAGGGCGACCTGCGCCGCGAGGTCGCCGCGGATATCCGCCGCAAGGTCGAGATCGGCTGCTACGCCGGTATCCGTCACCGCAAGGGTCTGCCCGTCCGGGGCCAGCGGACCCGTACCAACGCTCGTACCCGTAAGGGCCCGAAGCGTACGGTCGCCGGTAAGAAGAAGCCCGGCCGGAAGTAATAGGAGCGCATCGACTTATGCCACCGAAGGCACGCGCAGGGGCCGCAGTCAAGAAGGTCCGGCGCAAGGAACGCAAGAACGTCGCCCACGGGCAGGCGCACATCAAGAGCACCTTCAACAACACCATCGTGTCGATCACCGACCCGACCGGTGCTGTCATCTCCTGGGCCTCGTCCGGCCAGGTGGGCTTCAAGGGCTCCCGCAAGTCGACCCCGTTCGCCGCGCAGCTCGCTGCGGAGGCGGCCGCCCGTCGTGCCATGGAGCACGGCATGCGCAAGGTCGACGTGTTCGTCAAGGGCCCGGGCTCCGGCCGGGAGACCGCGATCCGTTCGCTTCAGGCCGCCGGCCTCGAGGTCGGGCAGATCTCCGACGTGACGCCCCAGCCGCACAACGGCTGCCGTCCGCCGAAGCGTCGTCGGGTCTGACGAAGTAGTGCAGGTTGCCCGGTGCCGTCACCGGTACCGGGCACATCCGATGGTCATCAAATAGCGGGTGACCGGACAGAAAGTAGAACAGCGTGCTCATCAGCCAGCGGCCGACCCTCTCGGAGGAGTCGCTCAGCGAGACCCGTTCCCGGTTCACCATCGAACCGCTGGAGCCGGGCTTCGGTTACACCCTCGGTAACTCTCTGCGGCGTACCCTGCTGTCGTCCATCCCGGGCGCGGCGGTCACCAGCATCAAGATCGACGGCGTTCTGCACGAGTTCACCACCATCCCCGGTGTCAAGGAGGATGTGGTCGAGCTGGTGATGAACGTCAAGGAGCTCACCGTCAGCTCCGAGCACGACGAACCGGTCAGCATGTACCTGCGCAAGCAGGGTCCGGGCGACGTGACCGCCGGTGACATCCAGCCCCCGGCTGGCGTCTCGGTGCACAACCCCGATCTGAAGCTGGCGACCCTGAACAGCAAGGGTCGGCTGGACATGGAGCTGACCGTCGAGCGCGGTCGTGGCTACGTCACCGCGGCGCAGAACAAGAGCGCCGGCGCCGAGATCGGCCGGATCCCGGTCGACTCGATCTACTCGCCGGTTCTCAAGGTCACCTACCGCGTCGAGGCGACCCGTGTCGAGCAGCGCACTGACTTCGACCGCCTGATCATCGACGTCGAGTCGAAGGCGTCCATCTCTCCGCGGACCGCGCTGGCCTCGGCCGGCTCGACCCTCGTGGAGCTCTTCGGCCTCTGCCGGGAGCTGGACGAGACCGCCGAGGGCATCGACATCGGCCCGTCGCCGCAGGACGCGCAGCTCGCTGCCGACCTGGCCCTTCCGATTGAGGAGCTGGACCTCACGGTCCGGTCGTACAACTGCCTCAAGCGTGAAGGCATCAACTCGGTGGGCGAATTGATAGGGCGTACGGAGGCTGACCTTCTGGACATCCGGAACTTCGGCCAGAAGTCGATCGACGAGGTCAAGATGAAGCTCGCCGGGATGGGCCTGGGCCTGAAGGACAGCGCGCCGTCCTTCGACCCCGCGCACGTGGTCGACTCGTTCGGCGACGTGGACTACGACACCGACGACTACCGCGAGACCGAGCAGCTCTAAGAGCTCGGCTGCGCCACATCTCAAGGAGCATCTGAAATGCCCACGCCCACCAAGGGTGCCCGCCTCGGCGGCAGCCCGGCACACGAGAAGCTCATCCTGGCCAACCTGGCCACCGAGCTCTTCCGGCACGGGAAGATCAAGACCACCGAGACGAAGGCCAAGCGGCTCCGTCCGCTGGCCGAGCAGCTCATCACGAAGGCCAAGCGTGGCGACCTGCACGCCCGTCGCCGGGTCCTGGGCACGGTGAAGGACAAGGACGTCGTGTACGCCCTGTTCGAGTCGATCGCTCCGCGGTACACCAACCGTGCCGGTGGTTACACCCGGATCACCAAGATCGGCCCCCGCAAGGGTGACGCCGCTCCCATGGCGGTCATCGAGCTGGTCGAGGAGCTCGAGGTCGCGGCCACCACCGGCCCGTCCAAGGAGGCCCGCAAGGCCGCCGCGCAGCAGGCCAAGGTCGAGGCTCTGGCTCCCGAGGAGGAGGCGGCTCCCACCAGCGCCGCCGCCGACAAGAACGACGACCAGGACGCCGACGCTCCGATCAGCGCTTCCGGTGACAAGGGTGCCGAGACCGAGGCTGACAAGGCCGAGGGCGACGACACCACCAAGGCCTGATCTTTCCGGCCTGCAGTACATCGACTGAGGCCCGGTACCCCGAAAGGGTGCCGGGCCTCAGTCTTTTCCCGAACGAGGAGCGATGACTGAATCGATCCGGCTGCGGCTGGACGTGTCGTACGACGGTGCGGAGTTCTCCGGGTGGGCGGTGCAGCCCGGTAGACGTACCGTCGCCGGGGTGTTGATCGAGGCTTTCGCCCGGTTGATCGGAGCGGAGACTCCGCTCGGGATGACGGTGGCCGGCCGCACCGATGCCGGGGTGCACGCGAGGGGGCAGGTCTGTCACGTCGATCTGCCGACCGAGCGGTGGGCCGAGCTGGAGGGCACGCTGCTGCGCCGGCTCGCCGCCCTGACCCCACCGGATGCGAGGGTCAAGGCGATCACGCCGGTTCCGGGCACGTTCGACGCACGGTTCTCGGCGACCTTCCGGCGGTACGAGTACCGCGTCACGGACACCCCGTGGGGTCCGGAACCACTACGCCGGTACGACACCCTCGGCTGGGTGCGGCCTCTCGACCTGGACCGTCTCAATGCGGGTGCTGCCGGACTGGTCGGTGAGCACAACTTCGCCGCGTTCTGCAAGCGCAAGGAGCACGCCACCACGATCCGGGCGATCACCCGGCTGGACTGGCGCCGCGACCCGGACGGGATCTGTGTGGCGACCGTGCAGGCCGACGCGTTCTGTCAGGCCATGGTCCGCAGCCTCGTCGGGGCGATGCTGACGGTCGGCGACGGCCGGCGGGCGCCGGAGTGGCCGGCCAAGCTGCTCACCCTGCGCGAGCGGTCCAGTGACGTGGTGGTGGCTCCGGCGCACGGGCTGACCCTGGTCGAGGTGGGTTATCCGGAGGCGGCCGACTACGAGGCCCGGGCCGTCGCCACCCGCCGGCTGCGGGCCTGACCTTTGTCCGCGGCCCGGCGGATCAGCACCCGATCGTGCAGGTGGCGATCCAGTACGTCGATGGTGACCCGCTGGACCCGGGGGTCACCGGCCGCCACCGGTTCACCGGCCGGACCGGTGATCACGCAGTACAGGACGTAGTGACCGCGAGGCCGCCACAGCACCGGGGAACCGGCGCCGGTGGCGGTTCCGGCCAGGTCGGCGAACCCGCCGTCACCCGTCTCCACCAGGGCCCGGACCTGGTCACCGACGGCTGTGGCGGCGGCTGTGTCGGGCAGGTTGAGCACGCCGGCGGTGATCCGGAAGTCGGCGTAGGACACGGTCAGTGCGGCCCGGACGGCCTGCGAACACCCGTACCGGGAAAGGGTCGTCCGCAACACGCCGGTGGCCGCGGCCGCGCAGTCGGCGGTGACCTCCCGCGCCGTCGTCGCGAAATCGGCGGAGCCGGCCGGGAAGACCTCGTCCACGCCGAGTGGCGCCGGATCGACGTCCCGGGACGCGATGCGGGCGTCGATCTCCGCGGAGGCGAGGGTGGGTCCGGCCGGAGTCCGCTGCTCGTCGGCGACGACAAGGACGCCCACCATCACGAAGATGCCGAGCACGATCAGGGCGGCGAGGCCGCGGGCGAGCAGGTGAGCGGTCGGGTATGGCTCGCGCCACAGGTGCCGCCGGGTCGCGAGGCGGTGCTGGCCCGCGGCACGGCGGGTGAGGCGCGTCGGGGTGGCGTGCCGCATGGGCCCAAGCTAGACGTGCACGCTGATCTATGAACGCACACGCTGTCCGGTACCCCGGCGTGGGTGCCGTCACCCCGCGGCGGGAAAATCGACTGGTGAGCGCCGACCACTACTTCACCGCCGAACCCGACGCCCCGTTCCGCAAGGGCGAGATCGAGTTCACCGCCGCCGGCCGGGACTACCGGCTCGCCGTCGCCTCCGGAGTGTTCTCCGCCGGGCGCCTCGACCCCGGCACCGCAGTGCTGCTGCGCAAGGGCGGGCTGCCGGACCAGAACACCGAGGGCACCCTGCTGGACCTGGGCTGTGGGTACGGGCCGATCGCCTGCGTGCTGGCCACCGAGGCACCACAGACCACCGTCTACGCGATCGACGTCAACGCCCGGGCCCGGGAGCTGGCCGTGGAGAACGCCGACCGGCTCGGGCTGGCCGGCCGGGTGCTGGTGCGGTCGCCGGAGGAGGTGCCGGACGGGGTGACCTTCACCGAGATCTGGAGCAACCCGCCCACCCACGTCGGCAAGGCCGAACTGCACACCCTGCTGGAGCACTGGCTGCCCCGGCTCGCCCCCGGCGGGGTCGCCTGGCTGGTGATCAACCGCAACCTCGGTGGAGACTCGCTGCACACCTGGCTCGTCGGGCTGGGCTGGACCGTCGAACGGGTCGCCAGTCAGCGCGGCTTCCGGGTGCTCCGGGTCACCGGAAATTCGGCTGACTGAGCAGTTCCTTACCAGGGAGGATGCCGCCATGGGTTATGTGGATGTCGCCGGCACCGGATTTGTGCTCCCCGACGGCCGGGAGCTGTTCTCCGACGTGTCGTTCCGGGTCGGCGAGGGTGCCAAGGTCGCGCTCGTCGGGCCCAACGGTGCGGGCAAGACCACCCTCATGCGGATGGTGGCGGGTGATATATCCACCCCGATCGGGACCATCGCCAGAGCCGGCGGGCTCGGGGTGATGCGCCAGTTCATCGGCATGATCGGCGACGATCGGACCCTTGAGGACCTGGCGTTGTCCCTGGTCGCGCCCCCGCTGCGGGCGGCCGGCGAGCGCCTGGCGAAAGCCACAGCGGCACTCGACGATACCGAGAAGAGCCAATTGGCGTACGCCAATGCGCTCGCGAACTGGGGCGAAGCCGGCGGATACGACGCCGAGGTGCTCTTCGACACCGTGGCCGTCGGCATCCTCGGCAAGCCGTGGGAGGAGGCCCGGCACCGGATCGTGCGGACCCTCTCCGGCGGTGAGCAGAAACGGTTCGCTCTCGACCTGCTGTTCCGGGGCACCGAGGAGGTGCTGCTGCTCGACGAGCCGGACAACTTCCTGGACGTCCCGGCCAAACGCTGGCTGGAGCAGCGGATGCGCGAGTCCAGCAAGTCGGTGCTCTACGTCTCCCACGACCGGGAGTTGCTGGCCGAGACCGCCGACCGGGTGGTGGCTGTCGAAGGTGGCAGCGCCTGGACCCATCCCGGCGGGTTCACCTCCTGGCACGAGGCCCGGGTGAACCGGCACGAGCGGATGGAGGAGCTGCGCCGCCGCTGGGACGAGGAGCACGAGAAGCTGAAGGAACTCGTCTTCACCCTGAAGAACAAGGCCATGTTCAACGACGGTCTCGCCTCCCGTTACCAGGCCGCGCAGACCCGGCTCCGCAAGTTCGAGGAGGCCGGCCCGCCGCCGCTGCCGCCCAAGGACCAGTCGGTGCGGATGAACCTGCGGGGCGGCCGCACCGCCAAACGTGCAGTCATCTGCGAACAGGTCGAGATCGAGAACCTGACGTTCCCGTTCGACCTGGAGATCTGGTACGGCGATCGGGTGGCAGTGCTGGGCGCCAACGGCACCGGTAAATCCCACTTCCTGCGGCTGCTCGCGGCCGGTGGCACCGACCCCGACCTGGAACACAAACCGGTCGACGGCGCACCGCTCGCCCACGTCGCCCACGGGGGCCGGGCCCGGCTCGGTGCCCGGGTACGGCCCGGTCACTTCTCGCAGACCCACGACCGGCCCGAACTGCTGGAGAAGACGCTTGTCGAGATCCTCTGGCGGGGTGACGACCATCGGTCCGGAATGGACCGGGCCGGTGCGATGAAGTCCCTCAACCGGTACGAGCTGGCGGCCCAGGGTGACCAGCGGTTCGGCACTCTCTCCGGTGGACAGCAGGCCCGGTTCCTGGTGCTGTTGCTGGAGTTGTCCGGTGCGACCGTTCTGCTGCTGGACGAGCCGACCGACAACCTGGACCTGGCCTCCGCGGAAGCCCTGGAAGAGGGGCTGAAAGCCTTCGAGGGCACGGTGATCGCGGTCACCCACGACCGCTGGTTCACTCGCTCCTTCGACCGGTTCGTGCTGTTCAGGGGTGATGGCGAGGTGGTCGAGGTGCCCGAGCCGGTCTGGGACGTGCGGTAGCGCTTTCGGTGACGGACCGGTTATGGTCCGGTCACGACAACCCACGGGAGTCCGGGCACCGGGCTGAGAGGGGGGCTGATGCGGCCCCCGACCGTAGAACCTGATCCGGGTAATGCCGGCGCAGGGAGGAGTGCTTCATGGGCGCATCATTTCCGCGTATCCACGTCATAACGGATTCCATCGACGTCGTTCGTGGCGTGGCCGGGCTCGATGACGTGGCCGTTCAGATCCGGGTCAAGACCAGCGATGCCCTGGCCTATCGGCTCGCCGTCGAGGCGGTCGGTGTCTGCCGCGGCCTCGGGACTCCGGTGCTGGTCAACGACCGGGTCGGCGTTGCTCTGGCAGCCGGGGCGGACGGCGTGCACGTCGGGGCCGACGATCTTCCGGTCGAGGCGGCCCGGCGGGTCCTCGGGCCGGCGGCGATCGTCGGGGCCACCTGCCGGGACGCCACCGCCGCCCGGGCCGCCGTCGCCGCCGGGGCCAGCTATCTCGGGGTCGGGCCCACCTATCCCACGTCCACCAAGGACGGACTGCCACCACCACTCGGGGCGGCCGCGATCGCGGCCGTCGCCGAGGCGGTGCCGGGCACTCCGGTTCTTGCCATCGGCGGTATCACCGCGGAACGGGTGCCGCAACTCGCGGTACACGGGATCGCGGCTGTCTCCGCCTTCACGGCGGATCCGAAGGGAGCAGTCGCGGCGTTCCTGGCAGCCCTGCCATGAGTGGCCGCACACGCCTTGCTGTCATGCGGGTGGCTGTGGTCGGTGGCGGGGTCATCGGGCTTTCCGTCGCTGCTGAACTGCTGGCCCGCGGGGTGGACGTCACCGTTCACGATCCGCTGCCGGAGGGCGGGGACGGGGCCTGGTCTGTCGCGGCCGGGATGCTGGCGCCCGGTGGGGAGTCAGCCTTCGAGTATCCGCACCTCACCCGGCTTTTGGAGGCGTCGCAGGAGTTGTGGCCGGAGTTCGCGGCCGCGCTCGGGGAGGTCGGCTACGACACCGCCGGGACACTGTCCGTTGCTCTCACCGCTGATGACGTGGCGGAGGCTGCCCGGGAGTGGCGGCATCAGAAGCTGAGTCAGCTGAGCGGATCCCAGGTCCGGGACCGGGAACCGGCCGTCTCGCCGCGGGTCCGGGCCGGGGCGTTCGCTGCTCACGAACATCAGGTCGATCCGCGCAAGGTCGTCGCTGTGCTGCGGGAACGCCTGACCGGCCGGATCGTTGCTCAGCGGGTCACCGAGCTGTCCGACGTGGACGCCGACGTGGTCGTGGTCGCGGCCGGTGCGGGGACGGCGGCTCTCACCGGATTGCCGATCCGGCCGGTGAAAGGGCAGGTGCTGCGGCTGCGTGGCGAGCCGGGGCTGCTGCGGCACGTGATCGACGGGGTTGCCGACGGCCGGCATGTCTACCTGGTGCCGCGGGCCGACGGCGAGGTTGTCGTCGGGGCCACCCAGGAGGAACTCGCCGATTCGCGGAACACCGCCGGGGGAGTGCACGACCTGCTGCGGGCCGCCCTCGACCTGGTGCCGGGCCTGGCCGACCACGAACTGACCGAGGTCACCGTGGGGCACCGGCCGGGGACACCGGACAACGGGCCGATCCTGGGATTCCTCGACCGGGACCGGCGGGTCATCGTGGCCGCCGGGCATTTCCGGAACGGCATCCTGCTCGCCCCGATCACCGCACGACTCATCGCCGGCCTGGTGCTCACCGGGTCGGCGGATCCGATCATCGACGGGTTCGCCCCCGGGAGGTTCCGATGAAGCTGACCATCAACGGGCAGGCGCAGGACCGGGCCGGCGCCTGTTCGGTCGCCACCCTGGTCGCCGAGATCATCGCTGCTCAGCGCGGGGTCGCCGTCGCCGTCAACGGCACCGTGGTGCCGCGGTCCACGTGGGCGACTGTCGATCTCGCCGACGGCGACCGGGTCGAGGTCCTCACCGCTGCACAGGGAGGCTGACGGTGGCGACGGATGGAGTGCCGGGGATGTTGCCGGACAACGGGTTGATTCTCGGGACGGGTGGGGCCAACAGCCTGGCCGCGCTGGAGGAAGCGATCGTCGCTGCGGAGACGACGCTTGTCACGGTGGCTCTGCGGCGGGTGGACGCGGCCGGTCCGGGACTGTTGCCGATGCTGGACCGGCTCGGGGTGCGGGTGCTGCCGAACACTGCCGGGTGCTACACCGCCGGGGACGCGGTGAAGACGGCGCAGATGGCCCGGGAGGCGTTCGAGACCGATCTGATCAAGCTGGAGGTGATCGGGGACGAGCGGACCCTGCTGCCCGACGGTGTGGAGCTGTTGCGGGCTGCGGAAGTGCTGGTGGCGGAGGGTTTTCGGGTGTTGCCGTACACCAGTGACGATCCGATTCTGGCCCGTCGGCTGGCGGATGCCGGATGCGCTGCGGTGATGCCCGCGGGGTCGCCGATCGGGTCCGGGCTGGGGATCTCCAATCCGCACCACATCGAGCTGATCGTGCAGAGTGTCGATGTGCCGGTGGTGCTCGACGCGGGGATCGGTACCGCCTCGGACGCGGCCCGGGCCATGGAACTCGGCTGCGACGCGGTGCTGATCGCCAGCGCGATCACCAGGTCGGATGATCCGGCGGCGATGGCCGCGGCGATGCGGCACGCGGTCACCGCCGGGCGGCTGGCCCGGGCGGCGGGCCGGATCCCCCGCCGCTTCCACGCACTGGCGTCCACTCCGGACGACGGGATCGCCCAGTGGTGACAACGGGTGGCGATGGCGTCATGCCGGGTGGACTCGTCGTGCTCACCGACCGGCGGTCCGCTTCCGGCTCGCTGGTGGAGGTGGTCCGGGAGGTGGTTCGCTGCGGCGCCGCGTGGGTCGTTCTTCGCGAGCGGGATCTGCCGTACGCCGAACGAATGGCTCTGGCCGCCGAACTCCGCTCCGTGGTCCCGTCCGGCCGGCTGATCGTTTCCGGGCCCGACCCGCTCGGTGGCTCCGCGGTGCATCTGGCCGGCACCGACCCGCTTCCACTCGGGCCGGCGGCGGTCGACTCGCGGCCGTTCGCCGGCCGGGGCGGCGTCATGGCAGCTGGTGCCGGACGGCACGGTTCGGAGGCGTTACTGGTCGGGCGATCGTGGCACGGGTTCGAAGGTCTGTCCGGTGTGGATTATGTGACTGTCTCGCCGGTCTATCCGACGCTGTCCAAGCCTGGCTACGGGCCGGCGCTGGGTCCGGCGGGAGCGGCCCGGATGGGGGCGCCGGTGCCCTGGCTGGCGCTGGGCGGAATCGACTCCGGGACACGTGTAGCGGAGTGCGTCGCGGCTGGGGCGGCCGGCATCGCGGTGATGGGTGCGGTGATGCGGGAGCCGTCGCTGTCCAGGGAGTTGGCCGGTGCCTTCGCCTCGGCAGCCGCGCGAGGCGGTGGCGGGCTGCGGGGTGGCGGCGGCTCGCGGCCGGTGGCGGTTCGGGGCGTGGTGGGTGCCGGGGGTGGGAGGTGACGCCGCCGGTGGTGTTGACGATCGCCGGGTCGGATTCGGGCGGGGGCGCCGGGATCCAGGCCGATCTGAAGACCTTCGCGGCGCTCGGGGCGTTCGGGACGTCGGTGCTCACGGCGATCACCGCGCAGAACACGCTCGGTGTCACGGCCATCCACCCGGTGCCTGCCGACATCGTGGCGGCTCAACTGGACGCGGTGCTGTCGGATCTGCCGGTGGCGGCGGTCAAGGTCGGGATGATCGCCGATCCGGCGGTCGCGAAGGTGATCGTGGACCGGGCCGGGGACCTGCCGAACCTGGTGGTGGACCCGGTTCTGGTGGCCACCGCGGGCAGCCGGCTGGGGGAGGCGGCTGTGGTGGGGCTGCTCCTGCCGTACGCCCGCGTGGTGACCCCGAACCGGCACGAAGCCGGTGCCCTGCTGGGGCGCCGGGTGGAGACCACCGGGGAGATGGTGTCGGCGGCTGCCGGGCTGGCGGCTCTGGGGCCGCGGGCGGTGGTGGTGACCGGTAGCGAGCTGGCGATCGACGTCCTGCACACCGGCGGGGAGAGTGTGCTGCTGCCGGGGGAACCGGTGGCGACCGTCAACAACCACGGTTCGGGGTGCACGTTCTCGTCGGCGATCGCGGTGCGACTGGCAGCGGGTGATCCGTTGCGGACAGCGGTCGCGGCGGCGAAGGACTACGTGCATCGCGGGCTGCGGGGCGGCTCCGCGTGGCGGCTGGGTGCCGGGCCCGGGCCGCTGGATCACTTCGGCTGGTCGGTGGAGGTTCCGGGCCACATCGGCTGAGCCGTCTCGTCATTGGCGGCGGCGGGACCCTTTGTTGTCGTACGCCGCCGGTTTAATCCATTTTTAGGAGGTTTTGTCATGCGCCGTAAGGTCTATCTCGACGGGGTGCCGTTCACCGAGGTCGTGCTCACCGGGGACCACGCGCCGGTCCGGCTCTACGACACGTCGGGTCCCGGCAGCGACCCCGAAGTGGGGTTGCCGGAGCTGCGGAAACCCTGGCGGACCGGGCAGACCCAGCTCGCCGCTGCGCGGGCCGGAACGGTCACGCCGGAGATGCGGTTCGTGGCGGTGCGCGAGGGGGTGGACGCCGAACTGGTGCGGAGCGAGATCGCGGCCGGCCGGGCGGTGCTGCCCGCCAACGTCAACCATCCGGAGTCCGAACCGATGGTGATCGGCTCCCGGTTCCTGGTGAAGGTCAACGCGAACATCGGCACGTCGGCGGTGACCTCGTCGGTGGCCGAGGAGGTGGAGAAGCTGACCTGGGCGACCCGCTGGGGCGCCGACACGGTGATGGACCTGTCGACCGGGCCGCGGATCCACGAGACCCGGGAGGCGATCGTCCGGAATTCGCCGGTGCCGATCGGTACGGTGCCGATCTATCAGGCCCTGGAGAAGGTCAAGGGCGACCCGTTGAAACTGACCTGGGAACTGTTCCGGGAGACCGTGATCGAGCAGGCCGAGCAGGGCGTCGACTACATGACGATCCATGCCGGAGTGTTGCTGGCATACGTGCCGCTGGCTGCCGAACGGGTCACCGGCATCGTCTCCCGCGGCGGTTCGATCATGGCGGCCTGGTGTCTGGCCGAGCACCGGGAGAACTTCCTGTACACCCATTTCCGGGAGCTGTGCGAGATCTTCCGGGAGTACGACATCACCTTCTCGCTCGGTGACGGGCTGCGGCCCGGATCGATCGCCGACGCCAACGACGAGGCGCAGTTCGCGGAGTTGCGCACCCTCGGCGAGCTGACCCACATCGCGTGGGAGTACGACGTACAGGTGATGGTCGAGGGGCCTGGTCATGTGCCCATGCACAAGATCAAGGAGAACGTGGACCGGCAGGTCGAGCTGTGCGGGGGCGCGCCGTTCTACACGCTCGGGCCGCTCGCCACCGACATCGCGCCGGCCTACGACCACATCACCTCGGCGATCGGCGCGGCGATGATCGGCTGGTTCGGGACGGCGATGCTCTGCTACGTCACCCCCAAGGAGCACCTCGGGCTGCCGGACAAGGACGACGTCAAGGCGGGCATGATCGCCTACAAGATCGCGGCGCACGCGGCCGACCTGGCCAAGGGGCATCCCGGTGCGCAGGAGTGGGACGACGCCCTGTCCCGCGCCCGGTTCGACTTCCGGTGGGAGGACCAGTTCGAACTGGCCCTCGACCCGGAGACGGCCCGGTCCTATCACGACCAGACGCTGCCGGCCGACGCCGCCAAGACCGCGCACTTCTGCTCGATGTGCGGCCCGAAGTTCTGCTCGATGAAGATCAGCCACGAGCTCCGGGCTGCCGGGATGAAAGCCAAGTCGAGTGAGTTCGTCGATGCCGGTGGTCGGGTCTATCTGCCGGTGGCCGGCGCCTGACGGGGTTCGAAGTACGACGAGGGTGCCGGCTGCCCGTCGATGATCTCGGTCAACCGGCGCCACTCTGTCTCAAGATCTACTGTCCGTCACCGGCCCAGGTCGTTGACCCAGCCGACGTACTCGTCCTCCTTGGGGGCCCGCTGCCCTTGCGGGCCGTTCGGTGAGAACCCGTTGAAGGAGCCGGTTTCGCCGGTCAGCGCCCCGGACGGGGCCTCCGGCTCGGAGGTGCCGCGGCGGGTACGCCAGCCACGCCGCTGCCCGCCGGAACTCGTGGCCGGCTGCTGCCCGGAGAACCGGGGCTCGGCGTCCGGACCGCCCACCTGGGCCGGGGAAAGGCCCGCGACCTGGGCCGGAATCGCAGCCGGAGCGGCGAACTGGGCCGGCGCCGGCACCTGGGCGTGTGCCCCGGTGTTCTGGTGGAACGGGGTGCCGTTGCCGGCCGAGAACGGTGACGAGAAGGTCGGATCCTGCAGTGGGTGCGGGCGGTCGCCCATCGGGAGGACGCCGGTGTCCGACGGGCGAAGCTGGTCCTCGGGGCGCAGTGCCGCGGCGGCCGCGGCCTGGGCGATCGCCGACTGGTGGGGCACGTCGCGGCGGGGCAGGCTGGCCCGGCCGGAAGCCGGTTCGGGCTTCGGTTCGGGCTTTGGTTCGGGGTCGGGCGTCGGCTCGGGTGCCGGTGCCGGTTCGGCGGGGACCGCCGCCTTCTCGGGGGCTTCGGCCCGAGGGCTGCCGCGGAAGATCACGGCCAGGACCGAGCCGAGGACACCGGCGCCGCTCGCGGTCATCGCCGCCCAGTACGGGGTCAGCTCGAAGCCGGCCGCCGAGCCGGGGCCGGCGACCAGGTGGGCCAGGGTCAGCAGGGCCGGGCCGGCCAGTCCGCTGAGGGCCACGGTCAGTGTGGACATCGTCCGGCCGCGGGCGATCCAGCCGATGATCATCCCGGCGAGCAGCGCGATCACCGGCATGGTCACGAACGGCGTGTGCTCGGCGACGGCGGCCGGGATCAGGTCGCCCTCCAGCACGCCGAGTCGCACGGCGGCCGGGGTGCCACCCGATTTCAGCGACGGGGCGAAGGAGACCAGCGCGACGACCCAGGCGAGGATGCTCAGGGTGGTCACGCTCCAGCGGGCCGCGGCCCGGGCCGCGGCGGCGTAGGCGGCGAAGATGCCGATCGCCGCGCCGAGGCCGGTGCAGATGCCGATGACCAGAGCCGGCTGCACCCCGGTGACATGGGCCTCGCGGGCCGGCTGCACGGTCAGCGGCAGCAGGGCGAGGGCGCCGATCCCGGCGGCCAGGCCCATCGCTAGCGCGCCGCCCGAGGAGACCGGCCGGGACGACCAGCGGGGCCGGAGCGCGGTGGCGACCACAGCTCCGAGGGCCGCCGCGGTCATGGTGATCCAGGCGACCCAGGTGAGTTGCGCTGTCCACTGATCACGCTGAGTGATTTCCAAAGTCTGGTCGAGTCGCACCATGCCGAGCCCGTAGGCGATGCCCAGCTGACTCGCCCCGATCACCGCGGCGGCTGTGGCGGTGGCGGCCAGTAGCTTCAGCCAGCTCCGAAATGCCATGCCGGGCACGTTACGGAATGTTCCGCATGATGCGCCAGTCCGGGTTCCGCTTCTTAAGGCGTCCTAAAGTCGGAAGCCGACCCAATCGAATTACGTCAATCGATTTACCGTTACGTACGGTGACCCTTGGGCAACCTGCGCGCTACTTGCCAGGAGTGCTGTCCGGAGTGGACACTGTCGCGCACGGACAACGGGTCCGTCGTGCCGCGGCAAACCTTGCCACCGTGTTCTTCGAGGTCGCGGGACGGAACTCTCACATAGTGGTTGGAATCGCGATGTTGTCCGGTGATCGTGACCTAACGGACCGTTGCGTGTGATGTATTCGCGCACGTCAACGTTGGGAGCGCGTCCACGGAGCCGGAACACGCGCGCTTATCATCCGGACAGCCGACCCTTTTCCGGGAGGATAGAGACTTCCCAAAAGGCAGACGTTCTGATGAAATCGCCGCCGTGCCGGAAACGGCGCGGGCCCTGTCGTGGGATTCCGGAGGTGGCCGGACCGTGGCCGCTGATGGGCCGGCTCCGGCCAGAGTGCGGAGCGGGGACGACCGTGAAGGAGAAGTCGTGAGCACGGGATCCTCGACCCTGCCCGCGCGACGTGGTGGCTTCCGGGGACTGCGGAACATGCGCCTGCGCGGCAAGATCGCGGGCCTGCTGATCCTGCCACTCGCCGCCGTGTCGGGGCTGGCCACGATGCGGCTGCTGGAAGTGGCCCGGGAGTCGACCGACGCCGGCCGGGTGGTCCGGCTCGCCGAACTCGGCACCGAGCTGTCCGACCTGGGCCGGCTGCTGCACGAGGAGCGGATGGCCGCCGCCGAGTACCTGACCGGGGCGAACCGGCCGGAGACCCGGTACCAGGAGGCGGCCGCGGCGGTGGACGCCAAGATCGTGACCGTCCGGACCGACCGCGCCGCGATCACCGGGATACCCGCCCGGGTCGAGAGCCGCCTCGTCATCATCGACCGGCAGCTCGCCACCCTGTCCGCGCTGCGCACCGGGGTCGAGCAACGCAACCGCACCACTGTCACCGAGGCCACCGCGTCGTACGGCGGGATCCTCGGCAGCCTGACCGACTACGAGACCCTGCTCGGGCTGGAAGCCGCCCGCGGACCGGTCGCCGACGGCCTGACCGCCCTCGGACTCTTCGCCGTGGCCGAGTCGGCGGCCGCCGACCAGGCCGCCCTCGCCTACGTCATCCGGGCCACCGGTGACTCCGGTGCCGACCGGCAGCGTGAACTGATCTCCACCCAGGTGACCCGGACCGCGGCGCTCACCCAGTTCCGGGCGGTCGCCACCTCGGCCCAGCTCGCCCTCGCCGATTCGGTCCTCGACGACCCCGCGGTGCAGCGCGCCGACCAGGTCTCGGCCCGGCTCAGCGGCACCCGGCCGGCCAGCCAGGCCCAGGTCGCCGAAGCCTTCGCGGATCTGCTCGGCCTGCTCCGGACCGCCGAGGGGCAGCTCGGCGACGAGGTCGTCGAGGCCGCCACCGAGGAGAAGTCGGCCGCCGACCGGATGGCCACGATCGAACTCGCCGGCGTCGCGGTCATCGTGATCGTGGCCGTCGCGCTCGGTGTCTACCTCGGCCGGGGACTGCTGCTCGCGGTCCGCCGCCTGCGTGAAGGCGCGCTCGGCGTGGCCAACCGGGACCTGCCGGTGGCGGTCAGCCTGCTGCACGACGTCGAGGGCTTCAACGAGGACCGCATCGAGCAGTACGTCACCCAGACCCAGGACCCGATCCAGATCCCCGACCAGGACGAACTCGGCGAGGTCGCGGAAGCCTTCAACATGGTCCACCGGGAGGCCATCCGGATCGCCGCGGAACAGGCCGCCATGCGCACCAGCATGTCCACCATGTTCCTCAGCCTGGCCCGGCGCAGTCAGACCCTCGTCGACCGGATGATCGGCGAACTGGACCAGATCGAGCGGATGGAGGAGGACCCGAAACGGCTGGCCCGCCTCTTCGAACTCGACCACCTCGCCACCCGGATGCGCCGCAACGACGAGAACCTGCTGGTCCTGGCCGGCTCCGAGGTGGGCACCCCGCGGCGTGAGGACGCCCTGCTGATCGACACTCTGCGGGCCGCCCAGTCCGAGGTGGAGCTCTACCACCGGATCGAGTTCGGCACCGTCGACACCGACGTGTTCGTCGCCGCGGCCGCCGTCAACGACGTGGTGCGCCTGGTCGCCGAACTGCTCGACAACGCCACCCGCTTCTCCGCGCCGGAGACCGTGGTGACCGCGAACGGAACCCGGATCGGCGGGCCGGTGGTGATCCGGGTCGAGGACCGGGGCCTGGGCATCACGGCGGAACACCTGGAACACCTCAACCGGCGGCTGTACGAACCGAGCGAGGTGGACGCCTCGGCCTTCCGGCTGATGGGGCTGGCCGTCGTCGCCCGGCTCGCCGCCCGGCACGGTATCCGGGTGGAACTGAGCGCCGGACCCGACGGAGGCACCACCGCCGAGGTCACCCTGCCCGCCGACATCGTGACCGGCCCCGGCGCCGAGCCGGCCGGACCGCCAGCCGTCCGTGCCGCCACCTGGACCCGGCCCGGCCCGCCGCCGACCGCACCGTTCGTGGCGGCACCATCGACGGTTCCGCCACCGATCCGGGCCACGCCGCCCCCGGCCCGGCCCGCGTACCAGCCACCACCCCCGGTCGGGGTGCCGATGTCCGAACTGGACCTGGTGCCGACTCCGGACCGGCCCAAGCTGCCGACCCGCGTACCCAAGCCGCTGGAACCCGGGACCCCCGCGCATCCGCCGCTCGCAACGCCGGCCATGCCCACCGCGAACGTCGCGAACGTGGTGCCGGAACCGGCATCGGCCGCGCCGATCCAGGTAGAGATGCAGCAGCCCTGGTTCCCCGGCGCGACCCCGGGCGGTTGGAACGGCATGCCGACCGCCGGGTACGCGCCGCCCATCGCGGGCCGGGCCGCCGTGCCCGTCAGCGGTGTCCCGGTCAGTGGTGCCTCGGTCGGTGGCATCCCCGTCAGTGCCCCGCCGATGGAGGCACCGGCCCGCAGCGTGCCGAAGCCCCGGCCGGCCGCTGAGGACCGCTGGCGGACCCGAGCCGACGACGGCTGGCAACTGGCCCGGGCGGCCGCCGAACCGAAGGACGGCGGTAGCACCCGATCGGGGCTGCCGAAACGGGTCCCGCAGGCCCAGCTCGTACCCGGAGGGGTGGATACCACCCCGCGGGCGCAACACCGTCGCAATCCGGATGAGGTTCGCGGGCTACTTTCCGCGTATCACCGAGGAGTGCAACGAGGGCGGACGGACGGCGTTGCCGAAACCGCCGCCGCCGCAACACAGGCTCCCAAGGAGAACGATCAGTGACCAGGCCCCCCACCATGCAGGACATGGGTTGGCTGCTCAGCAATTTCGCGGACAGCGTCGCCGGCATCGCTCACGTGGTCGCGGTCTCGGCCGACGGCCTGCTGCTGGCCTCGTCCCGGGATCTGCCGGCCGACCGCGCCGACCAGCTAGCCGCCATAACCTGCGGTGTGGTCAGTCTCACCGACGGTGCGTCCCGGATGTTCAATGCCGGAACCGTGCAGCAGACCATCATCGAAATGGACAGCGGCTATCTTTTCCTGATGTCCATCAGCGACGGTTCGTCGATGGCGGTCCTAGCATCACGCAGTAGCGACGTCGGCCAGGTCGGCTATGAGATGGCCCTGCTGGTCGAGCGGGTCGGGGCGTCGCTGTCGCCTGAGGCGCGTCAGGCCGTCAGCAGCCACTAGGCACCGGGGCGCGTGCGCCCCGGTGGAGACGAGGTGACCGCGACATGACAGAGCCGCACGATCCACGGGGCAACCTGGTGCGGCCGTACGCGGTCACCCGCGGCCGGACCGAACCGAGCCGGGACATCCCGATCGAAGCGGTCCTGCTCGCGGGACCGGAAGCCGTGCAGGAGTCACGGTTCGCCGGTCACGACAAGTACCGCATCGCCGTGTTGTGCGAGCCCAAAGCACTATCGCTCGCCGAACTCGCGGCGCTCACCCGGTTACCACTGGGGGTAACCCGGGTGCTCGTCGCCGACATGGTCGCCGACGGGCTGCTTCAGCTGCACAGTGCCGCTCCCAAGACCGGCTTCACGGAGCGGATGGACCTGCTGGGAAGGGTGTTGGGTGGACTTCGCAAGCTCTGAGAGGGCGCTACCGCACCCCACGGAGATCACCTCGGCGAAGATCGTCGTCGCGGGTGGTTTCGGCGTGGGGAAGACGACTCTGGTCGGGGCGGTCTCCGAGATCGAGCCGCTCACCACCGAGGCGGTGATGACAGTGGCCGGCGCCGGGATCGACGATGCCTCCAAGGTGCCGGGCAAGGGCAGCACCACGGTGGCGATGGACTTCGGCCGGATCACCATGGCCGACGACCTGATCCTCTACCTGTTCGGTACCCCCGGGCAGACCAGGTTCTGGTTCATGTGGGACGAACTGATCCGGGGGGCCGTCGGCGCTGCGGTGCTCGTCGACACCCGGCGGCTGTCCGACGCGTTCGCGCCCCTGGACTACTTCGAGAACCGGCACCTGCCGTACCTCGTCGCCGTCAACTGCTTCGATGACGCGCCGCGATACGAGCCGGAGGAGGTCCGCGAGGCGCTCGCCATCCCGGCCCGGGTTCCGCTGGTGATGTGTGACGCCCGGCACCGTGACTCGGTCAAGGCCGTTCTCATCGGGGTGGTCGAACACGCGATGGCGACACTGGTGGCCGAACACGGGCAGGCCACCCCGGTCGGTTAGACCGGAATCCGGTAACCGCGTTTCACCACGGTCTGGACGACGCCCGGCACCGCGAGACCCGCGCGGAGCCGGGCCACCGCCATCTCCACGGCGTGCTCGTCGGCGCCCCGCGGCAGTGCCTGCAACAGGGCGGCCCGGGAGAGCACCCGGCCGGGCGAACCGGCCAGCGCGCGGAGCACCGACATCGGGGCCGGGGCGAGCGGGCGCAACTCGCCGTCGACCACCGCGGCATGGCCACGGAGGACCACCGAGTGCCCGGAGACCTGCAAGGACAGGGCACGCTTCGGAAGTTCCTCGACGATGGTACGGACCAGGGCGCTCAGCCGGGCCCGTCCCGGAGCCGCCACCGGGATGCCCTGCCGGCGCAGCGGTGCCGAGGTGACCGGGCCCACGCAGGCCGCCAGCACATCCTCGCGGAACGCGTCGAACAGGGCTTCGTTGCCGGTGCCGGAGGCGCGGAGCACCGCCTGCACGGCAGCGGCCGAGGTGAACGTCACCGCATCCACCAGCCGGCCCAGGATCAGATCGACCAGGCGGTGCAGTGGTGCCGGGTCGGTTGGCGGCGCCCAGCGGTACACCGGCAGCTCGATCACCCGGGCACCGGCCGACTCCAGGGCCTCGGTGTACTCCGGCTGGCTCTCACCGTGCAACTGCATCGCCACGGTCTGGCCGTGCAGTCCCCGGGCGGTCAGGTGCTCGACGACCTCCTCGTAACCCTCGCCCTCGGGAGACCACTGATCGTGCAGGCCGGCGGCCCGGATCGCGGCCCGCGCCTTCGGACCCCGGGCCACCAGATAGGCGCGGGAGAGCACGGCACGCAGCGGATCGGCCAGACCCCAGCCCTCCGCCGCCTCCAACCAGCCGCGCATCCCGATCCCGGTGTTGGCCAGCACGATGTCCGGCGGGCTGTCCAGGCAGGCCCGGGTGGCCGCCCGCAGTTCGGCGTCGTCGGAGATCGGGACGATCCGCAGCGCGGGGGCGATCACCACGCGGGCACCGCGCGCCTCCAGCAGGGTGGCCAGCTCGTCCTTGCGGCGGTCGGAGGTCACCCCGATGGTGTAGCCGGAGAGGGCCGCCGCCGGTTCGGCCAGCGCGGCCGCGGTCAGCACGGTCCGGCGCGCCCCGGGCGCCCGGTCCGTCATCCTCTCTCCGGGCTCGTCGGCCTTGTCGACCTCGTTGCTGTCGCTCGCTCCGGCCTTGTCGACCTCGTTGTGGTCGCTTTCGTCGGCCTCGGTGTGGTCAGAAGTCGCGGCGTGGCCGAACGGTCCACCGAAGGGCACGCTCGAAGCCCGCCGTCCTCAGCGTCGACCCGCTCCCATGTCACGCCTGCGTTCTTCGCCATGCCTCCGTCCGGGGCACGCCGCGACTTCCCCCGACCGAACCGGCTGGCCGGCCCGGTCGACACCGTCAGGTCCGTCCTCAACCCTGACGGTTGTCTCACCACGGGGCGCCGTGTCGCTATGATGTGCGCACCGTTGGTCATGCCTGGAAGCGTGCCGGGGTGTAATTTCGGACGAGCGTCCCATTTGTTTCGAGCCTGCTAAGTCGGGCAAGATGGGTGTCGCCGACCCGATGTGGCCGGCCTCCCGCCGAGGGGTATGCTTGCCTCGTTTGGCGCACTACCAGGGCTGAGGGTTTGCAACCAGAACCTTCGCCGGATGCTTTGTGCCCCAAATACAGCACTGTTTTTGACCACGCGTCGCGCGGCCGGGTATTGTTGCCTGCTGTTGTGCGCCGAGTTGGTCCCTCTGTGGGGTTTGCGGCTTGCACGCGCCTCCCAGTCCGACGACGAGACAAGGTAATTCTGTGCGTACGTACAGCCCGAAGCCGGGTGAGATCGAGCGTCAGTGGCACATTATCGACGCTTCTGACGTCGTTCTGGGTCGCCTGGCCACCCACACCGCGAGCCTGCTGCGTGGCAAGCACAAGCCCCAGTTCGCCCCGCACGTCGACTGCGGCGACTTTGTTGTGATCATCAACGCCGGCAAGGTCGCCCTGACCGGCAACAAGCGGCAGACCAAGGTCGCCTACCGCCACTCCGGTTACCCGGGTGGCCTGAAGCAGGTCGGCTACGAGGAGCTGCTCACCAAGCGGCCCGAGAAGGCGATCGAGCTGGCCGTCAAGGGCATGCTCCCGCACAACAAGCTCGCGCGGCAGATCATCAAGAAGCTGAAGGTGTACCCGGGTGCCGAGCACCCGCACGCCGCCCAGCAGCCGAAGCCGTTCGAAATCACCCAGGTCGCGCAGTGAGCGCGGGAGAAGGCAGCATGACTGACATCATCGAGCCCGAGGTCGTCGAGACTGTCGAGACCGTCGAGGAGCCCGCTGAGACGGTCGTCGTCGTCGAGGAGACGGCTGAGGCGCCGGCCCCGGTTCGCGCCCCGCGTCCCGGTGACCGTCCGATCCAGACCGTGGGCCGCCGCAAGGAGGCCATCGTCCGGGTGCGCCTCGTGCCCGGCACCGGCAAGATCACCTGCAACGGCCGTGACCTGGAGAACTACTTCCCCAGCAAGGTCAACCAGCAGCTCATCCGCGAGCCGCTGGTCACCACCGAGCACACCGAGCAGTACGACGTCTTCGCGAACCTGCGTGGCGGCGGCATCACCGGCCAGGCCGGTGCGCTCCGTCTCGCCATCGCGCGTGCGCTCATCGCGGTCGAGCCGGATGACCGTCCCGCGCTGAAGAAGGCCGGCTTCCTCACCCGTGACGCCCGCGTCAAGGAGAGCAAGAAGTACGGTCTCAAGAAGGCCCGTAAGGCCCCGCAGTACTCGAAGCGCTGATCTTGCGCTAAGTCTGAAATCGACGGCCGAGTGTGTCCCCTGCACGGGGGATGTGCTCGGCCGTCGATGTTTGTCTTCCTCCCCTCTCCAACTAGCCGTTCCGGTACTCGTGACCAGCCGAACGTTGATGCAGGCTTGAGGTTGCATTTACCGGCGAAAGGAAGCCGCCATGGGGCGACTCTTCGGCACAGACGGCGTTCGCGGTCTCGCGAACGGCGATCTGCTCACCCCTGAACTCGCCCTGTCGGTCGCGGTAGCGGCTGCTCGGGTTCTCGTCGAGAGCGACGGCAGTCATCCGCCACTCGCGATCGTGGGCCGTGATCCGCGGGCCAGCGGCGAGATGCTGGAGGCGGCGGTCGTCGCCGGTCTGACCAGCGCGGGGGCCAACGTGGTACGGGTCGGGGTGCTCCCCACTCCGGCGGTCGCGTACCTCGTGGGACAGACCAATGCCGATCTCGGAGTGATGATCTCCGCGTCGCACAACCCGATGGCCGACAACGGCATCAAGCTCTTCGCCGCCGGTGGCGCCAAGCTGCCGGACGAGCTCGAGGAGCGGATCGAGAAGGCGATCGAGGACGGGCACGGGCTGGTCGGCCGGCCCACCGGCGCCGGCATCGGCCGGGTCAACGACCTCCTCGACGGCGCCGAGCACTACATCAAGCACCTGATCGACTCCATCCCGAACCGGCTCGACGGTCTCAAGGTGGTCGTCGACTGCGCCAACGGTGCGGCCAGCGAGGTCGGGCCGGTGGCGTACCGGGAGGCCGGTGCCGAGGTCATCGCCATTCACGCCGAGCCGGACGGCCTCAACATCAACCTGGACTGCGGCTCCACCCACCTGGAAGCGGTCCGCGAGGTGGTCCTCCGCGAGGGCGCCGACCTGGGCCTGGCCCACGACGGTGACGCCGACCGCTGCCTGGCCGTCACCGCTGCCGGTGACGTCGTCGACGGCGACCAGATGATGGCGATCCTGGCCCTGGCCATGCGGGACGCCGGGACCCTCACCGACGACACCCTCGTCGCCACCGTGATGAGCAACCTCGGGCTGCGGATCGCCATGAAGCAGTCCGGCATCAAGCTCCTGGAGACCAAGGTCGGCGACCGGTACGTCCTGGAGGAACTGGCCAGCGGCGACCTCGCCCTCGGCGGCGAGCAGAGCGGGCACATCGTGATGCCGGCCTTCGCCACCACCGGCGACGGCGTGCTCACCGGCCTGCACCTGATGGCCCAGCTCGCCGCGACCGGCAAGTCCCTCGCCGACCTGGCCGCCGTCGTGCACAAGCTGCCCCAGGTGCTGATCAACGTGCGGGTGGGTGACCGGGCCGCCGGCGCCTCGGCACCGACCGTGCAGGCCGCCGTCGCGCTCGCCGAGAACGAGCTGGGCGAGACCGGCCGGGTGCTACTCCGGCCGTCCGGTACCGAGCCGCTGGTCCGGGTGATGGTCGAGGCCGCCACCGAGGAGCAGGCGCGGACCGTCGCCGAGCGGATCGCCGAAGAGGTGCGGTCGGCCAGCCCGGCCTGACGTCCTTGACGACGGCCGGTTCCCGAGCGGAACCGGCCGTCTTACTGCAACACCAGCTTGTAGCAGTTCGCCGTGGCCAGAGTGCCCTCGGCGCTGTGCTCGGCCACCTGTTCGCCGTCGACAGTCGCCCGGCACTTGATCCCGCCGTCGCCGAGACCGGACCGGATGGCCACCACGTACACCGTGGCCGGGCTGGTCAGCTTCGCGGTGATCTTCCACGGCAGGTCCGCGTCGCCGACCCGCTGCGGCGAGTTGTCCGCGTCGATGTAGACGATCTCAGCAGGGCCGTCACCGGTCACCTCGTAGGTCACGCTGATCTCGGTACCGATCCCGGGGATACCGGTCGGCAGATCGGTGGGCAGACCCGGGAAGTCCGGCAGGTCGGTGGGTAGACCGGGCAACTCCGGAGCATCGGTGGGCAGCGTCGGCAGGGTGGGGTTCAGGATCGGACCGGCGATCTCCTCCGCCTTCTGGGTCGTCCGGTCCACCAGGATCTTGCCGACCACCGCGACACCGCCGCAGAGCAGCAGGGTGATCGCCAGGACCAGGGCGATCATCGGTGCGGGACTCTTCTTCGGGCGCTGCGGTGGGCCGTACCCGGGCGGGCCCTGGGGTGGGCCGTAACCAGGTGCTCCCGGCGGCGGGCCGTAGCCGGGCGGGCCTGGTGGCTGCGGGTAGCCGGTGTCGTACGCCGGCGGTTGTGCCCAGCCGGCGGTCTGGTCGTACTCCGGCGGCGGCTGATAGGGCGGCGGCTGTGCCACGCCGGGGGTGTAGGCCGGGGGCTGCGGAGGGTACGGACCCGGGCTCACCGGCGGGAACTGCGACGTCGGTGGATAGTCCGGGTTCTGGCCCGGTGGCGTGAACGTCGGCGGCCGGGGTGGCTGCCGGGGCTCGCTCGGATCGCTCATGTCTTCCTCCCGACGATTCCTGTCACGGTACGCCCGGGACGCACGTGAAGGATCACTCACCCGTACGGACGACGGGGCTTGACCGGTCGGCCACGGTGCCCTTCCGATCACATCGGATGCTCGAAAGTGCGTTTCCCGAGCATGACGTTTGAGCGAAAGTCGGTTACGCTTCCCGCCATGTGTGGGATCGTGGGATATGTAGGAAGCCGCCCGGCGCTCAGCATCGTCATCGACGGGCTGCGCCGCCTCGAATACCGCGGATACGACTCCGCGGGTGTCGCCATCATCGACAGCGGAGTCATCCAGACTGAGAAGAAAGCCGGCAAACTCGCCAATCTGGAGAAGGCCCTCGCCGAGCGGACCGAAGACGGCATCGAGACCGGCACCACAGGCATCGGCCACACCCGCTGGGCCACCCACGGCGGACCCACCGACCGCAACGCCCACCCGCACCTCTCCGCCGACGGCCGGGTCGCCGTCATCCACAACGGCATCATCGAGAACTTCGCCCGCCTCCGCACCGAGCTCGAGGCGACCGGCGTCGAGTTCCGCAGCGACACCGACACCGAGTGCGCCGCCCACCTGCTCGCCGGCGAGATGCGCGCCCTGCGCGAGTCCGGTGCCGAGGACGGCCCGGCCCTGCTCGCCGAAGGCATGCGCCGGGTCGCCAACCGCCTCGAAGGCGCCTTCACCCTGCTCGCCACCGATGTGAACGTGCCCGGTGCGGTCGTCGCCGCCCGTCGCAACTCGCCGCTCGTCGTCGGCCGTGGCGACGGGGAGAACTTCCTCGCCAGCGACGTCTCCGCCTTCATCGAGCACACCCGCGAGGCCATCGAGCTCGGCCAGGACCAGATCGTGCTGATCACCCCGGCGGGCATCGAGATCTTCGGCTTCGACGGCAGCCCCGCCGTCGGCAAGGAGTACCACGTCGACTGGGACGCGTCGGCCGCCGAGAAGGGTGGCTACGACTGGTTCATGCTGAAGGAGATCGCCGAGCAGCCCCAGGCGATCGCTGACACCCTGCTCGGCCGGCTCTCCGAGCGTGGCGAGATCATCCTGGACGAGGTGCGTCTCACCGACCAGGACCTGCGTGACGTGGACAAGGTGTTCATCGTCGCCTGCGGCACCTCGTACCACGCCGGCATGGTCGCGAAGTACGCCATCGAGCACTGGGTGCGGATCCCCTGCGAGGTGGAGCTGGCCAGCGAGTTCCGCTACCGCGACCCGATCCTGGACCGCTCCACCCTGGTGATCGTGATCAGCCAGTCCGGCGAGACCATGGACACCCTGATGGCGCTGCGGCACGCCAAGGAGCAGAAGGCCCGCGTCCTCGCCATCTGCAACTCCAACGGCTCCACCATCCCGCGCGAGTCGGACGCCGTCCTCTACACCCACGGTGGCCCGGAGATCGCCGTCGCCTCCACCAAGGCGTTCCTCACCCAGCTCGTCGCCTGCTACCTGATCGGCCTGCACCTGGCCCAGATCCGCGGCGTGATGTATGCCGACGAGGTCGCCGCCGTCGTCGAGAAGCTCCAGGCCACCCCGGACAGCCTGCGTACGCTGCTCGGCCGGATGGACGAGGTCCGTGACCTGGGCAAGGACCTCGGTTCCGCCTCCACCATCCTGTTCATCGGCCGGCACGTCGGGTTCCCGGTGGCCCTGGAGGGCGCGCTCAAGCTCAAGGAACTCGCCTACATGCACGCCGAGGGCTTCGCCGCCGGTGAGCTCAAGCACGGCTCGATCTCGCTGATCGAGGACGGCACCCCGGTGGTGTGCATCGTCCCGTCGCCGGCCGGTCGTGGGGTCATGCGCGACAAGGTCGTCTCCAACATCCAGGAGGTCCGGGCCCGGGGCGCCCGCACCATCGTGATCGCCGAGGAGGGCGACGAGGACGTCCGGCAGTTCGCCGACCACCTCATCCAGGTGCCGCCCACGCCGACGCTGCTCGCCCCGCTGATGACCACGGTGCCGCTGCAGGTCCTCGCCTGCGAGATCGCCGCCGCCCGCGGCAACGACGTCGACCAGCCCCGCAACCTGGCCAAGTCGGTCACCGTCGAGTAATCCGCCCGCTCTGCACAGTGGGCCGCCCGGCCCGGCCGGTGAAGGCCGGGCCGGGCGGCCCACTTGCGGCCGGGCCGGGGGTCATGGCTTCTCGCCCAGGGTGATCCGGGCCATCGCGTCGAGGGCGGGCCGGTCCTCGTCCCAGTAGCCCAGGTGGCCGGCGCCAGCCTGGCTGGCGAAGACCCGGCCGCCGAAACTCGGATGGCTCGGGTTGCGGCCGAACCACAGCTCCCGCTCGGTGCCGAACAGTGCATCCGGGAGGACCACGCCCGGCAACAGGTCCCTCGGATCCCGGGCCAGCTGGATCACGTCGGTCCGGGACGTGGTCGACCAGACCTGGTCGGCCGGCACCCCCAACAGGGCTGCCGAGTCCACCCCGACCCCCGGTGAACCGACGAAGACCACCCCGTCGGCCGCCAACCGCCCACCGGCCGTGGCCGCACCGACGAGCAGCGAACCGTAGCTGTGCCCCAGCACCGTCTGGCGGGCCGGTTCGCCCTCGTGCGTGGCCCGTAGCCCCTCCTGGAACCGGCGCAGCTCGACCGCGCCCTCGCGGGCCTGCCGGGGCGAGACCGCCTCGTGCAGGAAGTCGGGCGCGTCGTAGTCCAGCCACACCACAGCACTCGTCGACCCGGCCGGTCCCAGCTCACCGGCGCGGACGGCCACCCGCTCGGCCCGGGTCAGCTCGCCGCCCAGGGACCGCAGATCAGAAGTCATGCCGGGGACATGGGTGAGCACGTTCACCGCCCGATCCGGGTCGCCGAGCGCCACCACGGCCCGGCCCTCGTCGGCGAGACCCAGCCCCACCAGGTACGCCCGGGGGCCGCTGTCATCCGCCAACCGGGCGCTCAACCGGTCGAGTCCCTCCCGTAGGTCACGGACCCGGTCCGGGTCGGCACCCCGCGCGGCCATCGTGTCCAGGGCCCGGCGGTGGTCGCCGAGCAGCAGCCGGTTGGCGATGTCCCGGTCGGCGACCGGAATCCCCTCCACACCGGCCAGCGACACCGCGTCGGTGACCAGCAGCCAGTCCCGCTGCGCCGGGCTGAACCCGGCCCACCAGCGCCGGACCTCTGCCGGATCGGCATCACAACCCGGAAAGGAGGAGACCGCCGGAACCTCCGGAACATCGGCCAGGGCCACGAGCCGGGCAGCCGCTGACGCGTCAGCGGTGGCGGCGACCTCCAGCGCAGAGGCCAGCACGGCGGCGACAGCTTGAACCGCGGCCGGATCACCACCGGCCCCGGACGCCGGCCCGGCCCGGCCGGTGCCGGACGCTCGCCCGGCTTGAGCGGTGCCGGATGCCGGCCCGGTCTGAGCAGTGGCGGCGCGAACCACTCCGGAGTCGTCGATGACGAGCCCGGCGCCGGCGGCTGCCGTCCGCGCCTGGTCGAGCAGCGTGCGGGCCCGGGTGATGGAGGCGGCGAATTCGCTCAGCGCTTGGTCGGCCCGCCAGCAGAACACCTGGAAGTACGTCAGCCGTCGGCCGAGCTCCACCAACCGGGCCGCGGCCGCCTCGGCTGCCGACCCGGCCCACGAATCCCGCAGCCGGCTCAGGAGCGGCCCGAGATCGGTGCCGAGCCCACCGGCCACGGTGGCCCAGCGGCGCCAGGCGAGCGCGGCGGCCAGCCACCGGGCCGGATCGGTGACGCGCAGCCGGGAGTAGGTGATCGCAGCCGTGGTCATCGAGTGGCCCTGAGCCGGGCCGCCGCACGCGCGTCGGCCGCCTCGTAGTCGCTGGCGACGGCGCGGATCCGGCGAGCCGTCTCGGCGATGTCCTGACTCAGCGCGGTGAGCGACTGCCGGGCGGTGTCGGTGGCCCGGGTCGCGGCGACGGTGGTCGCCCACCGGGGAGTGGGAACGATCCGCACCGGGTGAGCCGCGGCTGTCGCCACCCGGTCGGCGAATCCGTGGACGGCC
>DATMVU010000799.1:0-9892 GCA_035562875.1 Actinoplanes sp. | reverse complement strand
GGTCGTCAAGGGCAGCGACTTCCTGCTCGACGGCGGGCAGAACTCGCTGCGCCTGGCGTTCTCCGCGGTCACCGTGGACCAGATCGACGAGGGTGTGCGCCGGATCGCCGAGGCGATCGAAGAGGTCCGCGCCTGACCTGTGGGGCCTGTCACTGTGAACCTCCTCCGGCCGCAGGCGTAGCCTCGGTTGGCTTGTCGTCCGGGGGAGGTTGGCATGACGGAACGTTCGTGGACCCGGGGCCGGCCTCTCGGTGCGGCCTGGGCGGCCCGGATGCGGGGCCTGCTCAACAACGGTGACGCCCGGCCCGGCGGCGGTGACGGCGGACACCCGTCGTCGGTCGTGGACTGTGGCGTCTACCAGAACGGGCAGCGCACGCCGGGTGAGTTCGCCCCGGATCAGGCGCTGGCCGAGGCCCACCGCCGGGACGGTGCCTTCGTCTGGCTCGGCCTGCACGAGCCGTCGGCGGAGGAGATGGCCTCGATCGCGGAGATCTACGGCCTGCACGAACTGGCGGTGGAGGACGCGGTCAAGGCCGAGCAGCGGCCCAAGCTGGAGCAGTTCGGCGAGGTGCACTTCCTGGTGCTGCGGACCGCCCGGTATGTACCGCACCAGGAGCTGACCGAGAGTTCGCAGGTGGTCGAGACCGGCCAGATGATGATCTTCGTCGGGGAGCGGTTCGTCATCACCGTCCGGCACGGGGACGCGTCCGAGATGGCACCGGTCCGGGCCGACCTGGAGAGCAAGCGGGCGGCGCTGCTGGAGCAGGGGCCGTGGGCGGTGGCCTATGCGGTGACCGACCGGGTGGTCGACCACTACCTGGAGGTCGCCGACGAGGTCGAGGACGACCTGGACCTGATCGAGGAGGGCGTCTTCTCGCGGGACCGGATCGCCCCGATACAGCAGGTCTACCAGCTCAAACGGGAGCTCGTGGAGTTCCGCCGGGCGGTCGTCCCGCTGCAGCGGCCACTCGCCGCGATCACGTCCAGCCAGGGTGTGGTGCCGAAGGAGATCCGGCGTTACTTCCGGGACGTGCAGGACCACCTGACCCGTACGGTCGAGCAGGTCTCCTCCTATGACGACCTGCTCAACTCGATCCTGCAGGCCCGGCTCGCGCAGGTGACCGTCGACCAGAACAACGACATGCGCAAGATCGCGTCGTGGGCGGCGATCGCCACGGTCTGGACCGCGTTCGCCGGCGTCTACGGCATGAACTTCGACTACATGCCGGAGACCGACTGGAAGTACGGCTACCCGGCTCTGGTGGCGTTCCTGTCGGTCGTCACGGTGCTGCTCTACCGTGCTTTCCGCCGCAATGGCTGGCTGTAGCCCCCCATTTTCGGATCCCTGCCTCTAGAGTGTCGGGGTGCCGTCGCGTCAGGATGAGCTGCACTCGTACCAGTACTCAGTGCAGCGTGTGGTCGCGGCACTCGTCTCTCACGACCCGGACCCGCGCAAGTCACCACTGCGCCGGGCCGGTGTCACGGCCCTGATCAGCTTCCTGGTCGCCGTCCTGGTGGTCGGCGGGTTCGGTGCCTACGGGCTGTTCACCGGCCAGACCATGACCGAGGCGACGAACAAGAACGCGGTGCTCGTCGAGAAGGACACCGGCGCCCGGTACGTCTACCTGGAGTCGGACGGCAAGCTGCACCCGGTGCTCAACTACACGTCCGGACTGCTCCTGATCAGCGGTGACAAGCCCGAACTGAAGACCGTGGCACCGGCGAAACTCGCCAAGATCCCGCTGGGCGCGCCGCTCGGCATCCTCGGCGCCCCGGACTCACTGCCACCCGCGAAGAGCCTGCTCAAGGGCGCCTGGTCGATCTGCACGGACACGGTCGGCGGCCGGCCGCGCAGCACCCTGCTGATCGGGACGTCGGCGTCCGGTGGCGCGGCGGCGAGCGGGGGCATCCTGGTCAAGGACCCGACCGGGCGTACCCATCTGGTGCTCGGTTCGCAGCGTTTCCTGCTGCCTCCCGGTCAGGTCGACTCGATCGTGCGGGCGCTCGGCTGGTTCGGGTACCGCCCCTGGGAGGTCTCGGCGGCCTGGGTCGACGCGATCCCGTCCGGCCCCGACCTGGCCCCGCCCACGATCCCGGGCCGCGGTGGCGTCTCGGCGATCGAGAACCGCCGGATCGGCCGGGTGCTCACCGACGACGGCAAGAACCTCGCCGTGGTGCTGGCCGACGGTATCGCCCCGCTCACCGAGATGCAGGCGAAACTGTTGAGCACCGAGCCCGGCGGCACCCCGCTGGTGGTCGGTGCCCAGTTCCTCGGCCTGCCGGCCTCGAAGTCCGGGCTGAGCACTGCCGCCGAGGCCCTGCCCAGCACGATTCCCGCGCTGGCCGAGGCACCGTCGACGGCGTGTGTGACGGCTCCCGGCGACACCGTCCGGGTGAATGTGAAGATCCCGGCCGGTGTCGCACCGGCCGGGGAGTCCCGGGTCGATCTGGTAACGGTGGCCCGCGGGGCGGGTGCCCTGGTGGAGGCCGCCGCCTCGGCGGATACCGCAGCCGGCACCGGAACGGTCAGTGTGATCACCGACACCGGCGTGCAGTACCCGCTCGCTACTCGTGACCTGCTGGGCCGGCTCGGTTACGGAAACGTGACTCCGACCCGGATCCCGGCCCAGCTGATCGCGTACCTGCCGGCCGGGCCGGCCCTGGATCCGGTCCAGGCGGCCCGCCAGCAGTAGGCGTTCTACCGGTTCTCCGGCTTGTTCTGGTCGGTCACGGTGCCGTTGGACGTGGTGTAGACGGTCGGCTCGATCGGTTCGAAGGCCGCGTCGTCGGCACTGGTCCGGGTGGTGGGCTCGTACTCCTCCCACTGCGCCTCACGGCGACGGCGGGCGACGTAGGCGGCACCGATACCGATGGCGGTCCCGAGCAGCGCGTAACCGGCCAGCCGGCTGCCCCGGCCCTTGTTCCGGCCGGTCGCCTTCTCGGCCTTCCGCTGCAGCTTGCGGGCCTGCTTCTCCTGGACCTTGAGCTGCTTACGGGTCACCTTCTTGGTGGTCTTGCCCGCCTGCCGAACGCTCTCCGAGGCGGTGGTCAGCGCGGCGAGGGCGCTGTCCCAACTCTGCGAGGCCGCATCCCGGGCCGCGCTGGCGGCCGGCTGGACCCGGTCCCGGGCCGCGTTGATCCGGGGCGTGACGGTGGAGCTGGTCTCGTTGGCCGCGATCGTGGCCGCCTTCTTGAAGTGCTCCACGCTCTGGCCGAGCTCGTTGCGCATGCGCGCCTTGCGGTTGCGACGGCGAATCGTAGCGAACACCGGTGCCCACCTCCTGTGGTCTTCTCCCACGTCATGTTGCCTTCTCGGGTACCCCCGCGCGGCCGGATCCAAGACATGGGGGAGGATCCGAATCGCACGAGAACAGCCCATCACGATGACGGGAGTACCCGTGGCCGAGAATCTTTACGCCACCCTTCACACCAATCACGGCGCCATCCGGGTGCAGCTCTTCCCGGATCACGCTCCGGCGACGGTCCGCAACTTCGTGGAGCTGGCCGAAGGCACGAAGCCGTACACCGACCCCCGCACCGGTCAGCCGGGCAGCGGTCCGTACTACGACGGCACCATCTCGCACCGGGTCATCCCGGGCTTCATGGTCCAGGCCGGCGACCCGACCGGCACCGGCCGCGGCGGCCCGGGCTTCACCTTCGCCGACGAGTTCCACCCGGAGCTCTTCTTCGACCGTCCGTACCTGCTCGCCATGGCGAACGCCGGCCCGGGCACCAACGGCTCGCAGTTCTTCATCACCGTCGCGCCGACGCCGCACCTGAACCGTCGTCACTCGATCTTCGGCCAGGTCACGGACGAGCAGTCCGTGAAGGTCGTCGACTCGATCGCGAACACGCCGACCGGCCCGGGCGACCGCCCCCGCGAGGACGTCGTGATCGAGCGCGTGGAGATCGAGCGCTCCTGACACCTCGGGTACCTTTGGTGCCATGAGTGAGGCGCCCTCGACGACACCGGCGTGCTATCGGCATCCGACCCGAGAGACCCTGCTCAGCTGCAGTCGGTGTGATCGTCCGATCTGCACCGATTGCATGAACGAGGCGACGATCGGGCACCAGTGCCCGGATTGTGTCAAAGAGGGACGCCGCGGCCAGCGGTCGGCGCGCACCGCCTTCGGGGGGAGCCGCGCCGGCCAGCTCGGCTACGTGACGACCGCGATCATCGTGGTCAATTCGCTGGTGATGGTGCTGTCAGCGGTCCTCGGCGGGCCGAGCGCCCTCTTCGGCAGCGGCAGTTGGAACCTGCTCGGCAGCGGCACCCCGGTCACCGACTTCGGTGAGGTGCTGGGGATCGCCCTCTACCCCAGCGGTGAGCTGCACGGCGTCGCCACCGGCGAGTGGTACCGCCTGGTCACCGCGATGTTCCTGCACTACGGCATCCTGCATCTGCTGCTCAACATGATGCTGGTGGCCCAGCTCGGTCGCTATCTGGAGCGTGAGCTCGGCCCGTTGCGGTTCGCCGCGCTCTACATGATCGCCGGCATCGGCGGCAACGTGACGGCCTACGTCTTCCAGGCGGCGAACCAGCCGTCCGCGGGCGCCTCCACCGCCACGTTCGGCCTGATCATCGCGGTCATCGTGATCAACCGGCGGCTGACCCGGGATTCCAGCTCGCTGATGTCGATGCTGATCCTGAACCTGATCTTCACGTTCACCATCCCGAACATCTCGATCGCCGGGCACCTCGGCGGCCTCGCCGTCGGCGGTGCCACCGCCGCCGCCATCGCCTACGCGTCACAGCCCAGACGGGCGATCAAACAGGCTGTCGGCTGCGCGGTGATCCTGCTGCTGATCGTGGTCGCAGCGATGGTGCGGACCGACAGCATCCTGACGTTCTAGGCGTTCTGGGCGTTCTAGACCGCGGGGCGCAGTTCGGCCAGGCTCAGGGCCACCGACTCGGGGTCGGCGCTCAGGTCGTTCGGGGTGAAGAGGTAGATCGCGTCACCGGCGTCGATCTCCAGGAGTTCACTGCGAAGGCCGCGGCGGGTGCTGGTCTCCGCTCGTACCCGCTCGATCTGGGTCCAGGGGACCTGCTTGCGGCGGGCGAAACCGGTGATCACCGTGATGCCTGCCGGATCCGCCGCCAGCCGGACCGGAACCAGCACGTCGCGGGCCGCCCAGACGACGACGGCGAGCGCCGCGATCAGGGCCAGCGCCCAGCGGGACCACTCACCCTGGGCGAACAGCGCGGCCAGCGCCGGCAGGGTGAGTGCGACGATCAGCTTGACGATCGGGAGGACGGGTCGAACGCGCCACTGCATCTCATCACTATCCCAGAATGATTCCGGGAACCTTCTGGGCGCTGCTGTAATTCGATATTCAGCGACGCGGCCCGCCTCTTCGGCCATTCATCTCCCGTTAACACTGCATGGACGTGTTCTCCCGTACGTTCCACCCCGCCGCCGAAACCGCCGGTGCCACACCCGCGGCGAACCGGCACCTGCCGATCTTCCGCAACTGTGTGGACCCGGACGATCCCGCGATCCTGGTGGCCCGTTGTGTGCGCCCCGGAGCGCCGCTCTCCGGTGACTGGTTCCTGCTGCTGACCGGGCGCCGCCTGGTGGTCACCCAGGACACCCGGCCGCTGCACCGGCTGCGCCTGCACCTGAACGCGAACCTGCGGAACCTCAGCGATGTGACCTGGCGACTCGACCTGTCCCGACCGGGTCTGGAACTGTCGGTCACCGCGATGGACGGGATCCGCGAACGATTCCGGATGCGGCTCGGCGACCCGGCGACCGTGTGGCGGGTGGAAGCGCTAGTCCGGGAGTGCCTGCTCACCGGTGAAGGCCGAAATCGATCGCCGGAGCCCGGCCGCGTCCAGCCCGTGCACCCGGGCGTGGTCACGCCAGCCGCCGTACCGGCGCACCTCGGCCCGGCCCGCTCCCAGGTGCAGTGACCGGTGCGGTAGGTCGCTCAGCGCCGCGCTGACCAGGTGCGCCGACGTTCCGGCGGCGTACGGCTCGACCAGGATGACCGACTCGGTCACCAGGTCCCGCAGCAGCCCGGAATCCAGCGGACGGGGAGTGCTGACGTAGGCCACCGTCACGTCCAGATCCCCGGTCGCCGCAAGGACCGGATCCAGCATCGGCCCGACCGCCACCACCACCGGGGCGCCGGCCCGCCGGAGCACACTGCCGTTCTGGTGGGCCCGGCTGTTCTCCTGCACGGACAGCCGCACGTAGACCCGATCGTCGTTGCCCGCCGCGTCCCACAGCAGCGCCGGCACCTCGTCGCGGTGGCCGGGCACGTGCACGGTCCAGCCCGCCAGGGTGTCCAGCAGGGCCACGTCGCCCGGGGACTGGTGGGTGTACCCCTCCTCGGCGGCGTCGAACGAGGCACCGATGCTGACCAGCACCGCCCCGGTGTCCTGGTGCCCGAGGTCGAGCTTGATCTGCTCGTACGCCCGGTCGATCAGGAACGGCGCGTACGAGTGCAGGATCGGCCGCATCCCGGTGAGCGCCAGCCCGCCGGCCACCCCGGTCATCAACTGTTCCCGGATCCCGACGTTGAGCACCCGGTCCGGATGCCGGCGGTGCGCGTTCTCGAAGGCGCTCGCCGAGATGTCCGCGAGCACCAGCGCGGTACGCGGGTCCTCGTCCAGCAGCGTGCAGGTCGTGTCGACGAATGTGTCTCTCATACCTCTGCCACCACCAGTGTCGGGCCCGTCGCCGGGCGGAGCGCCTGTTCGATCTCGTCATGGTCGCGTCCGTTCACGATGGACACTCTCCAGTTCGGGAAGCGGGCCGGGATGCCGCCGGGCCAGCCGTGTGTCGACGACCTGTTGTCGATGACGATCGCGGTGATCGGCAGCTTGATCGCGGCGGCGTAGGCGATGGCCTCGTGGTTCGAACCCTCGTCCAGTTCCGCGTCGCCGATCAGCACGAACGTCCGGGTGTCCGGGAAGCCTTGGGCCCGCAGCCCGAGCGCGGTGCCGACGCCCAGGCCGAGCCCGTGCCCCAGTGACCCGGTGCCGATCTCCACACCGGGGATCAGCAGGCGGTCCGGGTGGTGCCCGAGCCTGCTGTCCCAGCCGCCCATGTCGTCGAGCCACTCCGGCGGGATGAAGCCCTTGGCGGCGAGCACCGCGTAGTAGGCGGCCGGCCCGTGGCCCTTGGAGAGCAGGAAGCGATCGCGATCCGGTTCATCGACGCTCTCCGGTGTGATCCGTAAGACCCGATCGTAGAGAACCCAGATGACGTCCAATGTGGAGTGCGCGCTCGGCAGGTGCTTCACGTCGCCGGTCACCCGGTTGAGCAGGTCCTGGACCGAGTGACCGGGTGTCGTCAGAACTGTCATGTGCCTATGCTGCTACTTAAAGTTCACTTCAACTCAAGGAGTCTCGTGGAGACGCTCACCATCGGCGAGTTGTCCGCCCGCAGCGGTGTCGCGCCGTCCGCCCTGCGCTTCTACGAACGGGAAGGACTGATCCACGCCTCACGGACGAGCGGCAACCAGCGGCGGTACGACCGGGCCGAGTTACGCCGCGTCTCGTTCATCAAGATCTCCCAGCAGGTCGGGGTGTCCCTGGACGAGATCCGCGAAGCCCTCGCGTCCCTGCCGGAGAACCGCACCCCCACCCGGGCCGACTGGTCCCGCCTCTCCGCGAGCTGGCGCTTCCGGCTCCAGGAGCGGATCGCCGTCCTGGAACGCCTCCGCGACGAACTCAGCGGCTGCATCGGCTGCGGCTGCCTCTCCCTGCAGCGATGCAAACTGGCCAACCCGGGCGACCGCCTGGCCGCCGGAGGCACCGGCCCCCAGCGAATCCTCAACCCCGGCACCGACTGACCAGCACCAACGACACCCGGAGACTTGTCAACCATGCCGTTGACCAGCACTGACAACGGCCTGCACAGATCCTTCACAAGTCCGCCGCTGTCCGGGCGCAACCGGTCAATAGGCTGCTGGGGCACTGGGCGGTGGGTCACGGGGGCGCATCGGCCGGCAGGCGTGGGCGGCGGATGGGGTGGCGGAGCGTGCAGAGCGTTGAGCGGCGGGTTCTCGTGGTCGAGGATGAGCGGGCCATCGCGGATGCGGTGGCGGCTCGGCTTCGGGCTGAGGGGTTCCGGGTTCAGGTTGTCGGGGACGGGCCCAGTGCGGTGGCTGCGGCTCGGCAGGATCCGCCGGATGTGATCGTGCTCGATGTGATGCTGCCGGGGTTCGACGGGCTGGAGGTGTGCCGGCGGATTCAGGCGGAACGGCCGGTTCCGGTGCTCATGCTGACCGCCCGCGGGGACGAGACGGACCTGCTGGTCGGGCTGGCGGTGGGGGCCGACGACTACATGGCCAAGCCGTTCTCGATGCGGGAGTTGACGGCGCGGGTGCACGCTCTGCTGCGGCGGGCCACCAGGAGTGCGCCGGAGACGACCCGGTTCGGGGATCTGGAGATCAACCAGGCGGAGCGGCGGGTGACCCGGGCGGGGGTCGAGGTGCACCTGACGCCGACCGAATTCGATCTGCTGGTTCATCTGGCCGGGCGACCGCGGACGGTGCTGCCCCGGGAGCGGCTACTGGCCGACGTGTGGGGCTGGGCGGACGCCTCCGGGACCCGGACCGTGGACAGCCACATCAAGGGGTTGCGGCGCAAACTCGGGGCCGACCTCATTCGTACCGTCCACGGGGTGGGTTATGCCCTGGACGTGGACCGGTGATGACGCGCGTGCACAACCTGGTGGCGCCGGTCTTCGCCTATCTGCCGCGACCGCTGGACCCGGTGCGGTCGATCAAGGCGAAGTTGTCGCTGGCACTGGGGTTCGCCGGCGGGACTGGTCTGCTGGTCTTCCTGTGGAGCATCGACTTCTACCGGGTCGATCTGCTGTGGATCGCGATCGCCGCGGCACTCGGGCTGGTCACCCTGCAGGTGATGGCGCACGGGGCGACGGTTCCGCTGCGGGAGATGACGGTGGCGGCCCGGGAGATGGCCCGTGGTGACTACACCCGGCGGGTGCGGACCCGGTCGCAGGACGAGGTCGGTGAGCTGGCGTCCGCTTTCAATCAGATGGCGGCGGACCTGGCGGCGGCGGACCGGCAGCGGCGGGAACTGATCGCGAACGTCTCGCACGAGCTGCGGACGCCGATCACCGCGCTGCGGGCGATGTTGGAGAACATCGTCGACGGGGTGGCGACCGCCGAACCGGAGACGATGAAGACCGCCCTGGCGCAGACCGAACGGCTCAGCCGGCTGGTCACCGATCTGCTGGATCTGTCCCGGCTGGACGCCGGGGTGATGCCGTTGCAGACCGAGCCGATCGACGTGCCGGGTTTCCTCGACGAGGTGGTGCGGGAAGCCCGGGTGAACGCCGACGGTTCCGGGCACGACGTGTGTTTCGCGGTGGCGGCACCCCGGCTGGTGGTGACCGGTGACCGGGAGCGCCTGCATCAGGTCTTCGCGAACCTGCTGGACAACGCGGCCCGGCACAGCCCGCGCGGCGGCACCGTGACGGTGCGCGCGGAACGCCGTGACGAGCACGTGGTGATCGCCGTGATGGATCAGGGCGACGGCATTCCGGTGGCCGAACGGGAGCGGGTCTTCGAGCGTTTCACCCGGGGCGAGCGCGCCACCGGCGGTGGTACCGGGCTGGGCCTGGCGATCGCCCGCTGGGTGGTGCAGCTACACCGGGGCACCATCGCGGTGGTAGAGCCGGACGATCAGAGCGGCTGCCACATCCAGGTGCGGCTGCCGCTCTGAACACTTGACATTCGTCCATCGCCGGACAGACTGCCGGACATGGCCGTCGATCCGCCCCCACGCCCGCGCACCCGCGTCGTGCTGGCCGACGCCGCCGGCCGGCGCACCGGCATCGACCGGACCCGGGCCGACCTGGACGAGCAGACACCGGTCGGGGAAGCCCTGGTCAACGGGTTGATGCGGGCCCAG
>DATMVU010000798.1:0-7381 GCA_035562875.1 Actinoplanes sp. | reverse complement strand
AGAATGATGCCGGGTTCGGCGCTCATACAACGTTCCCCGATAGAGATGTCCGATGTGATCGGTTTTCCGTACGCCCTTCCAGCGCATAAATCGGACAGGTCTGCCCATACGGCCTACCCCAGCGGGGTGACCGGATCGACCACCCGGCCCCTCGCCCCGGAAGATCAGCTCCCTCTGCCCCACCGGTCAGCCCGGTCTCACCCGGTACCTTCACCCCCAGCCGCCCCACCCGGTGACGGACTCGCGGATGCCGGACCGACTGTGGGTGACGGAGTCGCCGAAGGACTGACCACGATCGCGCCGGATCCGTCATCCGGCTCGTCGGGCCCACCGTTCCCGCCCCCGGTGGTCTCCTCCCGAGGCTTGCTGCTCGGGGTACTCGTCTCCGGTGCCCCCGGGGTTCCCCTGTCCCCCGCGGATGCCGGCTTCCCCGCGGCATCGTCCACAGGCGTCTTTCCGGCCGTCGTCTTCTCGGGGACGACTACCGATTCGCTTACCGGACTGGTCACCCCCATCCACCGCTGACCGATGACGGATGTGACGGTGTAGGCCACTGTGCTGCCGGCCGGCACCCCTGAATCCGTACAGGTGAGTGTTGTAGCGGCCACCTTGCAGACCTCAATCGGAACACCGGCGGTGGTATGCCGGATGACGGTGTACCCGCCGACCGTCGTTCCTGAAGAGAATCTGACCGCCTTCCACTCCACCCGCGGAGCCCCGCCAGCGGTCAGCGCGGCATCTGGCTTGGGCACCCTGGGCAGAGTCTCACCGTCCGCGACGACCGTGCCGGATGCCGTTCCCACCGCCCAAGCTGCCCAGGCGGATAGCCCGCTCCCCGCGGCGACGACCCCGGCGGCACCCGCCGCGACGATCAGCGCCGCGCTTCGCCGCTTCACCGGCCCACCCTGGTGGCCTGGGCTGTGAAGGCGAGCCGGAAGGTCGTCCGCTGGCATGCGTTGTCGACGCTTTCCGGCATTCGTACCTCGAATTCTCTGGCTGTCTTGCGTTCCCGTGCGGGAACGATCAACGGAAGGGACCCGGTGTACGGGCCGATCCGCAGATTGTTCGCGGAGGGCCTGCACCGCCACTTCGAACTGCCGGTGACCCGGGCCTCGATCCGGTGCACCCGGATTGCGAACGGGTACGGATTGGTGATGCTCACCCGGATGTGCCGGATGGACCCGGGGTTTAGGTCGTTCACCGATGATCCGCGTACCGCGAAGGTGAGCGAGGAGGTCCTTGCCAGATCGATCTCGGAGGCCTCGGTCGGGGATCCGGCCACGAGCCAGGTGCAGGCGATCGCCGTCCCCGCGCCCAGGATCCGCCGGACAGCCGGCCGGTTTCTGATCTCGTCACGCATCGCTGCTGCCGCTCGCTGTGAGGGGAATACTGAAAGTGGCCCCCTGGCAGGCCGAATCCGAGTCGTCCCGCATCTGCAGGGCATCCCGCAGCAGGAAACGCTCGCTGCTTCCGGCGCCGACCGGCCAGGAGACACCTTTGGCACCCTTGGTCGGCGAGATCCCCGTGGTGACACATCCAGCGTCCCGGTGAGCGGCGTCGGCGGTGATCGGCCCGGTGCCGATGTGGACGAGGGTCACCCGAACCGGGAACGGGTTCGGGTTTTCGACGGTGACCATCAGGTCGGTGCGCGCACCTGGAAACAGGGGAGTGTCCGGCCTGGGGCGAGCGACGATCTTGAGGTCGATCGTCGAAGCGGCGGTCGTCGTCGAGGTCCCGGAACCGCTGAGCCGCCACATCGCCCACGCCGTCCCGCCGGTAGCGGCCAGCACACCGGCGACGACCACCGCCACCATCGACCGCCCTCGCGACTTCCGCAGCACTTCGACTCCTGTCCGGACAGCGAATATGGAGAAGGGGTGCCAGTCGGCACCCCTTCTAAGGGTTCGTTTACTAGTCGCCCGAGGTGCTGGTGCTGGTGCTGGTGTTGGTGGTCGGCGTCGCGGGCGCGGTACCGCTGTTGGCCGTCAGCGAGACGGTGATCGGGAAGGACGCACCATCGCAGCTGGGATCCGAGTTGTTGTCCATGCTGAGGGCGCCGGTGTAAGTGATCGACTTGGTGCCGTTGTTCGGCTGCACGATGAGATCGTTCGTCCCGGTGGGCAGCGGAGCGGCGCTGTTGACGGTCACGTTGGTGCCGAGGCACGCGGGCTTGTTGGTGGAGGTGCCCACGACGAGATCGACATCGGTGATCCGGACCGGGAAGGGGTTGGGGTTCTTCACGGTGAACTTGACGCTGTTCGTGCTGCCGGGGAAGAAGGCCGGCGTGACGGTGACGTTCTCCGTGGTGCTGGGGTTGTTGATGAGGATCAGGTTCACCGATCCGGCTGCCGAGGCGGCGCCCGAGCCGCCACCGCCGAGGAACCAGGCGGCGTAGGCAGCGCCCCCGCTGACGGCGACGACGCCGGCGGTGACGAGGGCGGCGGAGCGCTTGGTGAACTTACGCATGAGAATGTTCCTCCTGGAACGGGTATGCGAGTGCGGCGCCCGGATGAGTCGGTAGCGACTGAATCGGGGTGCACGTCGTTGGAACGGGTGTGGCCGGGGCTCGTGGAACCGCCCGGCGCTGCGACAAAGATGGCTGAGTCGGGGAACGGCGGCGATCGGCTGACCCGTCGGCCTGTTGGAGGCGAGACGGTGGGGGAACCGGCCCGTCCCGGCTAACCCGCAGGAGTGATGGGTGCCGATGCGCCGATCACCGGCAGGCGGGGAGGAGATCGATGGAACCCGCCCTCACCTGGGATGACGCCGATCTGCATCAATCCGGTGTGCAGGCAAGCCCGACGACGGTGGAGATCCGGCCCGGGGCATCGGAATCCGCCGAAATCAGGGCTGGAACGTGAATGGTCGACGCCATTTTCAAGAGGTCTGTGGAACAATTTTCGAGGGTCGGACCCGAAAGAGTTAAGTGCCGTTCCCCTGAAAGAGGCTTACGGCTTACGCCTCTGTCGGTCGCTCGGCCTGCACGAGGAATCGGTGGGCGCGCGCCGTGAATTCGCCCCGGGCCCGGATCACCGCGGTCAGGCGGGCGAGTTCACGTTCGTACCGCAGCGGGGTGAAGTCTCTGATCTGCCATGGCACGGTCCGCAGGTGGTGGACGACCGCGGTGATGTCGCGGAAGGCCAGGATCGGGTGCTCCTCGCGCACGTCGGTGACCCGTAGGCCGGCCGCCTGCAACGCGCTCACCGCGACCTCGGCGTCCCACCGTCGCGGGTGTGGGGGTGGGGCGCCGAGGGCGGTGTTGAGTTCGGCCAGGTCGTCGCTGCCGACCTGCTGGGTGAGCAGGGCGCCGCCGGGTTTGAGGAGGCGGGCGATGTCGGCGGCGGGCAGGCGTCCGTGCCGGCTGAGGACGAGGTCGAACTCGTTTTCCTCGGACGGCATCTCGGTGAGCACCGGCACCCCGAAGGGGGCGAGGCGTCCCCGAGCGGCGGGGGTGTTGCGGGCCCACCCCTCGACGGCGACGGTGTGCGGCGGGAGTGGGGCCAGCTCGGCGAGGAGTTCGCCGCCGCCGGTGTCGAGGTCGAGCACGCTGAACGACCGGCGCACCAGGAGGCGGGCCAGTTCCAGGTACGACCATGACGGCTCGGACTCCACGGCCAGGCCGTCCAGCCAGGCGAATTCCCACCCGGTCATGGAGGCGCCGGTAGCCGCGGCGTTGAGCTCTTCCCCCTGCCGGTTGCTGCGCACGGACCGAAAGTAGCGGGCAGGACGCTTCGGTAGCGACTCGATCCCACGGCCTTTCCAGGACCGGTGCCGGACTGTGGCTGAACGGTTACCAGACTCAGTGGCGGACCGGCATGAGTAGCGAGAAATGGGACTCCACGCCGACCGGCCGGATCATCAGCGGCAGGACCGGGCCGTCGAGTTCCAGCACCAGCTGCCCGGAGCCGCCCGCGTCCACCGCCTGGAGCAGGAACTCGCGGTTCACGGCGATGTGCCCGTCGGTGTCGGCGGCCCACTCGTCGGCGCCGACGGCCCGCAGCCCGTCCGCCGGGTCGAGGCTGAGGACCGACACCGGGTACGGCCGGCCGTCGTGCTCGCGGTCGATCACCGGCGCTCCGGCGATCAGTTCCCGCAGTTCGGCGACCTCGACGGTGATCCGCCGGGCCGAAGCAGCGGTGGCGGTCAGCCGCCGGTGGTCGGGGAACTCCATGTCGATCGGTTCGCCCGACACCACCCGGTCGCCGGCGGTCGCGGTGACCAGGTCAGCGGTCAGGTCCAGAGTGACGGTGCCGGAGTCGAGGGAACGCAGGTCCCCGGCGAGGGCGATCGGCAGGAACAGGCGGGCGGCCGATCCCTCCACTGCGGCGTCCACACCCGCCACCGCCAGCCGGTAACGGTCGGTGGCGACCAGGGTCAGGGTGCCGTCGCCGGTCTCGAACAGCACTCCGGCCGGGATCGGGCCGGTGGCGCCCGCCCCGGCGAAGATCACCGCATCCAGAGCGGTGGACAGGTCGGCGGCGCGCAGGGTGATGCGGGTCATCAGGTTCTCCTCCAGGTCGAGCAGGGTGTGCAGGTGGAGGAGCTCGCGTTTGGCGTCGGCGAGACCGGACTCCAGACGGACGAGGTGGGCGTCCAGCCGTACTCGTACCGAAGCCGGATCTTGAAGGTCTCGAACCGCCGCGGCGATCTCGGCGACCGGCATGCTCACCCGTCGCAGACCGGCGATCAGCCGGGCCGCCTTGATCTGTTCGGCGGTGTAGCGACGGTAGCCGGTGCCCGGATCGACGACGGCCGGGACCAGCACGCCCGCCCCGTCGTAGAACCGCAGTGCGCTGATGCTCAGCCCACTGGCCCGGGCCGCCGCGCCGATGCCTCGCGTGTTGCTCTCCACGTCACCGAACCCTGGTGTCTCGACCTGATCGAGAGTCAAGCTTGCACGATCAGGGTCACCCCGAGAAGCGCCATCACCACCGCTATCGAACCGTCCAGCACCCGCCAGGCGGCCGGCCGGGACAGCACCGGGGCCAGCCATCGAGCGCCGAGTCCGAGCGAGAAGAACCAGCTCAGGCTGGCGAAAGCGGCGCCCAGCCCGAACGCCCAGCGGTCCGCGTGCTGCTGTGCCACCGAGCCGAGCAGCAGCACGGTGTCCAGGTAGACGTGCGGGTTGAGATAGGTGAGCGCGAGGCAGGTCAGCAGGGTGGCGCCGAGGGTGGCGGGCGCCCGGTCGGTGGCTTCCAGGCGTTGCGGCCGCAGGGCCCGGCGGGCGGCCAGTACCGCGTAGCCGAGCAGGAACGCTGCTCCGGCCCACCGGATCGCGGTGATCAGCCCGGGGTGCGTGTTGAGTACCGCGCCGAGCCCGGCGATGCCCGCGGAGATCAGGGCCAGGTCGGACAGGGCACAGGTCAGCACCACCGGGAGTACGTGTTCCCGGCGCAGGCCCTGACGCAGGACGAACGCGTTCTGGGCGCCGATCGCGATGATCAGCACGGCGGACGCGACAAATCCGGCGATTGCGGAGGAGAGCATGCCCCGACGCTACGGCTGTTCTCGGATTAGATGAAGCTAATCATTCTGACGATGGATTAGTTTCCCTAACGTGGACCAGACACAGTTGGCGACCTTCCAGGCCGTCGTCGAGCACGGTAGTTTCGAAGCGGCGGCCCGGGTGCTGCACGTCACCCCGTCCGCGATCAGTCAGCGGGTCAAGGCGCTCGAGCAGACCGTCGGTCAGGTGCTGGTGCGCCGGGCGAAACCGTGCGTGGCGACCACCGCGGGCGAGGCGCTGCTCCGGTTCGCCCATCAGGTGGCGTTGCTGGAACGGGAGGCCCTCGGCGCCGACATCCAGCGGCTGTCCGTGGTGGTCAACGCCGACTCGCTGGACAGTTGGTTCCTGCCGGTGCTCACCCGGGTGCCCGGGGTGTACTTCGATTTGCACACCGACGACCAGGAACACACCGCCGACCTGCTGCGCAGTGGTGCCGTGATGGCCGCGGTCACCTCCGAGCACGTCCCTGTGCAGGGCTGCCGGGTGGAGAAGCTGGGGGTGATGCGGTATCTCGCGGTGGCCGCGCCCGATTTCGACGCTACCGATCTGCACACCGCGCCGGTGCTCGTCTACAACCGCAAGGACCGGCTGCAGCATCGGTTCATGACCGCCCGTCATGACCCGCCGGTGCACTACATCCCGGCGACCGCGTCGTTCAATCGCGCGCTCATGATGGGGCTGGGCTGGGGAATGCTGTACGAGAAGGAGGCCTCAGAAGCCATTGAAGCTGGGCACCTCGTAGAAATCCGTCCAGGTCGCCATCTCGACGTTCCGCTCTACTGGCAGCGCTGGCGGATCACCTCACAACCCCTGGAGACACTGACGGCCGCCGTACGAACGGCGGCCGGTTCAGCGTTGCGAAGTTAGTCGTTGGCGTGCAGAGCGCTGTTCAACTCGATCCCCGTGCCCTTGCGCGGCTTCGCCTCCAGCGCTCCGGACAGCGAGTTCCGCCAGAACAGGAGATTGTTCACACCGGACAGCTCGATGGCCTTCACCACACGCCCGTCGGGCAGCGCGATCTTCGAAGCGGCGGTGATGTAGACGCCCGCCTCCACCACGCAGTCGTCACCGAGCGAGATGCCGACACCCGCGTTCGCCCCGAGCAGGCTGCGCTCGCCGATCCGGACCTTGGCCTTGCCGCCACCGGACAGGGTGCCCATGATCGACGAACCGCCGCCGATGTCCGAGCCGTCGCCGACCACCACACCCTGCACGATCCGGCCCTCGACCATCGAGGTGCCCAGCGTGCCGGCGTTGAAGTTGACGAATCCCTCCTGCATGACAGTGGTGCCCGGAGCCAGGTAGGCGCCCAGGCGGACCCGGTCGGCGTCGGCGATCCGGACACCCGACGGCACCACGTAATCGGTCATCCGCGGGAACTTGTCCACCCCGAACACGGTGAGCTGACGGCCCGCGGCCCGCTCCAGGAAGCGCAACTCGTCGACGCGCTCCGGCGGCACCGGGCCGGCCGAGGTCCAGGCCACATTGGCGAGCTTGCCGAAGACGCCGTCCAGGTTCAGCTCGTTCGGCCGGACCAGACGGTGCGACAGCAGGTGCAGCCGCAGGTAGGCCTCGGATGCGTCGGCGATCGGGTCGGCCAGCGATTTGATCACGGTGCGGACCTCGACCGTGCTCAATCCGGGCAGAAGCTTCGGGCCGGTCAGCCCGGCCGGCAGCACCGGCAGGTCGGCAGGCTCCTCACCCAGTCCCAGATGGCCGGCGGGGTACCAGGTGTCCAGCACCTGACCCTCGGCGGTGACGGTGGCGAGGCCGATGCCCCAGGCGGGCGAGGTCGAGATCGCGGTTTCCACGACCCGAACCCTACCGGAGGGCCGGTGAGCCCTCAGGAGCGTCGTGACACACCGGTATCGTGCG
>DATMVU010000797.1:0-18460 GCA_035562875.1 Actinoplanes sp. | reverse complement strand
AGACCCGGGCCTGCGGTGCGGCCGTGGCGGGCGGCGGCATCTCGGCCGCCTCGCCCGGGCTCATCCGGCCGGGCACCGAGGCGCTGGCCGTCACCGGCCGGGCCGAGCCGACAGCGGGCGCCGCAGCGGCCTCACGCGGCTGCGGTACCGAGGCCTGTGCGCCGAGGTTGTCGGAACCGTGCTGCTCAGCGGACGCCGATCCGAAGGAAGGCGATCCGGCGGAGTCGCCGTAGGGCGAGGAGCCGGTGGAACTACCGAAGGAAGGCGAGGATCCGGCAGGATCCCCGAAGGAAGGCGACGAAACGGCGGATTCTCCAAAGGACGGCGAGGAACCGGTGGAATCGCCGAAGGACGGCGAGGGACTGGCCGGGTTCCCGAAGGACGACGAGGAGCCAGTGGAATCGCCGAAGGACGGCGAGGGACTGGCCGGGTTCCCGAAGGAGGGCGAGGAGCCGGTGGAATCGCCGAAGGACGGCGCGCCACCGAAACCGGGGGAAGCGGCGGAGTCACCGAACGGCGAGGTTCCGGGCGAGCCGCTGACCGGCGAAGATCCGGCGGAGCCGTAGGACGATGAGCCGGAGTCCGGGCTGCCGAAGGACGGGGTGCCGGGCGCTCCGCTGACCGAGGCGGATCCACCGAATGATGAGGCGGACGCTGAGCCGCTGAACGGTGCGGCTTCCGGCGAGGTTCCGAACGGTGTGGTGCCCGGCGTGCCGCTGACCGAGGCCGAACCACCGAACGAGGAGCTGTAGGGCGCCGAGTCCGAAGCGCCATCCGCAGGCGCGGAGCTGCCGAAAGACGGCGCCGGTGAGCTGCCGAACGTCGGTGATGCCGAAGCACCGAACGACGGCGAAGCCGGGGCGCCGAAGGAGGAACCAGCACCGGACGACTGCGGCTCGGCCGGCGGGTTGGACGACAGGCTTCCACCGGAGGCCAGGGACGCACCGGGAACCCGCTGCGGATAGCCGGCAGCAGTCGCGGGCGGCTGCTCATCAGCAGAGCCGGTGGCGCCGAACGAAGCAGCGGAACCGGCGGCGCCGAAGGAACCAGCAGAGCCGGCGGCGCCGAAGGAACCAGCGGCGAACGGCGGCGTGCCGAGCGGTTGCTGGCTACGAACGGGCAGGTCCAGGCCGGGCTGAGAGCCGCTTCCTGGAGCCGGCGGGGCACCGAACTCGGGTGCTTCGGAACCGGGTCCGGCCGGAGCGCGCAGCGGGAAGCCCCCGCCGTCACCACGCCGGGACGGGAACGTGTCAGCAGCGGCGGGGCGTGCCTCGCCGGAGTCGGCGGCCCGGGTGTTCTGCTGCATCCAGCTGTTCTGTGCGGGGCCGGCGGTGAAGCCGCTCTGGCCGCCGCTGTCCGGCAGGTCGGAGAGGCTGGCGCCGGGAACCCGAATCGGCTGGTCGCCGAAGGCGGAGAAGGAGCGGCCGAGCCCACCGTCCTCGGGTGCGGTGGCGCCGGGCGTCCGGGTGGGCAGTCCGTTGGCGGTGGCCGGGTTCTCCGCGGCCTGTGGCGTGCGGGTGGGCAGCGCGGATCCCGCCCCGGGGACAGAGCCCAGCGGGGAGGAACCCGGGACGGACCCCAGCGAGGGGGAACCCGGGACGGAGCCCTGCTGGGAGGAACCCGGGACGGAGCCCTGCGGGGACCGGGTGGGCAGCCCAGCGGAGCCCGAGCCGGGAACCGAGGTCTGTGGGGTGCGGTTGGGCAGCCCGGCGGAGCCCTGCGGCGCGGGCGGAGCCCAGGCGGCCGGATCAGGGGCGACCGACCCGTAGGGTGACGCGTCGCGCTGCGGCAGGTCGTTCTCCGGCTGGGGGATGCGAGCGGAACCGTACGACGTCCCGCCGGTGGGGTTGGGGCCCGAGCCGAACGAGGAGACGGTGGGAACCACAAACGGCGAACCCCCACCGGGGGCGCTGGCCGGGGGTGGCCCGTAAGAGTTGGGGAATCCCTCGGCGGGAGGCGGTGCGGATGCCCGGCCGGCTGTGCGCTGGTCGGATCGCTGACCCTCGGCGTCGTGCGGGAACCCGCCCGACGTGGGTCCGCCCGACGTGGCCTCGGCCGGCTGCCCGGCGTGCTGCCCCTCGGACGTCATATGCGCCTCCTCATCGATGCGGCCGTGCCAGCTTTGCACGGACGCGACCCCAGCGGCGACTTTCCGCCGATGGGCCGTGCCAGCTTTCCGGCCTGGCCGTGCTGGGGCCGTGAAAGCTGTCGCCGCCGATGGCCCCGGTCTCCCCGGGCCGACCGGCCGAGCCGGATCGGGGACCGTGCCCACGGTACCGGGCGCTCGCGGCAGGAGGAATCCCGGTATACGCCCCGGAGGGACCTTGACTCGATCTTCGAAAGTGTGATTTGACACGAAACGGCCCGCCCGGGTCACCCGGGCGGGCCGTTTGAAGAGGTGGAGTCAGTTGACCCAGCGCCGCTGGGCGATGACCGCGATCTCGTCGCGCATCGCCTGCGTGGGAGCGCCGGCGATCGCGCGGTTGATGGCGCGGTTCTGACGGCTGATCGTCCGGCGCTGACGGAAGCGGTCGATCATGTTCTGGGCGGTGCTCATGACGTGCTCTCTCCTCCGGCGGTGACCGGTTTCGTCTTTGACGGGGATCACCGGCCGCTCGTGACGGCGGCGCGCCCCGCTGATGAGTCCATTATGCGCTGACAAGCGGGGCGCGGCCACCGATTTAAGGGGTGAGCTGGGTCATGTACCTAAGGATCGAAGGCCTCTAGCCAAAATTGCCGAACGAACTAGAAGTCCCGAAGGAACAACAGGCATCGGGCGAACGAACAGGTGCCGGGCGAACGGCCAGTGAGGAACTCAGGTCCAACTCAGGAGCGCCGTCGCCGGGTCCTCCAGGAACGTGCCGATGTCGCGCAGGAACCGGGAGCCCAGCTCGCCGTCGATGATCCGATGGTCGAACGAGAGCCCCAGCGTGGTGACCTGCCTGGGCTTGACCTTGCCCTTGTGCACCCACGGTTGCGGCCGGATCGCACCGAACGCCAGGATCGCCGACTCGCCGGGCGGCAGGATCGGGGTTCCGGAGTCGATGCCGAACACGCCCACGTTGGTGATCGAGAGTGTGCCGCCGGTCATGTCCGCCGGTGGTGTCCTTCCCGACTTGGCCACCCGGACCAGTGTGTTCAGGGCCTCGGCGAGTTCCTGCAGGCTGAGCCGGCCGGCGTCCTTGACGTTCGGCACGATCAGCCCGCGCTCGGTGGCGGCCGCGATGCCGAGGTTCACGTAGTCCTTGACCACGATCTCGCCTGTCGCTCCGGACCACGTCGAGTTGACCATCGGGTGCCGGGCGACGGCCAGTAGCACCGCCTTCGCCACCAGCAGGAGCGGCGACACCCGGGTCTCGGCGAACTCGGGCCGGGCCTTCAGCTTCTCCAGAGCCTTCATCGACCTGGTCACGTCCACGGTCAGGAACTCGGTGACGTGCGGCGCGGTGAACGCCGACAACACCATGTTCTCCGCGGTCAGCTTCCGCACCCCCTTGACCGGGATGCGCTGCTCACGGGGCCGAGGATCACCAGCTTCAGGACCGATTGCGGGTACGACCGGAGCAGCCGCCCGTCGCACGTCGTCCCGCGTCACCGACCCCATCGGCCCGGTCCCGCCGACAGTGGCGAGATCGACACCGAGGTCCCGGGCGAACTTGCGCACCGGCGGCTTGGCCAGCACCGGCCCGGTCCGGACAGCCGGAGCGACCGGAGCAGGAACGGCGGGTGCCGAGGTGACGGGTGCCGAGGTGACGGGAGCGGGAGCCGGGGTGTCGACGGGAGCCGCTACCACCGGAACGGTAGCCACGGGACCGCCTGCTCCCCCCGTACCGCCGCGGGGTCGTCGTTTGGCGCTCGTGGTGCGCGGACCGTAACCGACGAGGACCGCCGTGCGACCGCCGGGCGCCGGTCCGCCGATGAGACCGGCCTCGACCTCTCCGGATGAAGAGGGCGAACCAGATGAAGAGGGCGAACCGGATGAAGAGGGCGAATTGGAAGAGGAGGGCGACCCGGAAGAGGAGGAACCGGGATCGGTGTCGATGGCGATGATCGGCTTGCCGACCTCACACACCGTCCCGGCCTCGTGGAAGATCCGGGTGACCACTCCGCCCCATTTCGCCGGGATCTCGACGGCGGCCTTGGCCGTCTCCACCTCGACGATCGGCTGGTTCAGTTCGATGGTGTCGCCGACCTTGACCAGCCAGGTCAGGATCTCGCCTTCGGTCAGTCCTTCACCGAGGTCGGGCAGGTTGAACTCCTTGATGCTGGACATCGCCGTCACCAGCCGAACGAACGGTCGACGGCGTCCAGCACCCGGTCCAGGTCCGGAAGGTATTCCTCTTCCATCCGTGCCGCCGGGTACGGGGTGTCGTAGCCGGTCACCCGCAGTACCGGCGCCTCCAGGGAGTAGAAGCACTCCTCGGTGATCCGGGCGGCGATCTCGGCTCCGAGACCGACGTTGCCGGGCGCCTCGTGCACGACGACTGCGCGACCGGTCCGCCGTACCGACTCGAAGATCACCGGGTAGTCGATCGGGGAGAGCGAGCGCAGGTCGATGACTTCCAGTTCCCGTCCGTCCTCAGCGGCCGCGGTGGCGGCGTCCAGGGCGACCCGGACCATCGGCCCGTAGGCGAGCACCGTCGCTGCGGTCCCGGGCCGGACGGTCCGCGCCGAGTGCAGGGGGAAGGACGGCGCGGCGGAGAGATCGACTTCACCCTTCTCCCAGTACCGCCGTTTCGGCTCGAAGAAGATCACCGGGTCGTCCGAGGTGATCGCCTGCTGGATCATCGTGAACGCGTCGGCCGGGTTGGAGCAGCTCACCACCTTGAGGCCGGGGGTGTGCGCGAAGTAGGCCTCGGGCGATTCGGAGTGGTGCTCGACCGCCCCGATGCCGCCGCCGAACGGGATCCGGATGACGATCGGCAGTCGTACCTTGCCCTGGGATCGGTAGTGCATCTTCGCGACCTGGGCGACGATCTGGTTGTACGCCGGGAACACGAACCCGTCGAACTGGATCTCGCAGACCGGCCGGTACCCGCGGATCGCCAGCCCGACAGCGGTGCCGATGATGCCGGCCTCGGCCAGTGGCGTGTCGATCACCCGGTTCTCGCCGAAGTCCTTCTGCAGGCCGTCGGTGATCCGGAAGACGCCGCCGAGCTTGCCGACGTCCTCTCCCATGATCACGACCTTGGGGTCATCCTCCAGTGCACGCCGGAGCCCGTGGTTGAGTGCTTTGCCCAGAGTGATCATCAGTGCCCGCTCCCCTCGAAGGAGGCCTGGTACTCGGTGAACGCGGCGCGCTGGGTGTCGAGTTCGGGCGAGCCGTTCGGATAGACGTTGTCGAAGAGCGCCACGGGTTGTGGATCAGGCATCGCCAGCACTCGTTCTCGCAGGTCGAGTGCCTTGACGGTGGCCTCGTCGTCGACAGTGGTGAAGAAGTCCTCGCCGGCGATCTCCTGTTTGGCCAGGAACGCCCGCAACCGGCTGATCGGGTCCTTGGCCTTCCACGACTCGACCTCGCTCGCGATGCGGTAGCGGGTCGGGTCGTCGGAACTGGTGTGTGCGCCCATCCGGTAGGTGTAGGCCTCGATCAGGGTCGGGCCCTGCCCGGTGCGTGCGTTGTCCAGCGCCTGCCGGGTGACCGCGTAGCTGGCCAGCACGTCGTTGCCGTCGACCCGGATGCCGGGGAAGCCGTAGCCGCCGGCCCGCTGGTAGAGCGGTACCCGGGTCTGGCGTTCGAGGGGTTCGGAGATCGCGTACTGGTTGTTCTGGCAGAAGAAGACGATCGGGGCGTTGAAGACACCGGACCAGACGAACGCCTCGTTCACTTCGCCCTGGCTCGTCGCGCCGTCCCCGAAGTAGGCAATCACGGCTTCACCGTCGGCGGTGCCGGTCTTCCCGTCCATCGTCACGCCCATGGCGTAGCCGGTCGCGTGCAGCGTCTGCGAGCCGATCACGATCGTGTACTGGTTGAACCGGAACTCGTGGGGATCCCAGCCGCCCTGGTCGACGCCGCGGAACAGGCCGAACGGCATGATCGGGTCGATCCCGCGGCAGTAGAGCACCCCGTGCTCGCGGTAGGTGGGGAACGCCATGTCCTGCGGCCGCAACGCCCGCCCGGAGCCGACCTGAGCCGCCTCCTGACCGAGCAGGCTGGCCCAGATGCCCAGCTCACCCTGGCGTTGCAGGGCGACCGCCTCGGTGTCGAGCCGTCGCACGGTGACCAGGTCCCGGTAGAGGGCGCGGTACTCCTCGTCGGTGAAGTCGACGGAGTACGTCGTGCCGTCGGCGGTGGTCGCGCTGTCGACGCGCTCGCCGTCGGGGGTCAGCAGTTGAACGAAGCCGCCGGGCGGTATGTCTGTCCCGGCCACGCTCTCGCCGTTCGCCATCCGTGTCTCCTGTTTCCTCTCGCGCCCGCGGCGGGTGTTGCCCGGCCACGCGGCTGACCTCTGGGAAAGCCGCGCCCGGCCCGGGTGGGGCCAACCGTGCGGCGACCGGCACCGTGCATATCGGTGCCGGGACGGGACACCTGACCTTGCTGGTAGGCGAAAGGTCCGGCGGCGCCGTCGATCCCATCCTGACAGAGAGAGTGAGCGTGATCACAAAACGGATCGAGATTTTTTGATGACGCACAGTTAAGTGGATTTGTCTGATTTAGCGGATTTTGTGAGGTCACTATGGTACGAAAGGCCCGCCCGCGCCGCTCCTGAACGACCACCCGGTCGTTCCTTCCCAGTGACCGGAACGAATCCAGGTCGATCTCTGTCACTGGAGGGACTCCCGCGTGCCGCACCAGCCCGACGACGACTTCGCGCCACCACCCAAGGTGCTGCGCAGACGCCGCAACGGGGTGTATCGCGAAGACCTCGGCTTCGCCGGCCCGACCCGCCGGTACGTGCTGATGGTCGCCCTGCTCGTCGGCCTCGCCTCACTACCGACCCTCGCGGTGATCACCGCCGGGTCGCGGGAGATCGCCGGAGACCGGCCCGGGGCGATGGACGTCCCGTTCCTCCCACCGCCGGCCACCGGGCCGGTGCTGCCACCCTCCGGCTCCCCGCCGCCGGCGCCCACCTCCCCACCGGGTTCCCGCGCCACTCTCGGCCCACCCGGGCCGGCTTCGTTCGGGACGCCGTCACCCGGGACGACTTCACCCGGGACGACCTCGCTTGGGTACGACCGGAGCACACCCGCCGCACCCCTCGGCCCCGCATCGAACCCGCCACCGAGCCGTGACCCGGCCGGCTCCCCCACACCCACCGCCCCCGGGCCGTCCTCGGCCACCGGGCCTCGCCCCGGCCTCGCCCCGCCACCGGCCGACGACCCCCGACCCGGCCCACCAGCCGCCGGACCTCGCCCTGACTCCGACCCACCGCCCGCCGACAAAGCTCCCCCGAACCGCGGTCCGGAACCGCCCGCTCCGAACCCGGATCCCCCACCGGCCGACCGCGACCGCCCCGGTCCCGGCGCCCGCCCCGATCCCCGTTCTCGTCCGGATGCCGGATCTCGCCCGGACTCCCGTGTGCGGCAGGACTCAGGTCATCGCCCGGACTCCGGTCCGTGGCCGGGCTCTGATCAATCGCGGCCTGATGCGGGTTCACGCCCGGACCGCGGGCACAGCGGGAAGTCGGATCGCCCTCGACCGGTACGTCCCCGAGTGGTGGCCCGGGCCGCTCCGATGATCCCGGACCGCGTCCCCGGGAGACCACTCGCACCAGAGCCGGACCGGCTCGCGGAACCGCCTCATCCCGGCGACGAACTGACCGTTCCTGATCCTCCGCGAGAGCCCGTTGAACCTGATCATGACGAGCCTGCTCAGCCCGACGACGACCACAGCGATCGGTCCGATTCCGATCAGTCAGACCCGGATCCCGGTTTTGATCCGCGGGAGAAACCGCATCACTACCGGCCGCCTTGCGAGAAAACCCACGAGCGCCGGTCCACCGACCGGACCAGATCCAGCCGGAGGCCATCCGTGACCGAACGACCGAACAACATCCGCTCGTCCCGGGTCCTCGAGCAGAGCTACTCCGGCGGCGACCTCAACGTGGTCCGCCGCCTGCTCGCCGACTCGAACACCGAGGAGAACCGTCTCGCCAACCGCCCCTACCGCGGTCAACACCGAGCCGAACACACCAACCACCAGGAGTCGGCCTCCCTGGACCGCAGCTCCCGGGTAGGCCGCCACCACGCCGACCCCGCCGAAGACCACCACACCAACCGTCGCTGACTGTGGCGAGTCACGGTTCGTCTCACGCCGCAACTTGCCACGTGGGGTGGCGTACCGGGCCGGTGTGGTGGGGTTGGGGGTGTCAGTCGTCGCGGTTGGCTTCGAGCCAGGCGTCGATGGCGGCGCTGTCGTTGGGGTCGACGCCCTCGGAGATCAGCTGGGCCACCGCCGCGGTGGCGGGGCTGCGCCGTTCCCCGGTGGTGTAGAGCCGGGCGAACTCCGGGATCAGCTCCTCCATCGCCGTGTCGATCGCGGTGACGGCGGCGGCGGGCAGGGCACGCCGTCGTGACGCGTACGCCGACCAGGCCCGTGCCACCCGGGGCAGCATCGCCGCGTCGTCCAGGTCGAGCACTGCGCGCCGGTGCACCCAGTCGAGCAGGAACAGGCCGGCCACCGCCGGGCTCCAGCGCAGCGGGTCACCGTCGGGCAGGCTCGCCGCGTGGTCCAGGACCAGGCTGAGGCAGAAGTCCATCGACGCCCCGTCGGCGGACGTCGGGGAGCCGGCCGGCAGTTCGAACCGGGTCGCTTCCGGTGAGGCCAGGAAGTCCCGTAGCAGGTCCGAACCGGAGGGCCGGGCGGGTTCGGCGAGCGGGGGTGTGGTGACCGCCGGCAGCAGGGCGAGCCGTGCGGACGCGAGCATCCGGTCGGTGGCGAGCGAACCGTCGGCCGGCAGGTCGCCCAGCTCATCGGTCATCTGGAGGTGCCGGCCGACCTCGTCACGGAGCCGGCCCGGGTCCTCGGTGCGGAACCAGGCCAGCTCGTCGGTTTCGCAGATCTGCCGGACCTGGGTGAGCAGGGGCCCGGCCGCGGTGGCGACGAAGACGTCCTTGGTGATGCCGATGTTGTGGTCGACCAGGGCCACCACTGCGTGCTCCGGGCCGCCGTCGGAGGTGTCCTCGTAGGCGAAGGTGACCAGGTAGGAGGTCTGGTCGCCGTAGACGTCCCCGTACGCCCAGCAGCCGGTGGGCCGGACCCGCCCGAGCTGGGTGACCCAGACCGGTGCCTGGGTGTCGTGGCCCACCAGTGCGGCGCCTTCGGCGTCGGGCACCAGGGTGGCGAAGACTTCGCGGATGGTGGCTGCGGCCGGGCTGTCCGCTTCGGTGGTCACGGTCAGGAACCGGCCCACGAAGTCACGCACGGCTTCGGCGCGGTCCTCCTCGGCGATCGAGTAGACACTGCCGAGCAGCGCGGTGCCGAGCATCTCGGCATCGAGCGCGCAGCCCAGTTTCGTGACGTCGCGGGCCGCGTGCAGCACGGCGTCGTACGCGGTCCGGGGTGCGGGCATGCCGCGAGCCTACGCCCGCGGCCGCCGACGGAACTACTCCGAGCGTACGACGCCGACCGCTTCCCTCGCCTGGGCGTACGCGTGGAGAACCTCGCGCACCGGTGCGACCACGTGAACCCGGCCGACCTCGGTGATCGCCGAGCGCAGTCGTTGCTCGGCTCGCCGGCCGGCCCGGCGGGCACCGGCCTCGATGATCGGCCGGATCAGCAGCCACAACAGCAGCCCGCCGGCCAGCCCGGTGAGCAGCAGCAGAGTCGGCAGCGGCACCGATCCCACCTGGACACCGTCGATCTCGGGTAGCCCGAGGGCGGCCAGCGCGTACCCGAGGATCAGCCAGACGAGGCCCGCCCCGGCGGCGGTCAGCAGCACCCACTGCAGGATCCCGACGGCCCGCCACCACGCCGGTGGCTTCTCCAGGCCCAGATCGGTCTGGGCGACCGCCCGGTCCAGCGCGTCCGGCAGGTCACCGGCCCGGGACCGGGCCGCGGTGTTCAGTGCGGGTGTCCAGATCTCCGGCAGCGGGGCGGCGGCCCGGTCGGCGACGGCCCGGACCGAGAGCCCGACCGCCGACTTCTGCGCGGCGTCGGCTTCCGGGACGGAGGTCCGGGGAACCACGTCGGTGGAGACCGAGTCGGTCTTGACCGGTTCGGCCAGGTGCAGCTTGCGCAGCGGGTCCGGGCGCAGCCGCCGCAGCCCGCGCAGCAACGGCCAGCCGGTGGCGGCCGAGGCCCGATGCCGGTAGGCGCCAGCTGTCGCGTCCGCCACCCCGGCCACTCCGGCCGATGCGGACAGTGACTCGGACAGCTGCCGGACGGTCGCCCGGTCCACCTCGTCCTCGGCGGCCGGCGGGCCGAACATCGAACCCAGTTCGTCGCCGATCACGTCCAGGTCGGCGGAGAGCCGGCGCAGGGCCGCCTGCCGGTTGGCGACCGTGTCCTCCAGGGCGGAGCGCAGGTCCCGGAGCATGCCCGGCTGTTTCGCTGAGGAGGCGATCACCGGGGTGTCGGTGAGCCCGTCCTCGGCGAGGAGCCGGGTCAGGTCGGCGACCACCACTTCGGTGTCGGCGGGGCTGAGCCGGTCGGCCTGGTTCAGCACCACGATCGTGACGCCGGAGTGGGTGGCGAACTGGGAGAGGTAGGCCTGGTGCAGGACCCGGTCGCCGTACTTCTGTGGGTCGACCACCCAGACGATCTGGTCGACCAGGCCGAGCAGCCGGTCCACCTCGAGCTGGTGGCCGCGCTCGATCGAGTCGAAGTCGGGCAGGTCGAGCAGGACCAGCCCGCGCAACGCCGCCTCGTCGTCGCCGTCCAGCGCGCTCTCCCGGACGAAACGCTGCCGGGGCAGCACCCCGACCCAGTCGAGCAGGCGGTTCGCGGGTTCGAGGGGACCCCAGACGACGGCGTGCGCGTTACCGGTGGTCGGCCGGCGCACCCCGACCGGTGACAGCTTGAACCTGGCCAGGGCGTTGAACAGGCTCGACTTGCCGCTGCCGGTGCTGCCGGCGAGCGCCACCACGGTGTGGTCCAGGGACAGCGTGAGCCGGCCACTGGCCCGTTCCACCAGCGTGTGCGCCGCGACCAGGTCACTGTCCGGCAGGTACGGGTCGACGACTCGTAGGAACCGGGACAGCGCCTCCAGACGGCGGGTCAGTTCGTCGGTGTCGATCCGGTCGTTGGGAATCGTCTGCGCCACGTTCATGACCCCGACCCGGTCAAAGCAAGTTCCTCTCTGGCTTTCTCCACCTCGGCGGCGGTCTGCCGGAGCAGCGCGCCCCGGGCCGCTTCCTGGTGCACCGCCGCGGTCAGCCCGGTGAAGCGGGCCGCCTCGGCGGCGAGTAGTTCCTCCACCCGGGTCAGCAGTTCGGCCCGGGCCCGGGTGGCGAGTGTGCGGATGGCCTGGTCGCCGAAGATGGCCTCGAGCACCTTCTGCCCGGCGACCGCGCTGCCGGCCCCGGCCGCGACCTCCAGACCGGTGGGGATGAAGGCGGTGCTGGTGAAGACCGCGATCATCACGGCGAGTCCGGCCCCGTTCGCCGCGTACGCGGCGCCGCGGGCCACCGCCCGTTTGTCCCCGGCCTCGGTGCGGACCAGCTCCAGCACCCACTGCTGCCAGTCCCGGACCAGCCGGTCGGCACGTTGCGGCAGGTCGGCGGAGGAGTGCTGGAGATCCGGGTTCAGCAGCACCTGCCCGGCCGGATGTGCCTGCCAGGCGGCGTACGCCTGCTCGGCCGCGTCCGCTGCGACGCCGCGCATCAGCGTGACCAGCTGGGACTCCATTGCAACCCGCAGGTTGTGGCTCGGGGTGGGACGCCCGCTGACCGCCGCGATCAGCCGGTCCCGGAGGTGCCCGACCCGGGACTCGAGCCCGCGGATCAGGTCACCGGTGCCGACGAACTCCTGCCAGCGGGCCATCACCTCGCCCCGCAGCAGCCGGCCGTCCCGCAGGCCGTCCTCGGCGACCCGCCGGGCGGTCCGGTAGGCGGCCTCGACCCGTTCGTCCAGCGACCGGGCCGTGCGGACCTGGTCGTCGACGGCGTCGGCCAGCCCCTCCGTCGCCGGGGTGAGCGCGGCGAGTGCGCCGTTGAGTGTCTGCCGGACCACGGTGAACCGGGCGTTGGCGTCCTCGGCGAGCTGGGCGAACCAGACCCGCATCGGGCCGATCGCCGCGTCCGGGAGAAGTCCGCGCTGGTCCAGCTCGGTCTCCGGGAGCACGAACAGCGGTGCCGAGCCCAGCTCGTTGGCGGTGAGCATCTCGCCGAGGTGGGCGGCGATGTCCCCGACCGCGTCCGGCGGCACCCGGTCCAGGACCAGGGCGATCACGGTGCCGCGCAGCCGGGCGGTGGTCAGCATCTCCCACGGGACGGCGTCGGCGTACCGGGCCGCTGTGGTGACGAACAACCACAGGTCGGCGGCGGCCAGCAACTGGGCGGCGAGTTTGCGGTTGTGGTCCACCACCGAGTCGATGTCCGGCGCGTCCAGCAGGGCCAGGCCGGGACCGATGGTCGGGGCGGCGATCACCTGGATCGCGTCCGGCGCGCTGCTCGACTGGCCGGTGCGGGTCAGGCCGGGCAGGATCCCGCCCGGGCCGGGGGCGAAGAACGGCAGGTCGTCCGGATGAACCACCAGCACCGGGGACCGGGTTGTCGGGCGGAGCACACCGGCGGTGCTCACCGGGGTCTGCACCAGGCTGTTGACCAGCGTCGACTTGCCGGCGCCGGTGGAACCGCCGACCACCACCAGCAGCGGGGCGTCGAGCCGGGACAACCGGGGCAGGAGGTAGTCGTCGAGTTGAGCGGTCAGGGCCGAACCGACCCGCCGGGCCTCGTCCGCGGACGGCAGTTCCAGCGGGTACGACGCGGAACCGAGCGCCGCCCGGAGGCGGCTGAGCCCGGTCGCGAGGCGCTCCAGCTGGGGCGGGACTTCCAGGTTCGCCGGACGAACCTGGCCACCACCCGTACGATCTGAGGGGTTTATGACCGCCTTCACCTGCTGTTTCTCATCTGATGCGGTGGGGACGGCGGTTGGGGCCGACGGACCGACCGCGTCTCCGTGCGTCGTCACGGGTCAAGCGTGCACGATCTATGCATCCAGGACAACCTGGTCCGGGAATGCCGTGACCTGACAGGTATGTGCCGGCGCCGCCTCCGAGCGCCGACTTGCGCCCATCGGACTCAACTTCGATTTGACGACTCGCGGCGCCGTGGCATCATTGAGTCGGTTCCACTCAACCTTTGTAATCATGTGAACCCCAGCGGTGAGAAGCGAGGAACACCATGGCACGTGCGGTCGGCATCGACCTCGGCACCACGAACTCCTGCGTCAGCGTTCTGGAAGGAGGCGAGCCCACCGTCATCGCCAATGCGGAGGGCTCGCGGACGACCCCGTCGATCGTCGCCTTCGCCCGCAACGGCGAGGTGCTGGTGGGCGAGGTCGCCAAGCGCCAGGCGGTGACCAACCCGGACCGGACGATCCGTTCGGTCAAGCGGGAGATCGGTACCACCTGGTCGATCGACATCGACGGCAAGCAGTACACCCCGCAGGAGATCTCTGCGCGTGTGCTGATGAAGCTGAAGCGGGACGCCGAGGCCTACCTGGGTGAGCAGATCACCGACGCGGTCATCACCGTCCCGGCGTACTTCAACGACGCGCAGCGCACCGCGACCAAGGAGGCCGGTGAGATCGCCGGGCTGAACGTCCTGCGCATCGTCAACGAGCCCACCGCGGCCGCGCTGGCCTACGGCCTGGACAAGGGCTCCAAGGAGCAGACCGTCCTGGTCTTCGACCTCGGCGGCGGCACCTTCGACGTCTCGCTGCTGGAGCTCGGCGAGGGTGTCATCGAGGTCAAGTCGACCTCCGGTGACAACCTCCTCGGCGGCGACGACTGGGACCAGCGGATCATCGACCACCTGGTCAAGACCTTCCGCGGCGAGCACGGCATCGACCTCTCCCAGGACAAGATGGCGCTCCAGCGTCTGCGCGAGGCGGCCGAGAAGGCCAAGATCGAGCTGTCCGCGGCGACCACCACCAGCATCAACCTGCCCTACATCACGGCCGGCGCCAACGGCCCGCTGCACCTGGACACGACGCTCAGCCGCGCCGAGTTCCAGCGGATGACGCAGGACCTGCTGGACCGCTGCAAGGGCCCGTTCGAGGCTGCGATCCGTGACGCCGACATCAAGCTCTCCAACATCGACCACGTCATCCTGGTCGGCGGCTCGACCCGGATGCCCGCCGTCACCGAGCTGGTCAACGGCCTGATCGGCCGCGAGCCGAACAAGGGCGTCAACCCGGACGAGGTCGTCGCCGTCGGCGCCGCGCTCCAGGCCGGCGTGCTCAAGGGCGAGGTCAAGGACGTCCTGCTGCTCGATGTCACCCCGCTGTCGCTGGGCATCGAGACCAAGGGCGGCATCATGCACAAGCTGGTGGAGCGCAACACCACCATCCCGGCGCACCGCTCCGAGGTCTACACCACGGCCGACGACAACCAGCCGTCCGTGCTGATCCAGGTGTACCAGGGCGAGCGCGAGATGGCGTCGAACAACAAGAAGCTCGGCACCTTCGAGCTCAGCGGCATCGCGCCGGCCCCGCGCGGCGTTCCGCAGATCGAGGTCTCCTTCGACATCGACGCGAACGGCATCGTGCACGTGTCCGCCAAGGACCTGGGCACCGGCAAGGAGCAGAAGATGACGATCACCGGTGGCTCCGCGCTGCCGAAGGACGACATCGAGCGCATGATGCGCGACGCTCAGGACCACGCGGACGACGACAAGAAGCGCCGCGAGGACGCCGAGGCCCGCAACCTGGCCGAGCAGCTCCAGTGGCAGACCGAGAAGTTCCTGGCGGAGAGCGGCGACAAGCTCCCCGAGGAGAGCAAGACCAAGATCGGTGAGGCGCTCGGCGAGCTGCGTGGCGCGCTCGGCGGTACCGACATCGAGAAGATCAAGTCGGCCCACGAGCGGCTGTCCCAGGTCTCCCAGGAGGCCGGTTCGCTGCTCTACTCGCAGGGTGAGGCCCCGCAGGCCGCCGCGGGTGGCGCTCCCGGCGGCGCCACCGGCCCCGGCACCACCGGCCCGGCGGCCGGCGGTGACGACGTGGTCGACGCCGAGATCGTGGAGGACGACAAGAAGTGAGTGCCAAGGACGACGAGAACGACGGTCAGGCGGCCGAGCGCGAAGTCATCCAGGGTGAGATCGACGAGCCGGCCGACGAGACCAGCGCCGACGAGCAGGCTTCGAAGGCGGCGAAACCGGCCGGAGCGCACCGCGCTCCGGAGGACGCCGTCGACGAGGCCCCGCCGGCCGAGGAGGACAAGCCCGGCCTCGGTGCCGAGCTGGAGACGTTGCGGAGCGAGCTCAAAGAGCGGACCCACGACCTTCAGCGGGTGACCGCGGAGTACGCCAACTACCGCAAGCGGGTCGACCGCGACCGGGGTGCGGCGGCCGAACAGACGACCGGCAAGGTCCTCACCGACCTCCTGCCGGTCCTGGACGACATCGACCGGGCCCGTGAGCACGGTGACCTGGTCGGCCCGTTCGCCTCGGTGGCTGAGCAGCTCACCGCGGTGACCGGAAAACTGGGCCTGGTGGCGTTCGGCGAGAAGGGTGACCCCTTCGACCCGAACCGTCACGAGGCGGTCGCGCACCTGACGTCCGCGGACGTCACCGAGCCGACCTGCGTCGAGGTGATGCGCCGGGGCTACACGCTGGGCGAGCGGATGCTCCGCGCGGCGTTGGTCGCGGTCGCCGATCCGGAGTGAAATCAGTGATCGTGTCCCGCCCGTCGGTTCGCCGGCGGGCGGGACGTCGCCAAGTCGAGGAGGTGGACTGAGATGAGCTCGAAGGACTGGCTCGAGAAGGACTTCTACGCCGTGCTCGGTGTGAACAGGTCTGCCTCCCCCGACGAGATCAAGAAGGCGTACCGGAAGCTCGCCCGCGATCTGCATCCCGACCGCAACCCGGACAACAAGGAGGCGGAGGAGAAGTTCAAGGCCGCTTCCGAGGCGTACGACGTGCTAGCCGACGACAAAAAGCGCAAAGAATACGACGAGATGCGCTCGCTGTTCGGCTCGGGCGCGTTCCGGCGCGGTGCCCAGCGCGGTGGTGGCACGCAGTTCGACCCGTCGGATCTCTTCGGTGGTTTCTCCGGCGCGGCCGGGGGCGCGGGTGCCGACCGGCGGTTCGGGGGCAGCGGCTTCTCCGACATCTTCAGCTCGATCTTCTCCGGCGGCCAGGGTCAGGGCGCCGGACCGGCCCGGCGCGGACCCCAGCGCGGGCGGGACGTGGAGACCGAGGTGACCCTCGACTTCTCGCAGGCCGTGCAGGGCACCACCCTGCCGTTGACCCTGCGGACACCCGGCGCTTGTGACACCTGCCGGGGCAGTGGGGCCAAGCCGGGCACCACACCCCGGTCCTGTGCGAAATGCCACGGGACCGGTCTGATCTCCAGCAACCAGGGGTCGTTCAGCTTCTCCGAGCCGTGCCGCGACTGCCAGGGTTCCGGCAGCATCGTGGACGAGAAGTGCCCGGAGTGCCAGGGGTCCGGCGGGGTCACCAAGACTCGCACGATCAACGTCCGGTTCCCGGCGGGTGTCGCCGACGGGCAGCGGATCCGGCTCAGCGGCCGGGGCGAGCCGGGCGACCGCGGCGGTGCAGCCGGCGACCTGTACGTGCAGGTGAAGGTCCGTCCGGACGAGCTGTTCGGGCGTAACGGCGACGACCTGACCCTGGTCGTCCCGATCTCCATCACCGAGGCCGTGCTCGGTACCGATCTGAAAGTGCCCACCCTGGACGGTCCGGTCACGCTGCGGGTGCCACCGGGCACACCGAGCGGCCGGAAACTGCGGGCCCGGGGCAAGGGCGTCGTCCGTAAGGAAGGTCAGGCCGGCGACCTGATCGTCACGGTCGAGGTGCAGATCCCCTCGGGGGTCTCCGGCGAGGCCAAGGACGCTCTGGAGAACTTCGCCAAGCTCACCCCGCCGCCCGCGCGGGACCGGCTCGACGCCCGTCTGCGCCGAGCTGGTTAGACCCTCACGGGAGGTGGCACATGTATGAAGAGATCAGCATCTCGGTCGAACAGGCCTCCGACGCGAAGGTTCTGATCATCTCGGTGGCCGCGCGGCTGGCCGGGATGCATCCGCAGACCCTCCGGCAGTACGACCGGCTCGGGCTGGTTCAGCCCGGCCGGGCCGGTGGTGGCGGTCGGCGGTACAGCGAGCGCGATGTGGCGCTGCTTCGCGAGGTCCAGAAACTCAGCCAGGACGACGGTGTCAACCTGGCCGGTATCAAACGCATCATCGGGCTGGAACAGCTTGTCGCCGACCTGCAGCAGCGGGTGGCCGAGCTGGAACAGGAACTCGATGCGGCGTACGACCGAGCGGCCCGGATCGAGGCGATGAACCCGTACACGAGCCGTGATCTGGTCCGTCAGGAGACCCATTCGACAGCCCTCGTCGTGTGGCGACCCCGGCGCTCCCCGGACAGATAGGCGCTCCGGACAGATAGGCGCTCCCCGGACAGGTAGCAGACGAGAACGGCGGCCCCCTCACCAGGAGGAGGCCGCCGTTACTGTTCGTAGTTTTCAGCGCCGGTTGAAGAGGCCCAGTCTGCGCGGGGAACGCACCAGGCCACCCTCCATCCAGTCATGGTGGTCGAAGAGCTCCGGCCGGGTCATCAGGACCCGGCAGTTGTGCGCCCAGATCTGCATCGGCTCGTCGCCGATCTGTTCCGCGCGCTCAGTGAACTTCTTGAGCCGGCGCTTCCGTTGCCCACTCGCGTTCTGCCGCACCCCGTCCGCGGCGTAGATGTACATGCAGTGCAGTGCGAACCGGCGGGCCGGGCATTGCCGGTCCATGGCCAGTTCGAACAGTGTCGGGCCGAGCACATCGCCGGAGATCAGCAGATCCCAATCTTTCGGCATGCTGTGCAACGGCACCGTGTCGGGGCTGTATGCCCAGGCCTGAATCTCGTCAGGTCGGGGATCGACAGGATTACCGAAACCGAGGAATGTCGCTTCACGCACGCTCACGCCGCCGCCTCACTCATCCGTTCGCGTCACGGCCGACGTCCCCCGCCAGCCATGGTGTCGAACGTCCCAATACTCAGAGTCGTCGCCGCGCAACGGTAGCGTGTGGAGTCCAGGGGCGGAAGTGTCAAGGCTTCACATTCAGATACTTGGCGGTAACTTAAGGCTCACTCAGTGGTCGGCTGTGGTTTCTGTGCCGGACGCTGCGCCGCCATCCGTTTGCGCAGCAACTCCTTGAACCAGGCGTAGTCGGTCAGGCGGGCCAGCATCGGGCCGGTGACCACGGTGATCAGCACGTAAGCGGTGGCCAGCGGGGCCAACTGGGCGTCCGCTCCGTAGACCACCGCGAGACCCGCGATGACCACCGAGAACTCGCCACGTGGCATCAGGGCCAGACCGGTCCGCCAGCGTCCGGGCAGCGCGATCCCG
>DATMVU010000796.1:0-3320 GCA_035562875.1 Actinoplanes sp. | reverse complement strand
AGACAGGCTCAAGGTCGGAGACAGGCTCAACGGGGCATGTTGGAGCAAGGATGGAGCCGGGTGCGAGGGCAGATCTAAAATGATCATGGATGCCTTCGAGGTCCTTGCCCGCTGGGGTCGGGTTCGATCCGGAGCAGGATGGCACCGCAGCCCTCAATTCGAGGCTGGCCTTCGGATCTGGCTATCGCCATCGCAGGACACGCGTCCACGCCCGGACCAACCTAGACGGGTGCACCCGCCTGCCGCTCCAGGGCCGGATAAGGAACCGTATGAGAAAGATGTGTGCAGGCACGGCCCGATGGGAAGGCGAGCGACGCTCAGGAGGCATGGGAGACGCGACGCTGCCATCGATCGGGACGAACCGGGCGATCCTGATGAACTACCAAGGACTGAGTAGCCCGACACAGGCTTCAGCAGTCGGCCGTTTAAACACGGCTCCCGACCACGCCGGGCCTCCGCCGCACAAGTTGGTCCTGGCGCTGGGCGACACGTGCCCGGAAACGTGGTACCGATCGTCCGCGCGCACTTGCCGGACCGCGCTCTGCACTGCGCTGCACTGCACCGCGACCATCAGGGCAAAATGGATCAATCTGGTACCGCCAGTCCGCTGGCGGGCACATACGTCGACTGCAGACAGGTCCAGCAGCGACGGCCATCGGCCTACTGTTCCTCCGATCTATTGTTACTCCGATCCATGGGCAGCGTTGGCGCCAGGCCCGCGAGCGCAGATCAGCCGGCGAGGGTGTCTGGTCAGGATGCGTTCACACGACGGCTGCGGCTAGGGCTATGCCGAGGAAGGCGCCTACTACGCCGGCGGCTGACGCGTACCAGCCGAGGGGGCGGTCGCCGAGGAAGGCGGCTACCAGGCCGAGAACGAATGCGATGAGGCCGAACAGAACTGGAAGCAGGAGTACGGCGATCGCCGCGCAGACGAAGGCGATGATCGTGCAGATGCGGGCGCCTGAGATCGGGCGCCTGCCGGAGGGATGAGACATGTCGGTACCTCCCGGGGTCCGGGTCGCTGACCCGATCTGTCTACCCAGGACGGTGGTTCGCCATGCCGTGGTCTCGGTGCTTCTGCTACCGCGCGGCCCCCGCCGGAACTCATGGGGATCAAGCCGCCCTCTCGGCTTCACGAGACGACGGTCGATCGACGCCTGTGCTCAGGTTGCGGTGAGGAGCTCGACTACGCGGTTCGCGTAGGCGCGCCGCTGGTTCGTGTCGGGCGGCGCCACCTGCGGTGCGGCATGACTGAGAAGGGCATGACCGAGAAGGACGTGACCGAGAAGGACGTGCGTGACCGAGGAGGACGCCGACGGCCAGCAAGGCACGGCGCCTGGCTTCCTCCGGTCCAGCAGGCCTAGGGCTTCGAACAGGGTGGCGGTGTACGCGATTCGCCGCTCGGTGACCCGTGCCGGCACGGGAGCTACGTCGGGTCTGCGCGCGGGGGGCGGGTTCGGCCTGGTCCGGTTGCCGCCGGCGCCACACTGCTGCGGGCGGCCCAGCCGCACCCCGATCTGGCGGATGCCTACATCGTGCGGCTCCCACCGGGGTTTAGTCTCGACCTCCAGTGGTGGGCCGACGCCGTCTTCCGTGATCCACCCGCGGCGGTGACCGACCTGTTCCGCCTCCGTAACCTGCTGGTCGCCCCGTTCGGCATCACCCCCGGCGAGCACCCGGCGAACACTCGGCGAGCACCCGGCGAGCACCCGGCGAACGCCCGGCGAACGCTCAGCCTTCGATACGGTCGCCCGACCCGAAACCGAGGTCCTGCTGGGCACCGATGCCGGCCACCTGGACTTCCGAGCCGGCATCCTGGTCTCCACCAGCCGCGCGGGGCGGTGTGGGTCATGCGAGCATGCGGGCGAACTCCTCGGGACTGATCACCGGGATGCCCAGCTGGGTGGCCTTCTTTGCCTTGGCGGTTGTGGTTTCGGCGGTTACCAGGGCTGTCGTCTTGGTGGAGACACTGCTGCTGGCGGAGCCGCCGAGGGCTTCGATGCGTTCGCTCACCGTGGTTCGGGTGTAGCCGGGGACTGAGCCGGAGACCACGTACGTCTGGCCGGTCAACGGCTTGGCTCCGCCGTCGTCCTGGACCTCCATGGTCAGGCCGGCTGCCGTCAAGCGGTCGATCACGGGGGCCATGGCCAGCAGGCCGTCGACCACGTGCTGGGCTTTGATCATGCCCATCTTGTCGATCTCGGCGATCTCCTCGACGGTTGCCGCGCGCAGGGCCGGCATCGACTTGAAGCGGGCGGCCAGCCAGCGGCCGACACTACGGCCGGTCATCCGGATGCCCAGGCCGGTCACCACCCGGTTGAACGGCTGCTGCCTGCTCGCGGCCAGACCTGCGATGATCCGGTCGGCGTTGGCGCGGCCCAGCATCACGGTGCCGCCGGAAGCGGTCCGGCCCACCGGTAGCTCGGCGATCGTGTCGGCGGTCAGGTCGTACAGGTCGGCTACGGTCCTGGCCAGGCCGGCCTCGATGATCGCGTCGCAGAACGAGTCGCCTGCCCCGTCCACGTCGAGGGCCTCGCGACTGCACCAGTAGGCGAGGGCGTTGGCCGCGGCACACGAGGCGGTGTGGCAGCGCCACAACAGGCTCGACCTGTCCCACGGCTCGCCGCACTGCGGGCAGACGTCGGGAGCCACCCACGGGGTCAGCCCGTGCGGCTGGTCGCCGATCGGGGCGGTCACCCGGGGGATGACGTCGCCGGCCCGCCACACCGCGACGGTCTGACCGATGGCGAGGCCCTGCTCGGCGACCCACTGCGGATTGTGCAGGGTCGCCTTGGTGACGGTGGTCCCGCTGACGTGCACCGGGTCGATGATGGCGCGCAGACTGATCCGGCCGGTGCGGCCGACCCGGACCTCGATGTCGCGCAGCACCGTGGAGGCCGTGTCGGGCGGGTACTTGAAGGCGACCGCCCAGTACGGCGTGCGGCTGGCCAGGCCCAGCCGGCGCCTGGTGGATTCGGAGTTCGCCTTGATGACGGCACCGTCGATGGGGAACACCAGTGTGGCGCGGCGGGCCCCGATCAACGCGACAGCGGCGGTCACCTGCTCGGTGGTGAAGCACTCCCCGGCTGCTTCCGGGACCAGGCGGCACGCGGCGGGGAAACCCAGCTCCTCGGCCCGGTCCATCCGCTGGAGATGGGTGTCTGCGGGGTCGGTGATCTCGTAGGTCGCGAACGTCATGGGTGCTTCGTACGCCCGATCGATGCTTCTGATCGCCCCGGCCACCGCACCGCGCGAGTTGACGAACGCCTTGCCCCCGGCCGCGACCCGGTTGGCGCTCGCCGTCTCGAAGTCGTCGACTG
>DATMVU010000795.1:0-17380 GCA_035562875.1 Actinoplanes sp. | reverse complement strand
TCCGCCGCCGCACCTCCATGACCCCCGGCCAGTACCGGGCCGCCTTCCCGGAGAACCCATGCGCCTCGCCGACCACACCGTCCTGATCACCGGCGCCACCCGCGGCATCGGCCGGGCCCTCACCGATCACCTCACCGGTCTCGGTGCCCACGTCGTCGCGGTCGGCCGAAACCCTTCCCCGCCGTACGGCGACCGGGTCACGTCCTACCGAGTCGACCTCGCCGACCCGGCCGCCGTCGACGCGTTCACCGACATGGTCACCACCCGGCATCCCGACCTCTCCATCGTGATCAACAACGCCGCTGTGCAGGAGAACGCCGACCTGCTCGCCGGCGACCCGGGCGACCTCCGGCCGGCCCTGCGCCGCGAGATCGCCGTCAACCTGGACGCCGTGGTCACCCTCTGCACCGGACTGCTGCCCCACCTGCGCCGGCAGTCGGACGCCGCGATCGTCAACGTCACCACCGGGCTCGCGCTGGCGCCCAAACGCACCGCCCCGGTCTATTGCGCGACCAAGGCGGGGGTACGGACCTTCACCCGCGCGCTCCGGTACCAGTGCGAGCACACGGCCCCGCACATCCGGGTCACCGAGGCGATGATGCCTCTCGTCGACACCGACATGACCCGCGGCCGGGGCACCGGCAAGATCAGCCCGTCGGCAGCGGCGGCGGCCCTGATCGACGGATTGCGCCGCGGCCGTCCCGAGATCCACATCGGGAAGACCCGACTGCTCCCGGCCCTGATGCGGCTGAGCCCGTCCCTCGGCTACCGCCTGCTCCGCGACTCCTGAACCACGGGGAACCGTTCGTACAGCTCGGCGAACGCCTGCCGGTAGCCGTCCCGCCCGTGCACAAAAGCCAGGCAGACCACCACCTCCAGCACCGCGACCAGCGAATCCTTCTTCGCCGAGTGGAACAGGGTCATGATCGCCCAGTCCTGCGGCGACTGCTCGTATCCACCGTCCGGCGGCACCGGCAGGCTGGTCCGCGGCGGCTGCGCCCGGTGCAGCACATTCCAGCAATGGCCGGAGTCGTGGAACGGCCACGGCACCTGCTCGCCCCGGCGCAGAGCGGCGGCAGCCGGGGCGATCTGCGGCAACCCGATCAGGCCGGAATCCTCCAGACACCGCAGTGCCGCCCACGCCGTCACCGCGCGGTGGGTCCGGTCGTCCACGGCGGACAGCGCGAACTCGAGATCCATGTCGATGCGGGACAGGACGCTGAGGTAGAGGCCGGTGTCCAGGGTGCGGCGCAGCCGCTCGTTCGGCACCCGGTCACCCCATCGGTCGCGGGCCCGCTGCTCCAGCTCGTCGTCGGCGGCCCGCTCGTCGTCCCGTTTCTCCTGCTCGGTCAGCGTGCGCCGGGCCCGGTGCCAGTAGGCGGCCCGCTCACCGGACCGCACCACGATCCGGCCCGGCGCCGGGATCCCGGGCCAGAACTGCAGCAGATACGCGTCCGGCACCCCGTCGACCTGGCCGGCCTCCTCGAAGCCGCGCACGCAGTACCGGGCCCGGTAGTCGCCGGGTGTCATGGCGAACTCGTGGACGTCACCCATCAGCCCGGTCAATGACGCCCGCTCGGACCGGGCCGTGAACGAGACCTCCACGACCTCCTCCCACTCCGGATCGAGCGGCGGCTCGGCCTCGTGCACCTCGATCCGGAACGGCACCCGCCCGGTGTGCGTACCGACCTGGAACTGGAGATACCCCGGCACCCCGGCGCCGCACAGGCCGTTGCTCTCGTCGGCCCACGGCGCTTCGAGATCGAACTCGCCGGGATCGGCCCCGCACACCAGGCAGGCCGACCCGTAGGACAGGAACACCCGCGGCTCGTCGAGCAGCACCGTCACCATGCGAGCCATCATCGTGCCCGGGTGTGCCGGGCGGCCAGCAGCAGCGCCGCGCCGAGCAGGGCGACGCCGCCGATCAGAGCGGCGCGCAGGCCGGCCGTCGCGAGCAGTGCGCTGATCGTGATCACCCCGAGGGATCCGGCGGTGCGCTGGAGGGCGAAGACCTCGGCCCGGCGGCCCGGTGGGGCGAGCCGGTCCAGCGACAGCGAGTAGAACGTGCCGAACTGCGGCAGCAGGAAACCGAGCACTGCCGCGCCGGCCAGCGTGGTGGCGAGGTGCCCGCCGGCCAGGATCAGCGTGGCGGCCGCGGTGGCCACCGCCAGCAGGACCACGATCGTCCGGTTCGCCGGCATCCGGTTGCGGACGCTGACCCCGATGCCGCCGCTGACCGAACCCGCACACAACACCAGGGCGAAGACGAACGCCAGGCCGGGTGTCATGCCGAAGGACAGGGCGAACGACACCGCGCCCACCTCGACCGCGGCCACCGATCCGGCGCAGGCCAGAGAACAGAACAGCCAGAGGTACGCCTCCCGGGGGATCGCCCGCCGATCGGCGGCCCGCGGTTCCGGGGGTGGTATCGGGACCCGGGGCATCAGGACCATCGGCCCGGCCCCGAGCACGGTGATCACCGCCGTCGCCGCGACCGGGGAGACCGCGCCGAGCACCGACGCGAGCACCGGGGACGCCGCGAAGGTCAGCTCGTTCAGGGTGGCGGCCACCCCCAGCGCCCGGGGTAGCCGGTCCGGCGGCACCAGGTGGGTGAGCAGCATCCGCTGGTAGCCGTGGGCGGCCCCGTTGACCGACCCGGCTGCGGCCGCGGCGGCCACCAGCAGCGGAAACGGCACCCCGGCGGCGGCCAGCCCGGTGACGGCGAGCAGGGCCGCGGTGCGGATGGCGATGAGGGTGCGCAGGAAGCGGACACCGTCGAACCGGGCCCCGAGCCGGGACATCGGCACCGCACCGGCGATCTGCGCCGCGGTCATCGCCAGGACCAGCACGGCGCCGCTCTCGGCCGACCCGGTGATCGGCAGCGCGATCAGGGCGAAGGCGATCGGGGCGGCGGCCTGCGGAACCCCGGCCAGCCCGTTCCCGGCCTGCCATCGCACCACCCGTGCCCGGGTGCCGGAAACGGTCGTCGTGGTCATCGCGGCGACCCTATCCGGCGTACGATCCGCGGTCATGGAATTTCTGGTGTACCACCGCGACCGGGCCGATTCCGAGGCGCTGCGCGACGAGTTGCTCGAAGAGCACTGGTCCTACATGGACCGTTTCGAGAAGGAGCTGATCGCCCGGGGACCCGCCTTCGACGGGGAGCGGCTCGCCGGCAGTGTGCACATCGTGGATCTGCCGGGGCCGGCCGAGGTGCGGGCGTTCGCCTTCGACGAGCCCTGCTACCAGGCCGGCGCCTACCGGGACGTGCTGATCCGCCGGTGGCGCAATCTGCTGGGCCGCACCATGTGGGAGTTCCCGGACCGGGATCGGGACGGCAACCGCTACCTGGTGCTGGGGATCGGGGGCGGGACGTCGGCCGACCTGACGGTTCCGGACGGGCGGGAGAACCTGATCGCGTACGGGCCGCTGCTCTCCGACGACGGCGAGGTCTGGCTGGGGACGGCACTGCTGGTCGTCGCCCCGGATCCGGACAGCGCGCGAGCGTTGCTGACCCGGGAGCGGTATGCCGGCATCGAGGTCTACGGATGGGAGTTCGGGGGCAGAAGGTGACCTGAGTCACGTCCGGCTTTTGTCAGGTTGCCGTCCGGGGCGTGTCAGGTGGCGCTGTTTGCATGGCTTCATGGCAGAAGCACCGTATTACCCCATGCAGCGGGAGTCCCGTTGCCCGTTCGCGCCCGCCCCGGCGGTGCGGGACATGCCCGCTGTCAGTCAGGTCCGGATCTGGGACGGCAGCACCCCGTGGTTCATCACCCGGCACGCCGACCAGCGGGCCCTGCTCAACGATCCGCGGCTGAGCATCGACGAGAAGAAGGCCGGCTACCCGCACATGACCCGTAGCCGGGCCGCGTCGGCGCCGCACCACCCGCCACTGATCACCAACACCGATCCGCCGGAGCACACCCGGCTGCGCCGCACCGTCAACGCACCGTTCATGGTGAAGCGGGTCGAGGCGTTGCGCCCGCACATCCAGAAGGTGCTCGACGACCTGATCGACGACCTGCTGGCCGGCCCGAGACCGGCCGACCTGGTGCAGCGGATCGGGCTGCCGGTGCCGACCCTGGTGATCACCCAGATCCTCGGCGCCCCGTACGAGGACCACGAGTTCTTCCAGACCGCCAGCCGGCAGGCGATCAGTCACGAGACCGACCCGGAAGCCGGCGCGCAGGCCGGGCAGGCACTGGGGGAGTACCTGGCGGCGCTGCTGCAGAAGAAGATGGCCGAGCCGGGTGACGACGTGCTGTCCGAGATGGGCGGCCGGGTCAAGGCAGGGGAGATGTCCTTCGCCGAGGCGGTCACCATGGGCGCCGCGATCCTGATCGCCGGGCACGAGACCAGCGCCAGCATGATCAGTCTGGCCACCCTCGCCCTGCTGCGCGAGCCGGAGCAGCTCGACCTGCTGCGCCGCAACAGTGACGACCCGCGGTTCGTCGCGAACGCCGTCGAGGAACTGCTGCGGTACCTGACGATCGTGCACTCCGGCATCCGCCGGATCGCGATCGAGGACATCGAACTGCACGGCACCACCATCCGGGCCGGTGACGGTGTCGTCTTCGAACTGGCCGGTGCCAACTACGACCCGGCGGCGTTCCCCGAGCCGGACCGTCTGGACCTGACCCGGCCGGCCCGCTCACACCACGCGTTCGGCTACGGCGCCCACCAGTGTCTCGGCCAGTCACTGGCCCGGGTCGAACTGCAGGTCGTCTACGGCACCCTCTACCGGCGGATCCCCACGCTGCGGCTGGCGGTGCCGTTCGAGGACGTCGAGTTCGCCATGGAGGGCGTCGCCTACGGCCTCAAGTCCCTGCCCGTGACCTGGTGAGAGGAGTGTCGACGATGCGTGTGGAGTTCGACGAGCCGAAATGTGTCGCGGCCGGGCAGTGCGCGATGGTCGCCCCCGGCGTGTTCGACCAGCGGGACGACGACGGCGTGGCGATCGTGCTGGACGCCACCCCGCCGGAGGATCAGCACGAGGCCACCCGGGAGGCCGCAGCGGTGTGCCCGGCGGCAGCGATCCGGCTGGTCGAGGCGTGAACCGGATCGTCGTGGTGGGTGCCTCGGCGGCCGGTCTCGCCGCCGTCGAGACACTCCGCCGGGAAGGCTTCACCGGCACGATCACCGTGGTCGGGGACGAGTTCGAGGCGCCGTACGACAGGCCGCCACTGTCCAAACAGATCCTCGCCTCCCAGTGGGACGCCGACCGGCTCCTGCTGCGCACCGAGGACCAGATCGCCGCGCTCGGGCTGGACCTGCGGCTGGGGGTGCGGGCCACCGGTCTGGACCCGGCCGGGCGCCGGGTCACCCTGGGCGACGGAACCCGATTGCCGTACGACGGGCTCGTCGTGGCCACCGGGGTGCGGCCACGTGCGCTCCCCGGTGGCCCGGGACATCTCCTGCGTACGATCGATGACGCTCTGGAATTGCGCAAGCGACTGCGACCCGGCGCCCGGATCGCTGTCGTGGGAGCCGGCTTCCTCGGCGCGGAGTGCGCCGCGGTGGCCCGTGACCTGGGGTGCGAGGTGGTCCTGCTGGAGCCGGCGGCGGTGCCGCTGGCGCACGCGGTCGGCGAACCGGTCGGCCGGATGCTCGCCGGCGTCCACCGGGACCGCGGGGTCGACCTGCGCACCGGGGTGACCGTGTCGGAGATCGCCGACGGGGGAGTGCGGCTCGCCGACGGCACCGTGATCACCGCGGACGAGGTGGTCGTCGCGGTCGGCTCGGTCCCGAACACCGACTGGCTGGACGGCTCCGGACTGACCGTCGCCGACGGTGTGGTCTGCGACGAGTTCTGTGCCGCAGCACCCGGCGTGTATGCCGCCGGGGACGTGGCCCGCTGGTACAACCCGCTGTTCGGGGTGCCGATGCGGATCGAGCACCGGACCAACGCCGCCGAGCAGGGGATGGCCGCCGCCCGCAACCTGCTCGGTGCCGGGCGCCCGTTCGCGCCGGTGCCGTACTTCTGGTCCGACCAGTACGACCTGAAACTGCACGCCTACGGCTACCTGCGCGGCCACGACCGCCTGGAGATCGCCGAGGGATCACTGTCCGACCGCCGGTTCCTGGCCACCTACCACCGGCAGGACCGCCTGGTCGGGGTCCTCGCCGCCGGCATGCCACCCAAGTCCCTGCGCCCGTGGCGGCAGGCGATCGCCTCCGGAGGTTCCGTTGAGTAAGGACGTCGTCGTCATCACCGGGGCCGGTGGGATGGGCACCGCCGTCGCCCGCCGCGTCGGCAGCGGTCACACCGTCATCCTCGCCGACGCGTTCGCCGATCATCTCGACCGGGCCGTCACCGCGCTGCGGGCCGAAGGGTACGACGCCCGCGGGCAGGTCACCGACATCGCCGACCAGAAGTCGGTCGGCGAACTCGCCACGGTGTCCGCGGCCGCGGGACGGCTGACCGCCGTCGTGCACACCGCCGGTGTCTCCGCGGCCACCTCCACCGTCGAGCAGATCATGGCGGTCGACCTGGCCGGGACCGCGTACCTCATCGACGCCTTCGAACCGGTCGTCACCGACGGCACCGCCGTCGTGTGCGTGGCGAGCATGGCCGGTCACTACGCCCGGCTCGACCCCGCCGACGAACAGGCCCTCGCCACCACACCCGCCGACCGGCTGCTCGAACTCGGCGTGGTGACCGGGGCCGGGGAGAAGCCGGTCGACGCGTACATCCTGGCCAAACGCGGTAACCAGGTGCGGGTGCAGGCGGCGGCGCTCGCCTACAACCGGCGCGGCGCCCGGATCAACACGATCAGCCCCGGCGTCATCGCCACCGCGATGGCGAAGGCCGAGCAGGAGTCGGCGTCCGGCGAGCACATGATGGCGATGCTCGACGCCTGCGGCATCGGCCGGGCCGGAACCCCGGGCGAGATCGCCGAGGCGGTCGCCTTCCTCACCGGCCCGGGCTCGCGTTACATCACCGGGACGGATCTGCTCGTCGACGGCGGCCAGGCCGCCTGGCTGCGGCGGCACAGCGGTTACTGACTGGTACCTTGCCCGGCATGGCGCCGCCCCGCAGATGCAAGCTGTTCTGCCCCTACCTGCACGAGCACGGCGAGTTCCCGCCAGTGCCCTCCGAGCCGAACGGGCGGTACGCCGGACCCGGCGACGACCCGGCCCGGCACATGTTGTTCGGTTTCGGCCGCAAGGGCACCGAGGGCGTGCTGTGGCGGGCCCGTCTCCGGGCGCCGGGGGACGGGCCGCCCACCTGCGTGCTCAAGGTGTTCCACCCGAAACCTGGCCAGGAGGAGACGGAACCGCCGCTGCCGGCCGATGAGCATCGGCGGACTGGGTCGACGGTCCCACGCTGGAGGACCGGATCAAGTACGTCCGGGACCTGGCCGTCGCGTTCCGGACCCTGCACGTGGTGAACGCCGGGCACGACGACCCGCTGATCCGTGGCAACCTCAAGTACACCAGCGTGGTGGCGCACGGCGGCCGGCGTCGCTGGTGGAGCTACTTCGCGTCGTCGCGCAGCAGGTAGAGCCCGGTTCCGGCGGCGCGGGCCGCCGCCACCCAGGCGGGCAGTCTCTCGCCGAGCAGCCGGTGCACGTCCTCGGCGTCGTCACCGCCCGGAAGCAGGTCGAAGTCCTCGAGGATCAGGTGCTCAGCCATGGTGTGGCCGGGCGGTTCCGCCGTGCGAGGCGGCCAGGGCCGCGGCTACCGTCGCGGCGTCGGCGCCGGCCACGTCGGCCGGGTACTCCGGCAGCAGGTCGTCCCAGACCATCAGCCAGGAGCCGAGCATCTGCGGCTGCCCCTCGGGCCGGGCGAAGAACCACACGTGCAGGTGTGCCCCGCCGTCACCCAGCCGGTAGACGTGAGCCCGCGCGATGTGCGGCAGTTCCTCGACGTGCCGGGCGATGCGGATGGTCAGCAGGCCCAGCTCGGCAGCGAGTTCGTCGGGCAGGTCGGCCAGGTCGTGGTGGTCGCGGGGGATCAGCATGAGCGCCAGTGGCACGCCGCGCTCACCGATCCGGATGAGCCGCCACCGCTCGTTGAGCCAGATGCCCTCGTCGCGCCGCCGGCAGGATCCGCAGTCGGCCGGGTCCTCGCCGTGCCGGGCCGGTTCCGGCAGCACCGGCGGGCGCAGTGGGCTGACCCGTAGCCCGTCCTGTTCGAACGGGCTGATCTCCCATTCGGTCATCCGCGCGAGCGGCAGCCGCCCCGAATCGTCGGCCGCCGCGAGGGCGTGGACATGGAACTGTTCGGGGCTCAGCGGCATGGCCGGAACAATAGCCGTATGCTCGCCGCGCGAAGATCACCACCCGGTGGGATCCTGGCGGCGATCGATCCGTCAAGTGGCCGAATAATAATCACTCTTGTGACATAGCAGGCCATTGCAGTCCCTAGTGGACGACGCTATAGTTACGCGTCGTCGTGATGGCAACGCTGAATATCACAGCGTGTAGTTGCGGTTCCTATTCAATCACCGAGCAATGGCAATGGGTGCACTGTGCCGGATCGAAAGATCAGTACGCCTACCGCATCGCGCACCGATTCAGTGGTCTGTTACTCACAGCAAACTTGGAGTGAACCTCGTGCTGCCGGGGTCTAAGTCACCTGCCGATGAATTCTGGTTATCCTCCCACAATCAGCCCAGCCGAGAACCGGTTCTGGACCCCTGGCTCTTCGGCTTGGGGCTGGGTGTCGCCCTGTTGGCCGAGATGCTCATCGGTGACCGTCCGTTGTTGCAGATGAAGGCCGGCCCGCCCGGTTCCGCCCATCCGGACATCGCGGTGAACGAGCAGTGGGCCGGATGGAAGTACGACGACGCTGCGTCAATCATGTGGGGCTACTGGATGAACCGGGAGCGGCCGTCCAGTTCCGCGTGGTTCCCGGTGGAGAGCGCCCACCTGGAGATCGTCCAGGTGATCTGGCAGGAGTTCGAAGGCGGGCGCACCACCTCGCTGGAGTCGCTGCTGCGTTACCTCGCCGGGGACCAGCCCTGCCCGCGCGCCCAGGTCGTGGTCGAGGGCAGGCTCAGCAGTCTGAATTCGTACGAGACCCGGGACATCGGTTACGGCCGGACGGTGAGCCGCGGCCGTCTCGCCATCGGCACCGCCGAATCCCCGGCCCTCGGCGTGCCCCACGAACTCCGCAAGGGTTTCCGGAGCCTCGGAATCGGCAGTCCGACCGCTTACATCCTGATTCCCCGCAGTTCCAACCTCACCGGCTGGCCGAGCGGAGCCATCAACAATGCGATCCGTAACGGCGAACGGCTCAGTCTCGGCCAGTTGCTTCTCATCGCGCTGTACAACCTCACCGACCTGATCCGCCGGACCGAGACGATCGGAACTGAGTACTGGCCCGCGCCCGAGCAGTACAAATCGGCTCTGACGCCAGAGCTGAACGAGTTGCTGATCTGCGCCGACGAGGTCAAAGGCACCAAAGTCCTGCGGTGATTTCCACCCCGGCGGCGTAACTCTCCGCATGCTGCGCCGTTCACCGCAACCACCCCCCTCACTGCCGAAGGAGAACCGGGTGCAACCCGCGCCTCAAAGTAAACTGCACAGCGCCCTGAGCGCCGACATCCTTGACTGGAAGAAGATCCTTGTTCTGATCCTCGCCGGTGTCGCACCGGCGACGGTCGTGCTGGGTATCTTCCCCACGGCCCTGGCGGTCACCGGTCAGCCCGGCATCGCGATCGGGACCCTCGCCGTCGGCGTGGTGTTGCTGGTCTTCGCCCCCGGCTACCTGGCCATGGCCAGCCGGATCCGTAACGCCGGTGCCTTCTACGCCTTCGCCCGGGTGCTGAGCCGCCCGGTCGCCGTCGCCGTCGCCCTGGTGGCGCTGGTCACCTACCTGTTCTTCCAGACCGCCGGCTACGGCGGTCTGGCCGCCGTCGGTACCCCGCTGCTGTCCGAGCTGATCGGCGTCGACGTCCCGTGGTGGATCGTCGCCGTGGTGGCCTGGGGCCTGGTGGCGCTGCTGGGCATGTTCGACATCACCACCTCGACGAAGATCCTGATCGTCCTGGTGGCCGCGGAGACCCTGATGGTGGCGGTCTACTCGCTGGCACTGGTCTTCAGCCCCGGTTTCGAGTGGAACCTCCAGCCGCTGGCCCTGGACAACCTGTGGAGCCCGGGTGCGGGCACGCTCGCCGCGATCGGTATGACCTGCTTCGCCGGCCTGGAGGCGACCGCCGCGTACGCCGAGGAGGCACGGGACGCCCGGCGCAGCGTCTCGAAGGCCATGTTCACGATGATCATCGGCGCGATGCTGTTCTACTCCTTCGCCGCCGTCGTGATGATCTCCGCTGCCGGCTCCGACGTGTACGAGCTCGCCGGCACCGAAGGCCCGGCCCTGCTGCCCGGCCTGGCTGCGGCCCAGCTCGGCGGCTGGACGGTCAACACCGGCTTCGCCCTGTTCGCGACGAGTGTCTTCGCCGCCAGCGTCGCCTTCCACAGCCTGATCGCCCGCTACGGCTACGCCCTCGGCCGTGAGGGTGTGCTCCCGCGGGCCTTCGGCCTGACCGTCAACGGCGCCCCCCGGAACGCCTCGATCGCCCAGTCCGTCATCGGCCTCGCCGTGATCATCGTGTTCGCGGTGGCCGGCTGGGACCCGCTGACCCAGTTGTTCTTCGTCTTCGGCACCTCCGGCGGTTTCGGTGTCGCGCTGTTGATCACGATCACCGCGCTCGCCGTCATCGTCTACTTCGCCAAGAACCCCGGCGACGAGACGCTCTGGCGCCGCACCATCGCCCCGTGGATCGCCCTGCCCGGTCTGCTGCTGCTGACCAGCCTGATGACCACCAACCTGCCGACCCTGTACGGCACCGGCACCTGGACCGGCCCGGCCGTCCTCATCCCGGCGCTGTTCGCCGGCGTGGCAGCCCTCGGCCTGATCTGGGGTCTGGTCCTGCGGTCCACCAAACCCGAGGTGTACGAGGGCATCGGCCTCGGCTCCGGCAACCTGTCCGTGACGGGTTCCGGTTCCGACGACCGGCCCCGGATCGGAGCCCACCGATGACGGACTGGACCATCCGGACGGCCGAGAGCCCGGCCGACGTCGTGGCGGCCGCCGAGCTGATCGCCTTCTCGTTCGACGACCTGCGACCCAATCGGTACCTGGTACCCGAACCGGAGTCCCGCCGGGCGATCATGGCCGGCTACTTCGGGCTGGCCGCCGGGCACGCCGCGGGCGGCGCCGGTGAGGTCCACCTGCTGGAGCGGGACGGGGAGCTGGCGGCGACGGCCGTCTGGTTCGACCGGACCGGGCCGGAGACGCCCTTCCCCGACTACGACGAGCGGCTCCGGCAGATCGTGCCGATCGAGATGCTGCCCCGGTTCGAGCACCTCGACAAGACGCTCGACGAGAACCACCTCCATGACCCGCACTTCCACCTCGCCTTCGTCGCGGTCCACCCCGATCACCAGGGACAGGGTCACGGCACCCGGCTGGTGGAGGGTGTCCACCGGCGTCTCGACGAGAACGGTGTCGTCTCCTTCCTGGAGGCCACCAACGAGGCGAACCAGGCCCTGTACCGGCGACTCGGCTACGTCGACGTCGCCACCGTCACCCTGGAGGACGGCACCCCGTTCCACCAGATGCGGCGCAGCCCCGCAGCGTGAACCCGAGGCCGGTGCCGCCCAGCTCGTCGCTGGGCGGCACCGGCCTCGGCCGTTTCATCCCCGTCCCCGATCGAAGAGGTCCGCCGGTCATGCTGATGCCACCCCAGCCGCTCGCCAATGACCTGTGGTTGTCCCTGCACAGCACGCCCCGGCCGGTCCCGGCCGGGCTGAGCGGCCTGGGGCTAGCGGTGGCCCTCGTCGCCGAGCTGCTGATGTCCCGGCCGCCCCGGATCTGGCTGGAGCGGGGCGAGGCCCGCCTGAACGCGGAGACCGGCTGGGGCGGTGCCGACGACGCCGCCTACGAGACGGGTCATCTGCTCACCCGCAGCGGCACCGACGTCGAGAGTGTCCTGCGGTACCTGGCCGGCCAGGAGCGCACCGACAACGAGTCCCGGGCGCAGATCCTCCTCGAGGGCCGGGTCGGTGCCGGTGGCACGTTCGAGTGCCGGACGATCGGCGGTCCGGGCCCGTTCGGCGTCCGCTACATGTTCGAGGGCCGGCTGCTCCAGGGTGGACGGCCGATCGCGCGGGTGGAGAGCGTCCGGCGGGTGCTGCGCACCGTGCACCGGATCGTCCCGGCCGAACCGCTCTACGTGAAGGTCCCCGGAGCCTCGGTCACCCTGACGATCGCCCGCGGCGCCCGGCTGGAGCCGCACCAGATGATGCTCGTCGCGCTCTACGACCTGACCGGGATCAGCCCGCACGTCGCCACCGTCGACGCGGACCACTGGCCGGCCCGTGAGCACTATCTGCGCCAGATGCCACCGGCCCTGGCCGCCCTGATCCGGGCCGCTGAGGCCGTCAAGAGCCTGGTGACCACCTGATCGGGCATCCTCGGATGTGGTGCGGGCTCTCGATCTCGGCCCGGATCTGATCCCTCCCTCCGGGAGCCGGTGTGCCGGTTCGGTGAAGGTTCCGGGGAGGACACCGCCTTCCATGTGTTCCCGTCGATAAGATCCGGCTTCGTGAAACGTACGCTGCTGCTTCTGCTCGTTCTTCTCGTCGGTGGTGGCTGGCTGATCGCCGGAGCGGGCCAGGGAACCCGCCGGGAGCAGGTGGTCTCGGCCGGGGTTCCCCTGGAGGAGGTGCACCCGTCCGGGGCCGGCAGGCGTCCCGGTGTGGTGGTGGCGCACGGCTTCTCCGGTTCGGCGAAGCTGATGGCGCCGTTCGGGGACACCCTGGCCGCCCGCGGGTACGTGGTCGTCCTGCTGGACTTCGCCGGGCACGGGGCGAACACCGGCCCGCTGCCGGACCAGTCCGCGAGCACCGGCGAGTCCACCCGGACGCTGGATCACGACCTGGACGTCGCGGTGGCCCGCCTGCGGTCGCTGCCGGACGTGGACCCGTCGAGGATCGCCTTGGTCGGCCACTCGATGGGCGCCGGGGCGGTGACCCGGTACGCGGCCGCCCACCCGGAGATCACCGCGACCGTGGCGATCTCGCTGCCCGGCCCGGGCGCCGCCTCCCCGCAGGGCCCGGCCGGCCTGCTCACCCTGGTCGGTGCTCTGGAGTTCCCGGGTTTCCAGGCGACGGCCGAGACCGTCGCCGCGCAGCGCCCCGACCGCAGGGCCGACACGATCGCCGGGGTCGAGCACATCACCGTCCTCTACGCGCCGGAGACGCACCGGGAGACCGTCGCCTGGCTGGACACCGCGTTCGGCGGCCCGCTCAACGACGCGCCGATCCCGTTCCCCGCACGTCGGCTGATCGGTGCGGCCCTGCTGGTGCTGGCCCTGCTGATCGGCTTCGTCCCGTTGATCGCCCTGCTCACCGGCCGGCCCGCCGGTCCGCCGCCGCCGTGGAGGCCGTCCCGCCCGGTGCAGACGCTGTCGGCCACGGCGGTGGCCGCGACGATCGGTGCGGTAGCGGCCCGCTTCCTCCCGACAACCGGACTGCCCATCGCCATCGCCGGCTACGTCACCGGATATGCGCTGGTCACCGGGGCTCTATTGCTGTGGTACGCCACCAGGCGCCCGTCCCCGGCGCGGCAGCCGTCCTCGTCCCGTCTGCTCCTGGCCGTGCCGTATGCCGCGCTCGCCATCGCCGTACCGGTTCATCTGGGGTTGACTCATGCTCTGCCCGTCGGTGACCGCTGGTGGCTGCTTCTGATCATGTGGGCCGCTTTCGCCCTGTTCTCCTACGCCGCCGAACGCGCGTCCGGCGGCTCCACCCTGCTCCTGCTGTCGATCTCGGCGGTCTTCACGGTTGTCCTGGCCGCCGCTGCGGTAGCCGGTCTGACAAGCAGTTTTGTGGTGCTGGCCCTGTTCCCGCTGGTCGGCCTGTTCCTGTGGCAGGCGGCGTGGAGCGCCGTCCTGCACCGTTTCGCGGTAGCACCCACGGTGACCGCCTTGATCGGCTCGATCGTCCTGACCTGGCCGCTGGTGGTCACCCTCCCACTGATCGGATAACCGTGCGTGACGTTGCCCGGGGGTCGTAGCGTTCGGGGAGATCTGTTCCGTTACCGCTTGGAGTCCGCAGTGGTGCAGCCGCAGCCGTCCCCGGCCAAGCCGACAGCAGCCTTCGTCGGTGCCTCGTGGGCGGCGCTCGCCCTGGGCGTGGTGTCGTTCGTGGTGGGCCTGTGGAACGCCACGATGGTCCGCTCCGAGAAGGGTTTCTACGGGGCGGTCCTGGTGCTGGGCCTGTTCGCCGCGGTCTCGCTGCAGAAGTCGGTCCGGGACCGCGCCGAGGGCCTGCCGGTCTCGGTGCTGTACCTCGGGCTGTCCTGGTCGGTGGTCGGGATCTCGGTGGTGATGCTGGTGGTGGGCCTGTGGAACAGCGGTCTGCTACTGAGCGAGAAGGGTTTCTACGGGCTGGCGTTCGCGATGACCCTGTTCGCGGCGGTCGCGGTGCAGAAGAACGTCCGGGACAACCTGCAGTACCAGCCGCCGCCGGAGCCCTACCGGGGCAGGGGCATGACTGATCTGCCCTGACGGTCGAGGCGGAAACTGAGGGCGGCCAGCCCCAGCCCGAGGATGCTCAGGGCCAGGCCGGTCCATGCGGGCGCCATGTAGCCGAGTCCGCGGGCGATCACCAGACCACCGAGGGCGGCGCCGATGCTGTTGGCGACGTTCATCGCGGACTGGTTGACGGCTGCACCCATCAGCTGGGCGCCGGGCGCGACGGTGATCAACCGGGCCTGCAGGGCGGGGCCGAGGAACAGGCTGGTGCCGCCGACCAGGAACGCGCCGGCGAACAGGCCGGCCGTGGTCGGTGCGAACAGGGCGAAGAACAGGATCGCGACGATCACCGCGGCGAAGCCGTACAGCAGGGCCCGCCGCAGGTCCCGGTCGGCGAACCAGCCGCCGAGGGCGTTGCCGACGGTCATGCCGAGCCCGAACGCCACCAGCACCCACGGCACGGTGCCCGCCCCGAACCCGGCGACCTCGGTGGTCACCGGCGCGATGTAGCTGTTGACCGCGAAGAATCCGGCGAACCCGACGGAGGCGGTGGCCGCCACCAGCCACACCTGCGGCCGGGCCAGGATCCGCAGCTCGGCCCGGGCCGACCCGGAATCCACGGCGGGCACCTCGGGCACACTCACCGCCACCGCCAGGAGGGTCAGGACAAAAACCCCGGCGATCACCGCGTACGACACCCGCCAGCCGGCGTTCTGACCGAGACTGGTCATCGCCGGGACTCCCACCAGGTTGGCGATGGTGAGGCCACCGAGCACCACCGCGTACCCACGCGCCTCCTTGCCCTTGCCCATCAGTGACGCGGCCAGCAGTCCGGCGGCACCGAAGTAGGCACCGTGCGGCAGTGCCGCGACGAACCGCGCGACGAGCACCAGACCGAAGCTGGAGGCCACCGCGGAGGCGGCGGTGCCGGCCGCGAACAGCACGAGCAGCACGAGGACCAGGCGTTTGCGGCGCCAGCGGGCGGTGAGGGCGGCGATCAGCGGTGCGCCGGTGACAACACCGAGGGCGTACGCGGTGATCGTCCAGCCGGCGTGCGCCACCTCGCCGGCGGAGGTGCCGCCGAGCAGGTCGCGGGCGATGTCGGGGAGCAGTCCCATGGCGACGAACTCGGTGAGGCCGATGGCGACGCCACCGAGTGCCAGCGCCAGCAGCGCGGTCCAGCGGTGGCGGGTAGTGAGGTGTTCCATGGTCGCGGACTTTAGCAACGCCGTTGCGAAACTCGCTGACTAGAGTGACGCGGTGCACCAGAACTTCCTTCGCGGCTACAACGAGGCCCGGGCGCTGGCCGTGGCCCGGGTCACGCCCACCTTCGAACGCGGCGACGTCGCCAAGGCCACCGGGCTCACCCCGCAGGCGGTGTCGAAAGTCCTCGCCCGGCTCCTCGACGACGGAGTGATCGTCTCGGCCGGCAGCCGCCGCCCCGCCACCGGGCGCGCCGCCGCCGTGTACGAACTCGTCCCCGACAGCCGCCACGCCATCGGCGCGCACGTCTCCCGGCGTACCCTCCGGCTGGCCCTGACCGACCTCGCCGGCACCGTCCTCGCCACCACGGTCACCCCACTGCCCGCCGACTTCACCCCCGGCCAGCTGATCGACACCCTCACCGACCAGGTCAAAATCCTACGGAGCGGGTACGACAGGGTCACCGGCGTCGGCATCGGCATGATCGGCCCGCTCGATCAGGCGGCCGGCACCGTCCGGGACGCCCACCGTCTGCGGCACTGGCACGACGTACCGCTGGCCGCCCTCGCCCACCGCGCCCTCGGCCTGCCCGTCCACCTCGACAAGGACGTCACCGCCGGAGTCACCGCGGAAGCCTGGCGCCGTGGCCCCGGATTCCGCGACGCCGCCCTGGTGATGGTCGACTCCGGCGTCGGCGCCGGCCTGTGGCTGACCGGTTCCGCCCACCGCGGTGCGCACACCAACGCCGGCGAGTTCGGCCACACCGTGATCCAGCTCGACGGCCCACCGTGCCCCTGCGGCCGGCACGGCTGCCTGGAGGCCATGCACGACCAGGCGATCAGCGCCGGTGACGTCGACCTGGCCGCCCGCATCCTCGGAGCCGGCGTCGTCAACCTGCTGCAGACCCTCGACCTGGGCCACGTCGTCCTGGCCGGAACCGACCTGCTCCGGCACGGCCGGGTCTACCTGGACGCGGTCACCCGCGCGGTCCGTACCCAGGTCCCGCGAGCCGACTGGCTCACCGTCGACGTCTCGCTGTCCGCCCTCGGCGACGACGCCATCGCGGCCGGCGCGGCGATGCAGATCCTGGACGCCCGCTACGGCATCCCGGTACCCGTGGAGATGGTGTGAAGGTCCAGTGTGGGACCTTCCCCCGGCGGCAGGAGTAGCAGCAGGATCGGTGGATGTCGTTCTTCTGGGATTCGTCCTTCGAGACGGCGCCCGACACCGGCCGCCGTCGCTCCCGGATCATCGCCCTGGCGGTGGTAGCCCTCGCGGCAGCGGTCGTGGCCGCCGTCATCCTCCGGCCGGGCACCTCCGGCGACTACGCCGACCACCGGTACCGGGAGCACCGGGCCGCGCTCGCCGCACTGGCCGCCGACTACCGGGCCGGCCGGCTGCCGGCCGAACCCGAGTTGCCGGCCGGCCTGCGATCCCTGTGCCCGTCCGGATTCGTCTACGCCGGTCCCACCGCACTGTTCGTGCAACTGTGGCAGGACTGGCGGGCCGAATCCGGGAACGGTCTCGCGTACTTCCTCGAACCGCCCACCGACCAGACGGTCATCCCGACCGCGGACGGCGATCGCGGGCGCCCGCAGCGGGAGGTCGGGGACGGCTGGTGGTGGGTGGACTGACCGCCGGTGAGGGTAGTGATGATCATCTGTCGGTTCCGTGGCGCGGGGCGTGCTG
>DATMVU010000794.1:0-7778 GCA_035562875.1 Actinoplanes sp. | reverse complement strand
TCGGCGCCTCCACCGGCGGTCCCGGCGCGCTCACCGAACTGCTGTGCTCGCTGCCCGCCTCGTTCACCACCCCGATCCTGATCGTGCAGCACATCGCGACCAGCGAACAGTTCGCGGTGGCGTTCTCCGACTGGCTGGGCGGGCAGTGCGGCCGCGACGTCCGGTACGCCGTCGACGGCACCCCGGTCAGCCGGGCCACCGGGCAGGTCCTGCTCGCACCTCCGGACCGGCACGTACTGGTCCGGGACAGGCTGCTGCGGCTCAACGACGGCCCGCAGCGGCACTCCTGCCGGCCGTCGGTGGACGTGCTGTTCGAATCGGTCGCCGACGAGTACGGCCCGGCCGCGATCGGCTGCCTGCTCACCGGGATGGGCCGGGACGGGGCGGCCGGCCTGCTGAAGCTGCGGGACACCGGTGCCGTCACGTTCGCCCAGGACGAGGGGAGCTGCGTCGTCTACGGCATGCCGCGGGAGGCGGCCCTGCTCGGTGCCGCACAGCACGTGCTGCCGCCCGCCCGGATCGCCGCCCGGGTCGCCGAGCTGGTCTCGGCGGTACACCGATGACCCCGACCGTGCTGATCGTCGACGACAGCCTGACCGTGCGGATGGATCTGCACGAGGCGTTCTCCGACGACGGCTTCGCGACCATCCTCTGTGCCACCGGGGCCGAGGCGCGGGCGGCGTTCGCGGCGAAACCCTTCGAGGCGGCCGTCCTGGACGTGCTGCTGCCGGACGCCGACGGCCTGGAACTGCTCACCGAACTGCGCCGCACCCCCGGCCGGGACGGGGTGATCACGATGCTGCTGTCGAGTGAGAGCGAGGTGTCCGACCGGCTCGCCGGGCTGCGGATCGGTGCGGACGAGTACGTCGGCAAACCGTACGACGCCGGTTATGTGGTGGCCCGGACCCGCCAGTTGCTCGGCGAGGTCCCGGACCGGACCGCCGACCGCACCACGATCCTGGTCATCGACGACAGCGTCACCTTCCGGGAGCAGCTGCGCGAACTGCTGGAGCCGGAGGGTTACGCGGTGCTGACCGCGACCGGCGGCGAGGAGGGGCTGCGGATGGCCACCGACCGCCGGCCCAACGCGATCATCGTGGACGGGGTGATGCCGGTCGTCGACGGGGCCACGGTGATCCGCCGGATCCGCCTCGACCCGGCACTGCGCGACACCCCGTGCCTGCTGATGACGGCCGCCGACGACTACGCCACCGAGATGCAGATGCTGGACGCCGGCGCCGACGCGTTCGTCCGCAAACAGCAGGACATGGCGGTGGTGCTGGCGAAACTGGCGGTGGTGCTGCGGCAGAGCGCCGAACAGTTCCCGATCGAGGCGATCGGCGGGGTGCACGGGCCGGGCAAGGTGATGGTCGTCGGCACCGACCGGGCCGAACTGGAACGCTGGGCCGAACCGTTGCGCGCCGACGGCTACGACATCGTGCAGGCCACCGGGGTGGACGACACCGTCGCCCTGCTCGCCGCCCAGCCCGTCGACTGTGTCGTCCTCGGGTTCGGCGACGACCCGGACCGGGCCGGCGAGGAGTGCCGGCGGCTGCGCGGGGCACCACAGGCCGGGGATCTGCCGCTGGTGATGACCGGGCCGGAGGAGCGGATGCTGGACTGCCTGGCGGCCGGCGCCGACGACTACGTGCGCGACGCCGACGTCCCCGAGGGCCTGCGGGTGCACGTGCGCGCCCAGATCCGCCGCAAACAGTCCCACGACGAGGCCCGGCGCATCCGGGAGGAGCTGATGCGCCGCGAACTCGACGCCGCCGAGGAACGTGCCGCCCGGCAGCTCGCCGAGACCCGGGCCGCGATGGTCGAGGAGCTGGAGTGGCGCAACCGGGAGCTGGAGGCCTTCTCCGGGTCGGTCTCGCACGACCTGCGCGGCCCGCTCCAGGTGATCAGCAGCTTCGCCGAGCACATGCTGGAGGAGATCGAGGAGCCGCTCGGCGAGTCCACCCGGCACCGGCTGACCCGCATCCACGCGGCCTCGATGCGGATGGCCGACCTGGTCGAGTCGCTGCTCATCCTGGCCCGGGCCAGCCGCGGCGAACTGCGCCGGGAGACCTTCGACATGACGGCGACGGCGGTCCAGGTGGTCGCCGACGTCATGGCCCGCGACCCGGACCGGCAGATCGACTTCGCGGTACGCGAGAACATGACCGCCGACGGGGACGAGGGCCTGGTCCGGGTCATCCTGGAGAACCTGATCACCAACGCGGTGAAGTTCACCCGCAAGGTCACTCACCCGGCCGTCGAGATCGGCACCGACGGCGGCACCCGGTTCTGGGTGCGCGACAACGGTGCCGGATTCCCCGCCGATCAAGCCGGGCAGCTGTTCCGGCCGTTCGCCCGGCTGCACGACGCCCGCGACTTCCCCGGCACCGGCATCGGCCTGACCACCGTGCACCGGGCGGTGGAACGGCACGGCGGGGAGATCTGGGCGGAGAGCCAGGAGGGGCAGGGCGCGACGTTCTCGTTCACCCTGCCCCCGGCACAACCCGACCATCCCGGCCCGGACCGGCGCGAGAACGTCCGGCGTTCCGCTCCCTGACGGTGTCCGGTGGGTCAGTCGGTGGAGAGGGCGGCCACCGGGCTCACCCGGGCCGCTCGGCGGGCCGGCAGTACCCCGGCCAGCGCGGTCAGCGCCACCAGCACCACGAACACCGCGAGCAGTTGGCCGCCGGGCAGGGTGAGCGGCGCGTTCAGGCCGATGGCGGAGACGGCGAGCCACGCGTACGGCACTCCGAGCAGCACGCCGAGCACCGCACCGATCACCCCGTACAGGGCGGATTCGGTGGTGAGCATGGTGTGCAGGCCGCTGCGGGACATGCCGACCGCCCGGAGCAGCCCGGACTCCCGGGACCGTTCGACGACGGACAGCGCGGTGGTCGCGCCGACCCCGACGACGGCGATCAGCACGGTCAGGCCGATCAGGGCGAGTGCGACCGCCAGCAGGACCGAGAGGGCGTCGGTGATCTGGTCGTACTGGTCGGCGAGGACCGTGACGGCCAGGTCTGGCTGGCCGGCCGTGACGGAACGCAGGGAGCGCAGCGCGGCGGTCCGGCCGTCCTCCCCGCTCTTCGCGGCGTCGGCGAGCAGACCGGTCGGTGCGGCCGGCAGGCCGAGGGCGGTCAGGTCGGCGGGGTCGAGCAGGACCCCGGTGTGCAGTGGGGCCTCCCCACCGAGGACGGCGGCGACGGCCAGCTGGATCTGCCTGCCACCCAGTCCGACGGTGACCCGGTCGCCCACGTCGAGGCCGTCCACGTCGGCGACGATCCGGCTGAGGACCGCCTTACCGGGGGCCAGGTCGGTGACCGACCCGGACTCCGTGTCGAGGCCGGCGAGCCGGGGCACCTGCGCCATCGGCACGTCGGTGACCGCCGACCCGGTCAGGCTCCCGACGGTGGCCTCGCCGGCCCAGCGGTAGGTGGCGACCCGGGTGACGTCGGGGTTCTTCCGCACCGTGTCGGCCAGCCCGGCCGGCAGGGCGGCGCCGCCCGGTCCGCGCAGTTCGAAGTCGGCGGGCGCGGCGGCCACCGCCTCCCGGTTGGCGAGGACCCGGATCGAGTCACCGCCGACGAGCACCCCGGTGACCAGGGTGACGCCGAGCGCGACGACCACGGAGACGGCGGCGGCCCGCCGGGTGCTGCCGCCGACCCCGCCGATGGCGAGCCGGCCGACCGGGCCGAGCCGGCGCAGCGGCCAGCCGGCGACCGCCAGGACCGGCCGGACCAGGACCGGGCCGAGCGCGATCAGGGCGACGAACGCCAGCCCGCCGGAGGCGACGACACCGAGCATCATCGTCTCGGCCATGGTGTAGTCCTCGTCCGGGCCGGGCAGGTTGTTCCAGACCAGCGCGGCGAGCCCGGCGGCGGCCGCGGCGAACAGCAGCCCGGTGACGGTGCGCAGCACGCCGATGCCGGGTTTGGCGCCGGTGGCGGCGGCGGAGCGCAACGCCTCCAGAGGCGCCACCCGGGCGGCGGAGAAGGCCGGGGCGAGCACCGCGATCACGGTGATCACCACGGCCAGCAGGACGGTGAGGGCGGCCTGGGTGAGCGGGAGACCGGGGGACGACAGCTCGATGCCGGCGGCGGACAGGGCCGGCGGGATCAGGTGGCCGAGGGCGAGTGCGGCCAGCACCCCGGTCAGTCCGGCGACCAGGCCGGTCAGGGCCCCTTCGGCGGCGAGGGCGCGGGCCAGGGCGCCCCGGCCGGCGCCGACCGCGCGGAGCAGGGCGAGCTGCCGCATCCGCTGGGCGAACACGATCCGGAACGTGGAGGCGGCGATCAGCCCGGCCGCGATCACCGCGATCGCGACGAACACCCGCACCACGAGGAAGAGCTGGTCGATCTCGTCGGCGGCGGCCCGGGCCTCGGACAGCCGGGTCTCCGCCCCCGTGGCGATCTCCGGTGCGCCCTCCCGGCCGGCGAAGATCTTCGAGATCTCCTGCGGTACGCCGGACCCGGTGCCGTCTCCGGCCAGGCGCACGTCGATCCGGTTCAGCTGCGCGCCGGCGGGGGACAGCTTCTGGACGGTGCCGAGCCCGGAGTAGGCCAGGAGACCGATGTCCTCGAGCGGCTGCACCACCCCGACCACGGTCAGCGTCTGCGTGCCGCCCTCCTCGGTGGTGACCGTCACGGTGGTGCCGGCCCGCAGATCCATCCGCTCCACGGTCCGCGGGGTGACGGCGATCTCGCCGGGCGCCTGCGGGTAGCGGCCGGAGCTGACGGTCACCGTGCTGAGCGGGCCGCTGCCGGGATCGGTGGCGACGATCAGCTCACCGCCGGGTGTCCGCACGTACGCCTCGGTCCGGGTGACCGCCTCGGCCACCCCGGGCAGTGCGGTGACGGCGGCCAGGTCGGCGGCCCGGATGTCGCCGTTCTGGACGACCACGCCGGTGGCCTCCGGGGTGCCGCTGAGCCCGTTGAGGACGCTGCGCTCGGTGATCTGCTGGGCGAGCACCGTCGCGTAGACGACGAACGACGCGACGAGCACGGCCAGCCCGGTGAGCAGCAGCCGCGCCGGCCGCCGCCCCACCCCGGCCAGTTGCGTCCTGAGCAGCACGCTCATCGGGAAGCCGCCAGGTTCTGCAGGGCCTCGGCGACGGAGGCGATGTCGGGCTGGTGGATCTCGCCGGCCGGCCGTCCGTCGGCGAGCAGGACCACCCGGTCGGCGTAGGCTGCCGCGCCCGGGTCGTGGGTGACCATGACGATGGTCTGGCCCAGATCCCGGGCCGAGTCGCGGAGCAGGGCGAGCACCTCGGCGCCGGAGCGGGAGTCGAGGTTGCCGGTGGGTTCGTCGGCGAAGACCACCTCGGGCCGGGAGACCAGCGCCCGGGCCAGGGCGACCCGCTGCTGCTGGCCGCCGGAGAGTTCGCTGGGCAGGTGGCCGAGCCGCCCGGCCAGCCCGAGCGTGCCGATCAGCCGGTCCAGGAACACGGTGTCGGGTTTCCGGCCGGCCAGGTCGAGCGGCAACGTGATGTTGGCGGCGGCGGTGAGCTGAGGCAGCAGGTTGAACGACTGGAAGACGAAACCGATCCGCTCGCGGCGGGCCTTGGTGAGCACCCGGTCCGGCTGGCTGGTCAGGTCGGTGCCGCCGAGCAGCACCTGCCCGGAGGTGGCCGTGTCCAGGCCGGCCAGGCAGTGCATCAGGGTGGACTTGCCGGACCCGGACGGGCCCATGATCGCGGTGAACCGGCCGCGCTCGAAGCCCACCGTGACGCCGTCGAGCGCACGTACCGCGGTGTCGCCGGTGCCGTAGACCTTGACCAGGTCCACCGCTGCGACAGCGGCCGTGCCGTCGCGGCCGGTGACCGGTGCGGACTGCCTCTTCATGTGAGAACTCCAAGTGGGGAGGGATCGGACTCGATGAATCCTGGCCGGACCGGGCAACCGGGCACATCCCTCTCCGGGTATGGGTGCGGCTATGACTTTCGGCCGATGGTGACCGGCGACCCGGCACCTACGCTGGGTCACGATGATGATGAACACCGCCCTGCTCCGTCTGGGCCAGCTGGCCGCCCTCGGCACGCTGGCCCTGATCGGCCTCGTCGACCTCCAGGGCGGTATGACCTCGAACGGTCTGGCACTCGCCCTGTGGCGGATCGCGGCGGCCGTGGCCGCGGCGGCGGTCTGGCTGCCCGCGCACCGGCAGGACTCGGTCCGGCTGCCGGTGGCCGGGCTGCTGCTGGGCCTGCACTCGCTGCTGCTGAGCCTGGGGATGTACCGCGTGAACGGGGGCGAGAGCCTCTGGGGCCTGGCCGAGTCGGCGGCGCTGCTCGGGGTGCTGATGGTGGTGTCCCGGCGGGGCCGGACGGTGTGGGTGGTCCCGGCGGTGGCGGTGCTGCTGCTGGCGGTCGGTGTGCTGCCGCTGCGGGCGGGCAGTGTCTCCGGGGCGTACGTGACCACGTTCGGGCTGATCCAGGCACTGGGCGGGGCCGCCGCCATCGGTATCGGTGTCTACCTGCGCACGCTGGAGGGCAACCGGGAACGGGCGGTGGACGCGGTCCGGGCCGAGCAGCGGGCCGAGTTCGCCCGGGACCTGCACGACTTCATCGCCCACCACGTGACCGGGATCGTGGTGCAGGCGCAGGGTGCCCGGTTCATCGCCGAGCAGGACCCGAAGCGGGTGCTGCTGGCCCTGGAGCAGATCGAGCAGGCGGGCAGCGAGACGATGGCGTCGATGCGCCGGATGGTCGGGGTGCTGCGGGACGCCGACTCCCGGCCGGACGCGCCGCTCGCCCCGGTGGCCGGGGTCGGTGACCTGGAGACGCTCGTCGCCCAGTACACCGCGGCCGGTGGACCGGTGGCGACGCTGCACCTGGACGGGGACATGACCGGGCTGCCGGTGGAGGTGTCCACGTCTGCCTACCGGGTGGTGATGGAGGCACTCACCAACACCCGGCAGCACGCCCCCCAGGCCCGCGCGGTCGAGGTGCTGCTCACGCGTACCGGCAAGCAGTTGTTGGTGAGAGTGGGCGACGACGGACCCGCACCCCGGCCGCCCACGCCGCGGGAACGACCCGGATATGGTCTGGTCGGCCTCACCGAACGGGTCCGCGCGGTCGGCGGGATGATCACTGCGGGTCCCGGTGCCGGGGGCGGATGGGTGGTCGACGCGGTGCTGCCGCTGGAGTGGAGTGTCTCTTGATCAGGGTGATGATCGCCGACGACCAGGCGATGGTCCGGACCGGCTTCGGCATGATCCTCGGCGCGCAGCCGGACATGGAGGTGGTCGGCGAGGCAGCGGACGGGGTGGAGGCGGTGACCGAGGCCCGGCGGCTGAAACCGGACGTGGCGCTGATGGACATCCGGATGCCCCGGATGGACGGGCTGCAGGCGCTGCGGCTACTGGCCGGGCCGGACGTGCCGGAGCCGGTGAAGGTGGTCATGGTGACCACCTTCGACCTCGACGAGTACGTGCATCAGGCGCTGCTCGGCGGCGCGGCCGGGTTCCTGCTCAAGGACTCCGGCCCGGCCCTGCTGATCGAAGCGGTCCGGGCGGCAGCCTCCGGGGACGCCCTGGTCAGCCCGTCGATCACGGTCCGGCTGCTGCGGCACCTGGCGGCACCGGCCCCGTCCGGTGACGACGGCGGGCTGTCGCCCCGGGAGCTGGAGGTGGTCCGCCTGACCGCTCGCGGCCAGACCAACGCGGAGATCGCCGGCGAGCTGTTCATCTCGGTCGGCACGGTGAAGACCCATCTCGGCAGCATTCACACCAAGCTGGGCACCCGGAACCGGGTGGAGGTCGCCGCGTGGGCCTGGGAACGGCGT
>DATMVU010000793.1:0-3264 GCA_035562875.1 Actinoplanes sp. | reverse complement strand
AGCACGATCTCGGTGGTCTGCCGGAGCCGCCGCCCCCGGCTTTCGCCGAGCACGACCAGGGCCGCGGACGGGGCGAAGATCGGGTCCGGATGCCCGATCAGATCGGCGGCGATCAGCCAGGCGACTGTCGCCGCGGTGGCTGCGGCGAGGGTTTGCGGAGCCGCCGCCCGGATCCGTTCGATCATCTGCACGGCGGGTCGCCCTACCCATCCCGGACCATTCGGCAAACCAGTGCGGTTCCGGACCTCTCCGGGCGGTTACCGAGGTACCCCCGGCTTCCGGAAGAACGTCCGGATGTCGTCGATCAGGATGCCGGGCCGTTCCATGGCGAGGAAGTGGCCGCCCTCGCCGAGTTCGGTCCAGTGCACGACGTGGTGATCACGTTCGGCCCACGGCCGGATCGTGGTGTCCTGAGCGGACACCAGGACACCGGTGGGTACGGTGCCGCGCTGCCCGACGTCCGCCGGGGGAGTGGAGAACTCCTCGTAGTAGATCTGCGCTGACGAGGTGGCGGTGCCGGTCAGCCAGTAGATCGACACGTCGGTGAGGATGCGGTCGCGGCTGATGCTCGCCTCCGGCAGGGCCTCCTCCGGGTCGGTGAGCTCCTTGAACTTCTCCACGATCCAGGCGAGCTGGCCGACCGGGGAGTCGTGCAGGGCGTACCCGACGGTCTGCGGCCGTTTGCTGTTGCACTGCAGGTAGCCGTCGTTGAAGTTCAGCATCCGCTGCCAGCGCTCCTGGTCGGCCGCGCTGAGACCCTCGATCTCGCCCGGGACGGTGACCAGGGCGGTGACGTGCACACCGGTGACCCGCTCCGGGTCCTGCCGGCCCACCTCGGCGGCGATCCACGCACCCCAGTCGTAGCCGTGCACGCCGTACCCGTCGTAGCCGAGCCGGGTCATCAGCGTGGTGAGGAGCCCGGCCACCCGGGCGGCGCTCATCCCTGGCCCGGCCAGCGGGGTGGAGAACCCGAAGCCCGGCAGCGACGGGATGATCAGATGGAACGCGTCGGCCGGGTCGCCGCCGTGGCCGCGCGGGTCGGACAGCGGCCCGATGACGTCGAGGAAGTCCGCGACGGAACCGGGCCAGCCGTGCAGCAGGAGCAGTGGCACGGCGTCCGGTTCGGGGGAGCGCACGTGCAGGAAGTGCAGGTTCTGCCCGTCGACGGTGCTCAGGAACTGCGGGTGCCGGTTGAGTTCGGCTTCCTGGGCCCGCCAGTCGAAGCCGGTGCGCCAGTAGTCGGCGAGCTCCCGCAGATAGCCGACCGGAACACCGCGTTCCCAGCCGGCGCCGGGCAGCTCGTCCGGCCAGCGGGTACCGGCCAGGCGGGCGGTCAGGTCGTCGAGCTGGGACTGCGGAATGTCGATACGAAACGGGCTTGTCGTCATGCCGTCGACGCTAGAGACCGGTCCGGTCAGTTCCCGTCCTATATGTCGATCACTGGTCGATCACGACGGCGACGGCTACCGCGACATCGAGGAGTGCCTGGACCAAGCCGCCCGAGGGCTGTTACAGCACTGTCAGGTATTCAACGATCATTCGGCAGAGGCCGGGCTGCCTCGCCACCCGCCGATGATGCGGTCGGCAGCGGTCCCGCCGGAGAACGATTCCGGTCAGGTCGTGCAGGACCGCCGCCCCAGCTGAATGCGGGCACCGGGTACGGAGTCCCGTCGGCCACGGGGAACCCGTACCCGGTGCCCTGTCCTCAGGCGAGGTTGAGGCTGCCGAGGCTGTTGGTGACCTGGAGGCCGTGGAAGCGGCCCCAGCCGGTGGTGGCGGTGGTGCCGGAGTCGAAGCCGCCGACGTTGAGGCGGACGTTGACGTCGGAGCCGTCGTGGACGATGAGGTCGTCTTTGCCGTCGCCGTTGTAGTCGGCGAAGAAGAGCCGGCCGAGGCCGTTGGTGATGTGCTGACCGTGGTAGCGGCCCCAGCCGGTGGTGACGGTCTTGCCGGAGTCGAAGCCGCTGCCGGTGTTGAGGCGGACGTTGATGTCCGACCCGTCGTGCACGATGAGGTCGGCCCTGCCGTCGGCGTTGTAGTCGGCGAAGTGGATCCGGCCGAGGCCGTTGGCGACGTGCAGACCGTGGTAGCGGCCCCAGCCGGTGGTGACGGTCTTGCCGGAGTCGAAGCCGCCGCCGGTGTTGAGGCGGACGTTGATGTCGGAGCCGTCGTGCACGATCAGGTCGGTCAGGTGGTCGCCGTCGAAGTCGGCGTAGTGGAGCCGGCCGAGCCCGTTCGGGACGTCCACACCGTGGTAGCGGCCCCAGCCGGTGGTGACCAGGGCACCGGCGTCGAACCCGCCGTTGGTGGCCTTCCGGATGGAGATCTCCGAGCCGGAGTGCACCACCAGATCGGCCCGTGCGTCACCGGAGAAACTGTCGTAGAGCTTTCCGCGTTTCCATTCTTCGACGGTTTCGCCACGTAGGACACTGAGCAGGGCCCGTTTGTTGTCGTAGCTTTCCGTCTGCTCGCGATTCTCGCTCAGGTGAATGTGCCACAGGTGCGAGTCGTCGGAGCTGGAAAGGCGGTCGCTCCGGAAGTCGTAACCCTCCACCTCGCGGTCGCCATTCGTCTGGCCGAAGAATTCCTTCCAGCCGTCCAGTCGATCGTCGCTGTCGTCCTTGCCGGAGGCGAGGAGGCGCTTGGAATACTTGGCGATGGTGCTGTAGTCGGCTGCCAGGGCCTTGAAGTCGCCGGGGTCGATCACGCCGGCGAAATCGTTTGCCGGGGACATCCCGGTGAGGTCACCCGCGAACTGGGCGTCCGGGAAGGTCCAGTCGTACGCTGCGGCTTTGTCTCCCGGTCCGCCCTGGTCCTTGGCGTGGCGGACCGAGTAGTCGTCCGAGTCGTTGGCGTTGCGTGTGTTGTGGTAACCGGGCTTGCTGGCGTAGATGCCGCCATTCTGGGAGCCCGGCTCCAGGTCCAGCAGTTGCCCCATCAGCCACCAGGAGGCGTCGGTGATGCGGGCCGGATTCGGGTTGGCGACGGCGGGCGCCGCGGGACTCACGGCGAGTCCGGTGAGCAGTGTCGCTGAGGTGGCCATGGCGGCCAGCCTGAATTTCGAGAAACGCAAAGGTATTCCTCCCCGTGAACACGCATAGCCAATATGCATAGATGATCATCTATGAATGAGACGGTTCGGCGGCTCCGCTTGATTCCTGTTGGAATGAGGGGGCGCCGTGCTCCGGCTGCGCTTTGAGCGGAGAGTTAACTCCATTCGAGCGGCGTGTGGAGGAGACATTACGTAGCGAGATCACTCGATGT
>DATMVU010000792.1:0-15703 GCA_035562875.1 Actinoplanes sp. | reverse complement strand
AGTCCGAGCTGGACCGTCGTAGTCTGCTGCGCCGGGCGGGCGCTGTCGGGTTCGCCGCCGTTCCCGCGGTGGGCCTGCTGAGCGCGTGTGTCGGCGGGGGGACCGAGGAGACCGGCGAACAGGCCACCGGGACGAAGTCTGCGGACAACCCGCTCGGCATCGACCCGAAGGCCCCGATCGAGATCGTCATCTTCGACGGTGGTCTCGGCACCAAGTACGCCACCGACGTGGACACTCCGATCTACACCAAGAAGTGGCCGGAGTCGAAGGTGAACTACTCGGCCACCCAGGAGATCTCGACGGTCGTCCAGCCCCGGCTGAACGCCGGCGACGCCCCCGACATGATCAACAACTCGGGCGCGAAGATGATGGACTTCGGTGCCATCGCCGCCGCCGGGCATGCCCAGGACCTGACCGACCTGTTCGCCGCCCCGTCCTTCGACATCGAGGGCAAGACCGTCGCCGAGACGCTGGTGCCCGGCGCGATCGAGCAGGGCATCTACAACGGCAAGCCGTACGCGGTGAACTACGCGTACACCGTCTTCGGTCTCTGGTACAACAAGGCTCTGTTCGAGAAGAACTCCTGGACCGTGCCCGGCACCTGGGCCGAGTTCACCGCCCTGCTGGAGCAGATCAAGGGCAAGGGCATCGTGCCCTTCGGGTACGCCGGTGCCAACGCCGCGTACTACATGGTCCGTGCCCTGCTCACCAGCGCCGGCAAGATCGGTGGCGAGCAGGCGCTCAAGGACATCGACAACCTGAAGCCGGGCGCCTGGACCGCCGCACCCGTCCTGGAGGCCGCAAAGGCCTGGGGCGAGATCGGCAACAAGTACCTGGACAAGACGTTCCTCGGCCTCAAGCACACCGAGGTCCAGCTCCGCCAGAACCAGGACAAGGTCGCCTTCTACCCGTGCGGCTCCTGGCTGGAGAACGAGCAGGCCAAGGACACCCCGCCGGGCTTCCAGTACGCGGTGGCCCCCTACCCGAGCGTGACCGCGTCGGACGCCCTGCCGGCGGCCGCGCTGAACGCCGCGGCGGGCGAGATCTACTTCGCCTCGTCCAAGGGCAAGAACCCGCGCGGTGGCATGGAGTACCTGCGGGTGATGCTCTCCAAGGCGGCGGCCCTGGAGTTCACCAAGCTCACCAAGTCCCTGACCGTGGTCGCCGGCGCCGCCGACGGCCTGGACATCTCGCCCGGTCTGACCAGCGCCAACGACGCGCTCAACAAGGCCGGCAAGGACGCCTTCATGGGTTACCTGTTCGACACCTGGTACAAGAAGCTCAACGACGAGTCACTGAGCGCCGTCAACGACCTGATGTTCAAAGGCGGCGACGCGCAGAAGTTCTGCGACCGGATGGAGGCGGCCGCGCAGGCGATCGCCAAGGACTCCTCGGTCAAGAAGCAGACCCGTCCGTAGCCGACCCTCGGGAAAAGAGTAGTAGCGCCATGCGGCACGGTAAGTACCCTTTCATCATCGGTTTCCTCGCCGTGCCCGTGGCGCTCTACGCCGTCTTCGTGGTGGCGGCGTACGTCCAGACCTTCCAGTTGGCCTTCACGAGCTGGTCCGGTTTCGGCGTGATCGAGTACGTCGGCTTCGACAACTTCGTGAAGCTGTGGAACGACGACCTGTTCTGGAAGTCGTTGCGCCACAACGGCCTCCTGCTGCTGCTGGTGCCGATCCTGACGATCGCGCTGGCGCTGATCTTCGCCTTCCTGCTCAACGTCGGCGGCGGCTCCAAGGGCGGCACCACCCAGGGGGTCTGGGGCTCCAAGGTCTACCGGGTGATCTTCTTCTTCCCGCAGTTGATGGCCCTCGCCATCGTCGCGGTGATCTTCGGCCGGGTGTTCTCCTCGGACAAGAGCGGCATGCTCAACGGGCTGTTCCCGGACTCCTGGCAGCCGTGGCTGTTCATGGCCGACGACCGCTGGGCGCTGATCTGCATCGTGGTGGTGGTCGTCTGGCAGGCGGTCGGCTTCTACGTGGTGCTCTTCTCGGCCGCGATGGGCTCGATCGAACACGACATCTACGAAGCGGCGGCACTCGACGGCGCCACCCGCTTCACCCTGTTCTTCCGGATCACCCTGCCGCTGCTCTGGAACACCCTTCAGGTCGCCTGGGTGTACCTCGGCATCGCCGCGTTCGACTGCTTCGCCCTGATCAACATCATGACCGTGGACCGCGGCGGGCCGGACGGGGCGACCTCGGTGCTGGCCATGATGATCTACCGCAACACCTTCGAGTACTCCCAGGTCGGGTACGCCTCCGCCCTCGGCGTGGTGCTGTTCTTCCTGACCCTGACCTTCGCCGCGATGACCCTGCGGGTCACCCGTCGTGAAGCCGTCTGAGAGGCGCTGCCATGAGTAACGTGTCCACCATGGAAGCCCCGGTCCAGGCAGCGGCCTCCGAGAACAGGACCCGTCGTGAGGTGAAGGCCTTCAACGGTCTCGCCCACGTGGCCCTGGTCGCCTGGGCGCTGGTCACCGCCGGCCCGCTGATCTGGGTGGTGCTGGCCTCCTTCAAGAGCAACACCGAGATCTTCCTGGGCGAGCCGTTCGCGCTGCCGTCGGCGTTCTCGCTGGAGACCTACTTCTCCGCGTGGGATCAGGCACACATCGGCCGTTACTTCCTGAACAGCGTCTTCGTCGTGGTGGTCGCCACCGCCGGGACCATGCTGTTCGGGTCGATGGCCGCCTACGTGCTGGCCCGCTACACCTTCTTCGGCAACCGGATCGTCTACTACCTGTTCGTCTCCGGGCTGGCGTTCCCCACGTTCATGGCGCTCGGGCCGTTGTTCCACATCCTGAAGAACCTCGGGCTGCTGAACACGTACCACGGGCTGATCATGGTCTACATCGCGTACTCGCTGCCGTTCACGGTCTTCTTCCTGGCCGCGTTCTTCAAGACGCTGCCGCACGAGATCGACGAGGCGGCGACGATGGACGGGGCGTCGCACACCCGCAAGTTCTTCCAGATCATGATGCCGATGGCGAAGTCCGGTCTGGTCAGCATCACGATCTTCAACATCGTCGGGCAGTGGAACCAGTACCTGCTCCCGCTGGTGATCATGCAGGGGCAGGGTGCGGACCAGAAGTGGGTGCTCACCCAGGGCATCGCGAACATCTCCACCCAGGCGGGTTATCACGCCGAATGGTCGACGCTGTTCGCCGCCCTGACCTTGAGCATCATCCCGATGATCGTGGTCTACGCCATCTTCCAGCGGCAGATCCAGGCCGGTCTGACGGCCGGGGCGGTGAAATAGGCCGGTCATCCGGTCCGCCGGGTCGGTGCTCGGGAAAATGTCATACCTGCGGGTGAGAATGACCTGGTGCTGGTGGCGGCGATTCTCGATCCCGACGGTCAGGGCGGCAGTCTTGCCGACCTGACCTCGGGTGGTGCGCCCCGGCGGGTCACCGACCTGGCCGCCGCGGTCGCCGAGCGGGAGGCCGCCGACCAGCCGCGATGGGTCTGGGCGAGCACCGCGGCCATCTATCCCACAGTGTTGCGTGCGGGCGTCCGGGTGGCCCGCTGCCACGATCTGGAGCTGACCGAGGCCCTGCTCTCCGGTCATGCCGGGCGCTGGGGTGAGCCACGGTCCCCGGCGGCGGCGCTGGCCCGGCTGCACGGCCTTCCGGTTCCACCGGACCGGCGCCGGCCCGAGGCCGAGCCACCGGGGTTCGCGCAGGGCGCGCTCTTCGAGTCGGTCGCCGATCCCGTGAAGATCAACGACCTGATCGCGGTGTACGAGGACCAGGCTCGCCGGATCACCGCGGTCGAGCATCCAGGACGTTTCCGGCTGCTCGTGGCGGCCGAGTCGGCCGGGGCGCTGATCGCGGTGGAGATGAGCCGGGCCGGGCTGCCCTGGCGTGCCGACGTGCACGACGAGCTGCTGCGCGAGCTGCTCGGCCCACCACAGCCGGTCGGCCCGCCGCGCCGGCTGGTCGAGCTGACCGCCGAGGTGAACGCCGCGTTCGGCACCCGCGGCCTGCACCCGGACTCTCCGGCCGAGGTGGTGAAGGCGTTCCACCGGGCCGGCATCGACGTGCCGAACACCAGGCGCTGGGTGCTGAAAGAGGTGGACCATCCGGCGGTGGCGCCGCTGCTGGAGTTCAAGGAGCTGTACCGGATCTGGACCGCGCACGGCTGGACCTGGTGCGACGCCTGGGTGCGGGACGGCCGGTTCCGCCCGGAGTACGTCCCGGGTGGTGTCGTCTCCGGCCGCTGGGCGGCTCGCGGCGGCGGGGCCCTGCAGGTGCCGAAAGTGGTGCGCCGCGGGGTGATCGCCGACCCCGGCTGGACCTTCGTGGTCGCCGACGCCGGCCAGCTCGAGCCCCGGGTGCTGGCCGCGGTCTCCGGTGACGGCCGGCTGGCCCGCGCCGCCGCCGAGGGGGACCTCTACGCCGCGCTGGCCACCGACTCGTTCGACGGCGACCGGGGCAAGGCGAAGATCTCGCTGATCAGCGCGATGTACGGGCAGACCGGTGGGGACGCCGCCCCGGCCCTCGCGGTGCTCCGGCGCCACTATCCGACGGCGTTCGAGTACGTCGAGGCCGCCGCCCGGACCGGGGAGGCGGGCGGCCTGGTCCGGTCCTGGCTGGGCCGCACCTGCCCGCCCTCGTCGTCGGCGCTGCGGGACGCCGGTCTGGACCCGCCGGACGAGGTGGCCCCGCCGCCCGGCCGGGCCCGTGGCCGCTTCACCCGCAACTTCGTGATTCAGGCCACAGCCGCCGAGTGGGCCCTGGTCCTGCTCGCCACCCTGCGGACCTCGCTGGCCGGCACCGCCGCCGAACTCGTCCTGTTCGTGCACGATGAGGTGGTGGTGCACTGTCCCGCCGGGCAGGCCGAGGCCGTCGTGGCAGCGGTCCGGGCCAGTGCGGTATCAGCGGGCCGGCTGCTGTTCGGCGACACGACGGTCCGGTTTCCTCTGGACGTCTCAGTGGTTGGTGCCTACGCCGACGCGAAGTGAAGAAGTGGGTATCGTGGTTTCTCCGGCCGAGAGGCGCTGCAGCGGGCCCACCCGTCACGCTCGACCGGTGAAACACCCCGCACAAGGGCGCCTCCGACTTCACTCGGAGGTGTGCCCGTGACTCAGACCGTCACCCGACTGCGCGAACTGCTCACCGAGCGGGTCCTGGTGCTGGACGGCGCCTGGGGCACGATGCTCCAGGGCGCGAAACTCGCCCCGGAGGACTACCGCGGTGACCTGATCCCCGCGGATCACCCGAAGGACGTCACCGGCGACCCCGATCTGCTGATCCTGACCCGGCCGGACGTGATCCTCGACGTGCACCGGCAGTACCTGGCGGCCGGCGCCGACATCACCACCACCAACACGTTCACCGCGACCAGCATCGCCCAGGCCGACTACGGCCTGGAGCACCTGGTCCGGGAGATGAACGTGCAGGGCGCCCGGCTGGCCCGGCAGGCCGCCGACGAGGCCACCGAGCGGGACGGGCGGCCCCGGTTCGTGGCCGGTTCGGTCGGCCCGCTCAACGTGACCCTGTCGCTGTCGCCGAAGGTCGAGGACCCGGCGTACCGTGCGGTCACCTACGACCAGGTGAAGGCCACCTACATCGAGCAGATGTCGGCGCTGGCCGAGGGCGGCGTCGACCTGTTCATGATCGAGACGATCTTCGACACGCTGAACGCCAAGGCGGCGATCGCGGCGGCCCGCGAGGTGGCGCCGGAGATCCCGCTGTGGATCTCGGTCACCATCGTCGACCTGTCCGGGCGTACCCTCTCCGGTCAGACCGTGGAGGCCTTCTGGCGCTCGGTCGAGCGCGCCGAACCGCTCGTCGTCGGGGTGAACTGCGCGCTCGGCGCCGCCGAGGCCCGGCCGCACGTGGCCGAGCTGGCCCGGTTCTCCACCAGCTTCGTCGCCGCCCACCCGAACGCCGGCCTGCCGAACGCGTTCGGTGGCTATGACCAGACCCCGGCCGAGACCGGTGAGCTGCTCGCCGGGTTCGCCGCCGACGGCCTGGTCAACATCGCCGGCGGTTGCTGCGGCACTACCCCGGCACACATCGCCGCGATCGCCGAGGGTGTGCGGGGCGCCACCCCGCGGCGGATCGACCCGCCCGCACCGACCACCCGGTTCAGCGGCCTGGAGCCGTTCGCGATCGGCCCGGACACCGGCTTCGTGATGATCGGTGAGCGGACCAACGTCACCGGCTCGGCCAAGTTCCGCCGGCTCATCGAGGCCGACGACCACCAGGCGGCCGTCGACGTGGCACTGGAGCAGGTCCGCGGCGGCGCCAACCTGCTCGACGTGAACATGGACGCCGACCTGCTCGACAGCGAGCGGGCGATGACCACGTTCCTGAACCTGATCGCGACCGAGCCCGAGGTGGCCCGGATCCCGATCATGATCGACAGCTCGAAGTGGTCCGTCCTCGAAGCCGGCTTGAAGTGTGTCCAGGGCAAGGGCGTGGTCAACTCGATCAGCCTGAAGGAGGGCGAGGACGTCTTCCTGGAACACGCCCGCCGGATCCGGGACTTCGGGGCCGGCGCGGTGGTGATGGCCTTCGACGAGCAGGGCCAGGCCGACACCACCGAGCGCAAGGTGGAGATCTGCGGGCGGGCCTACGACCTGCTCGTCGGCGACGGTTTCGACCCGACCGACATCATCTTCGACCCGAACGTGCTCGCGGTCGCCACCGGCATCGCCGAGCACAACGGGTACGCGAAGAACTTCCTCGACGCCCTGCCGCTGATCAAACAACGGTGCCCCGGGGCCCGTACCAGCGGTGGCATCTCGAACCTGTCCTTCGCCTTCCGGGGCAATGACATCGTCCGCGAGGCCATGCACTCGGCCTTCCTGTTCTACGCCGTCAAGGCGGGCCTGGACATGGGCATCGTCAACGCCGGTCAGCTCGCCGTCTACCAGGACATCCCCGCCGACCTGCTGGAACTCGTCGAGGACGTGATCTTCGACCGCCGTGAGGACGCCACCGACCGGCTCGTCACGTTCGCGTCTACCGTGACCGGCTCCGGCGCCAAGCGCGAGGTGGACCTGTCCTGGCGGGACGCCCCGGTCGAGAAGCGGCTCAGCCACGCCCTGGTGCACGGCATCGTCGACTTCATCGAGGCCGACACCGAGGAGGCCCGGCTGACCCTGGCCCGGCCGCTCGACGTCATCGAGGGCCCGCTGATGGACGGCATGAGCGTCGTCGGCGACCTGTTCGGCTCCGGCAAGATGTTCCTGCCGCAGGTGGTCAAGAGCGCCCGGGTGATGAAGCGGTCGGTCGCCTACCTGCTGCCGTTCATGGAGGACGAGAAGGAGGCCGCCGGCGGTCGCGGGCAGGGCAAGGTCGTCCTCGCCACGGTCAAGGGCGACGTCCACGACATCGGCAAGAACATCGTCGGCGTGGTGCTCGGCTGCAACAACTACGACGTCATCGACCTCGGCGTGATGGTCCCGGCGGCGAAGATCCTGGACACCGCGATCGCCGAGGGCGCCGACGCGATCGGCCTGTCCGGGCTGATCACCCCGTCCCTGGACGAGATGGTCGCGGTCGGTGCCGAGATGCAGCGCCGGGGCCTCACCATCCCGCTGCTGATCGGTGGCGCCACCACCTCCAAACAGCACACAGCGGTCCGGATCGCGCCCGCCTACGAGTCACCCACGGTGCACGTGCTCGACGCGTCCCGGGTCGTCGGCGTGGTCTCCGACCTGCTCGACCCGGAGCGGGCCCGGAAACTGGACGCGAACAACCGGGCCGAACAGGAACGCCTGCGGATCCAGCACGAGCAGCGGCACTCCACCCCGCTGCTGAGCGTCGCGGCGGCCCGCGCCAACCGGGAGACCGTCGACTTCAGCGAGATCCCCACCCCGTCGTTCACCGGGGTCCGCGAGGTCGCGCCCACCATCGCCGAACTCCGCCAGATGATCGACTGGCAGTTCCTCTTCCTGGCCTGGGAACTCAAGGGCAAATACCCGGCCATCCTGGACCAGCCGGTGGCCCGGGAACTCTTCGACGACGCCAACACGATGCTCGACCAGATCATCGCGGCCGGCTCGTTCCAGGCCCGCGGAGTCTACGGCTTCTGGCCCGCCTACTCCGACGGCGACGACATCCGGCTGGCGAACGGCGCCTGCTTCCCGATGCTGCGGCAGCAGACCGAGAAGCCGGCCGGGCGGGCCAACCGGTGTCTCGCCGACTACATCGCGCCCGCCGGTTCCGGTGACCACCTCGGCGGGTTCGCGGTGACCATCCACGGCGCCGACAGACTGGCCGCGAGATACGAGGCCGAACACGACGACTACCGGGCCATCATGGTCAAGGCGCTCGCCGACCGGCTGGCCGAGGCGTTCTCCGAATACCTGCACCTCAAGGCCCGCCGCGAATGGTTCGAGCCGGACGCCGAGCCGGTCCTCGCCGACCTGCACGCCGAACGGTTCCGGGGCATCCGCCCGGCCCTCGGCTACCCGGCCTGCCCGGACCACAGCGAGAAGCGTGACCTGTTCGAGCTGCTCGGCACCTCGGCGATCGGCATCCAGTTGACCGAGTCGTTCGCGATGACCCCGGCGGCGGCCGTCAGCGGCCTGATCTTCGCGCATCCGGAGGCGAAGTACTTCACCGTCGGGCGGCTCGGCAAGGACCAGATCGAGGACTACGCGATCCGCCGTGGCGTCCCGGTCGACGAAGTGGAGCGGTGGCTCCGGCCCAACCTCGCCTACCAGATCGGGTAACCCGCGACAGTCCGCAGTGTCGCCGTCCGGTACGGCGAGGAGTACGACTACGACCGCACGGTCGTGGACCGGGTGGCCGCTGCGGGCTCCGCCGAGGTGCTGGCCGTGCTTGCCGCCGACGCCAGCGGCTTCGTGCGGTAGGCCCTGGCGGGCCGTTTCGCCGGGACTCCTCCGGGCATCCGCACAGCATGCGAGCACTCACCTGGCAAGGCACCGGCAAAGTCTCGGTGGAGACCGTCCCGGACCCGAAGATCGAGGAGCCGACGGACGCGATCATCAAGGTCACCTCGACGGCGATCTGCGGATCTGATCTGCACCTGTACGACGTACTCGGCATGTATCTCGAGAAGGGCGACATCCTCGGGCACGAGCCGATGGGGATCGTCGAGGAGGTCGGGCCCGAGGTCACCCACATCCGGCCCGGCGACCGGGTGGTGATCCCGTTCAACATCTCGTGCGGGCACTGCTGGATGTGCAGTCGCGGCTTCTTCGCCCAGTGCGAGACCACCCAGAACACCGATCAGGGCACCGGGGCCTCGCTGTTCGGCTACACCAAGCTCTACGGCCAGGTGCCGGGCGGGCAGGCCGAATACCTGCGCGTGCCGCAGGCCCACTTCGGGCCGATCCGGGTGGAACCCGGCCACCCCGACGAGCGCTACCTGTTCCTGTCCGACGTGCTCACCACGTCCTGGCAGGCGGTGAAGTACGCCGATGTCGAGCCCGGTGACACCGTTCTCGTCACCGGACTCGGCCCGATCGGGCAGATGTCCGCCCGGATCGCCCGGCACCTCGGTGCCGGCCGGGTCCTCGCCGTCGACAGCGTCCCGGAACGGCTGGCGATGGCCGAGCGCAACGGCATCCAGACCATCGACATGCGTACGGTGGAAGACGTCCCGGAGGCGGTACGGGAACTGACCCGGGGCCGCGGTGCCGACCGGGTGATCGAAGCCGTCGGCATGGAGGCACACGGCTCCCCGGTCCAGTCGGCCGCGATGAAAGCCGCCGGAATGCTGCCCGGCCCGCTCGCCCGTAAGGCCACCGAGACCATCGGGGTGGACCGGATGGCGGCCCTGGAGACGGCGTTCGGCGCGGTCCGGCGAGCCGGCACGATCTCCATCGTCGGCGTGTACGGGGGCAACGCCGATCCGTTCCCGATGATGGACCTCTTCGACAAGGGCGTCACCCTGCGGATGGGGCAGGCGCACGTCAAACGCTGGGCCGGCGAGATCCTGCCGCTGCTCACCGGCTCGGACGATCCGCTGGGTGTGGACGACCTGGTCACCCACACCCTGCCGCTGGAGGAGGCGCCGGGCGCTTACGACATGTTCAAGAAGAAGGACGACGGCTGTATCAAGGTCGTACTCAAGCCTTGATCTCCGTCTAGGCTTTGAAGAACTCTGTGTTGATCTTGTCCAGCACGCTGGGGATGTAGAGGCCCGCGATCGACAGCAGCGAGATGACCGTGAAGGCGGTACGCAGCACCACCACCTCGACCTTGCCGCCGACCTTCACGGCCATGCTGTTCGGAATCCCGATCATCATCCACATGCGACGTCTGATCGGGATCGGCCAGAGGATCGGCACCCCGTTCTTGGTGATCATGTCGCCGAGGATGTGTACGAAGCAACCGACACCGACTGCCATACCCAGCAGCGGATAACCACGGTCGCCGGACAGGTTGGCGGCGGTGAACCAGGCGATCAGCGCCGACGCCAGCGTCACGATCACCCAGCCGGCCCGCTCCGCCCACTTGTCGAACAGGCCGCGCAACGCCAGACCGGACATGAAGAAGACGATGCCGACGACCGCCCACTCGCCGTACTTCGCGGCGAGCGTGGTCGTGCCCCAGCCCAGCAGGAGACAGAACGGCAGCGTGTGGGTGAACGTGCGGTGCCCGTTGTTGCGCCGCGGATCCCTGCTCAGCTTGGTGGCCGTGTAGACACCGAGGGAGAACTTCTCCACCACCTCGGCCACGAACAGCGACGCCACCCCGAAGGTCCGGGCCACCGTCGCGCCGCCCTGGTTCTTCGTCACCTTGCCGGACATGTCCAGGTCGGGCAGCAGAGCACCACCGGCACAGATCGCCGTGCCGACAGCCACCTCCAGCGGCGACTGGCTCACGTTGCCGAACTGGTACAGCGCCCAACTGCCGGCCAGCCAGGCGGCCGACCCCGAGAGCGCGTGCGACGGACCCATCATCAGCGTTGTCCCTCCCCGAACAAAACTCGGCAACTCTCGCAGAGCCGGAGATGAAGATCAACGTCTGGGGGAGCGTGTCGCGCGTGGGGTCGGCCACCCTCCTCAGTGGTGGTGGCCGTGACCGAACGAGTACTCGGGTCGCCAGTGGCCGTACCGCGCGTGTTTGACAAGGCCTACCAGCAGGAACGTCAACGGGATCGCCGGCCAGAAGAACGCGCTGCCGGAGAGCAGCCACAGCCCGGTCAGGACGGCGGCGGCGACCATCAGGAAACCGGCGTGCCGCCACACCCAGCGGCGCGAGGCGGCCCGGGCCCGCGGAGTCCGGGCCAGAGCGTGGCGGCCGCCGTTCGGCAGATCCGTGGTCAGCACCGTCAGCTCGTCACCGAACTTGGCGGCGTACGCGGCGGCCAGTCGCTCCTCGCCCTCGGTCAGATCCAGCCGGCCCTCCGCCATCGCGGCCCGCAGGATCTCCGCCACCTCCTCCCGTTCGGCGTCGGAGGTGCGCAGGCGGGTCGTCGTGGTCTGCATCTCGGGCTCCTTCGGTTCGGTTCCGGCTGTTCTCCAGAGTCGTCCTGCACGGCGTCGCGCGCGTCCGTCCGGGGAGGCATCCGTTCGGCGCATGCCGGGTCTCCGATGCCCTCCTTCGTACGACCGGGGGAGTAGGCCGGGCCGGGACAGGTCATCCCGTGGTCGTAGCGGGAGACCATTCCCTGCTCCGATGCCGGGCCAGGGTGGGGTGACGTACGTTCGGGCCATGAGGTATTCAGGCCGCTACACCCCGTGGGCCGCCGGTCGTGATGCCGGTTCCTGTTCTCCGGGGCGGCCTTCCGATCGGCCCGGAGCGGTGGAGCCGGAGTTCGCCCCACCCTGGCAGCGGGGGCGACGAGCCCATCGCACCGGCTGGCCGCCCGGCGCCATGATGGTGGCCTCGATCTTCCACCTGGCCGGCATCCGCGAACTGGCCGAGCGTGGCGCCGTCCACATGGCACTCACCCCGCCGGTCTACGCCCTCCTGTTGATCGGCCCGATCGCGCTGCTGTGGCGGCGTCGCGCCCCCGTCGTGGTGTTCGCCGTGGCCGCGGCGGCCTCCCTGATCGTGGCGACCGGAAGCGCCCCGCACTGGCTGTACGCGGTAGCCCCCGGTATGGCCCTGTTCCACCTGGCCAGACTGGGCCGCCGCACCGCCGCCGGGATCGCCGCCGCGGTGAGCTGGGCCGCCTATGTGCTGGTGACCGTGATCCTGGCCGAGCCGCTCGACCTGGCCGGCGGCGTCCGTCCCGGCCCCCGCGAACTTCTGCTGGCCGCCGTCGCCCTGGCCGGCATCGTGGTGCTCGGCACCGTCGCCAAAGCCCACGGCGAGCGGGTCTCCGCCCTGACCCGGGCCCGGGAGGAGGAACAACGGGCCCGGGCCGAGCAGAAACGCCGCCAGGAGTCGGAGGAACGCCTGCGGATGGCCCAGGAGTTGCACGACGTCCTCGGCCATCACCTGTCACTGATCAACGTGCAGGCGGGTGTCGGCCTGCACCTGATGGACAACCGCCCCGAGCAGGCCCGGGAGGCCCTCACCGCGATCAAGACCGCGAGCGCCGAGGCGTTGCGTGAGGTCCGCTCGGTGCTGAGTGTGCTCCGCACCGAGGGCGAGGCCGCCCCTCGGCAGCCGTCCCCGGGCCTGTCCCGCCTCCCGGACCTGACCACCGATGCCGGTTTCGCGGTGACCACCCACGTCGAGGGCGATCAGCGCCCACTGCCACCAGAGGTCGACCGGGCCGCGTACCGCATCGTCCAGGAGGCCCTGACCAACGTCCGCCGGCACGCGGGACCGTCCCCGTCCGTGCACCTCGAACTGGCCTATGCGCGGACCACCCTGACCCTGACGATCACCGACAGCGGTCCACCCTCCTCGTCCGGTACCGGTGAGGGGAACGGTGTCAGTGGGATGCGGGCCCGGGCGGAGAGCCTCGGTGGCCGGTTCAGCGCTGCTCCGCAGCCGGGCGGTGGGTTCCGGGTCGTGGCGACGTTGCCCCTCCGGCCGGCGCCCGGTGGTCGGACCGGCGGTGGGCCCGGCCCGGGATACCGTGACGGCGATGCCGGCGAGGCGGACGGCGATGACGGTGTGGGCGGGGCCGGGAAGGCGTGGATGACGGTGGAGGAGGGGCGATGATCTCGGTGGTTCTGGCCGACGATCAGGTGCTGGTCCGGGCCGGGTTCCGGGCGCTGATCGACGCCGAGCCGGACCTTGCGGTGGTGGGTGAGGCCGGGGACGGGCTGCGGGCCGTGGAGGTGGTTCGGGCGGTCCGGCCCGACGTGGTGCTGATGGACATCCGGATGCCCGGGGTGGACGGCCTGGAGGCCACCCGGCGGATCGCCGCGGATCCGGAGCTGGTCGCCACCCGGGTCGTCATCCTGACCACGTTCGAGCTGGACGAGTATGTGTTCGAGGCGTTGCGGACGGGGGCTTCCGGGTTCCTCGTCAAGGACACCGAGCCGGTGGATCTGCTGCGTGGGATCCGGGCGGTCGCGGGCGGGGACGCGTTGCTGTCGCCGAGTGTGACGCGGCGGGTGATCGGGTCGTTCGCGGGCCCGGCGCGCGGGCGGCAGCCCGAGCCGCCGCGAGCACTGGATCAGCTCACCGACCGCGAACGTGAGGTGATGGCGCTGGTCGGCGAAGGGCTGTCCAACGACGAGATCGCCGCCCGCCTGGTGATCAGCCCGGCTACCGCGAAGACCCACGTCAGCCGGACGATGATCAAGCTGGGCGCTCGGGATCGGGCCCAGCTCGTCGTCCAGGCCTACGAGGCCGGGCTGATCCGCCCGGGCTGGCTGACTTAGCCGCGATAGGGCGGCCGGTCCCGGTGGGGCTGGGCGGTGGGGTGGGGTGGGCCGATCACATGCCGGGGATCATCGGGGTGCCGGGGGTTGCGAACCAGGCTGGGGCTTCCAAGGGCAGGGCGGTGCGGATGCGATGGGCGGCGTAAGAGTCCAGCTCCGGTAGGGCGTCCAGCGGGAACCACCGCACGTCCAGGGACTCGCTGTCGTTGACCCGGGCCTCGCCGGTTGTCGCGCGACAGCGGAACCAGGAGTTGACCATGTGGCAGAGGTCGCCGTTCGGGTAGGTGACCTCGTGCAGGGCCACCCCGGCCAGGCGCTGGATCTCCACCTGGATCGAGGTCTCCTCCTCCACCTCGCGGACCAGGGTGTCGGCGGGTTGTTCGCCGGGGTCCATCATCCCGGCTACCAGGGTCCATCGGCCGGTGTCGCTGCGCTGGTGCAGGAGGAGTTCGTCGCGGTCGTTGAAGATCACCGCGGACACGGTCGGGAACATGATGAGACCGGAGCCGACCTTGTCACGCAGTGTGGTCACGTATTCGGAAGCTGGCACGGGGACGAGCCTAGGTTCCGCCGTCCACGATCCGGGCCCGAGCCGGGAAATGAGGGGGCCGCCGCGGCTCTGGCCGCCGCGCTGAACGAGCCGGCCGAGCGCCGGGAGCAGCGGGAGTGGTGGCAGTGCGCCGAGGCGGCCGGCTACCGGTGTCGACCGGCCCCGATCCGGAGAACGGGCAGCTCGGGCTCACCACGGCCGGCCCGCCCGGCGACTTCGGTGAGGAGCGGATGCCGGAGTGCAAACGGACGGCGTTCATGAACCGACCGGTGCAGCCGGGGCCGGCGCCGCGAGCACGCAGCGGTTCCGGCCGTCCGCCTTGGCCCGGTACAGGGCCTGGTCGGCGCTGCGCAGCAGTGACTCCGGGGTGGGGTGGACGACGGCGGCGGCGCCGACCGAGACGGTCACCGACAGCAGTTCGCCGCCGACGTCCACCGGCAGCCCGGCGGTCTCCGCGCGCAGGCGTTCGGCCAGGGCCAGCAACTCGTCGGGGCCGGTGTGCGGGGCCAGGACGGCGAACTCCTCCCCGCCGAAACGGGCCACCACCGTGCCGGTGCGGGCGACCGCGGCCAGCCGGCGGGACACTTCACGGAGCACCCGGTCGCCGGCCGGGTGCCCGTACCCGTCATTGATCCTCTTGAAGTGATCGACGTCGATCATCAGCATGCCCACGGCGTGACCGGTGCGGCCGGCGCGCCGGCACTCGGTGGTCAGCGCCTCGTTCAGGAAACGGCGGGTGCGCAGGCCGGTCAGGCCGTCCGTCACCGCGGCCCGGCGCTGGGCCGCCACCAGCCCCGACATCCTCGCCAGCACCAGCAGGAACATCGCCGAACACGCGGCGCTGATCAACGGCACGCTGACCGGTTCGCCGCGCAGCCACTGGAGGAACTGCACGCCGGGCGCCATCAGTACGGCGACGGCCAGGACCGCCAGCCGGATCGGTGAGGCGTCCGGGACGGCGGTGCTGGTCCGCCGGTCGAAGTGCCGGATCCCGGGATGCAGCGCCGCCGCGCCGAGCAGGCCGATCGAGATCATCCAGAAGCAGTCCAGGGACGACGCGATCACCGCGCCGCCCTCGGCGATGGTGGTCGCCAGGTAGGCCGAGTCCACTCCGAGCATCAGGACGAGACTGCCCAGCATCAGATAGAGCACCGGGCCACGGGTGCCGGCGCCCATCACCAGGCGGACGGCGAGGATCAACAGCATCAGATCCAGGATCGGGTACGCCGACTGGGTCAGCTTCGCGTTCAGCGGCAGCTCCGAGTCGCTGGTCAGCGGCTCCAGCACGTAGATCCAGGCGAGCAGCCCGGCGCTGAGCGCCACCACCAGGGCGTCGATGGCGCTCGGCAGGTCCCAGCCGGGGGTGCGCCGCCGGATGAACGACAGCACCGCGGTGGCCACCAGCAGGTAGTAGCCGAAATAGAGCAGATCGGC
>DATMVU010000791.1:0-18749 GCA_035562875.1 Actinoplanes sp. | reverse complement strand
CCGCGCGGTCGAACGCCGGGCCGAGGATCCGGGTGCCCCGCTGGTGCAGGTGCTGCTGAGCAGCCATTCACCGGTGGTTCTGCGCGGGCTGGAACCGAACGCCGCCGTCTTCCTGACGCAGGTCTCGCGCATCCTTCCGGGCCGCTCCCGTTCCTGGATCACTCAGCCACGTCTGATCGGTGTCGGAGAGCGTCCCTCATTGGCCGGCCAGGAGAACCTGGACCCGAACGAGCGGTTGATCAGCCCCGCCGAGATCGCTGACTTCGAGGTGCGCCGGGTTTTGGAGGACTGACATGCGATTCCTCATGTCGGCCCTGATCGCGGAGGGCCCGTCGGATGACCGGTTTCTTCCGTTCCTGTTGCGCCGGATGGTCGAGGACGTCTGCGCCTCGGAGTTCCGGGACGACGTGGACGTGAACCGGGTCGATGTGATCCGCGGCGGGTCCAGGCCATCCACAGTCCCCGAGATCCTTGCGCTGGTCGAAGAGTACGCCGCCACCTACCACCTGGTCTTCGTCCACCGAGACCAGGACGGGAGCACCGAGCGGGTGAACCGGGACTGGTTCGATCCACTCCGGGCCGGGTGGAACCGTCAGTGGTCGGAAGCCCTGGTTCCGGTGATTCCGGTCCGCAAGACCGAAGCGTGGGTGCTGGCCGACGGCGCGGCGTTACGTTCCGTCCTCGGTATCCGTGGCAGCGACAAGGAACTCGGTCTGCCGGTCCGGCCCAGGGACGCCGAACAGATCCGGGAACCCAAGGACCCGATCCGGCGCCTCGTCAAACGTGTGGGCCGCCCGATCGATGACTTCTACGAGGAACTCGCGGAATCCGTCGACCTCGAGGCGCTGAGTTCCATGCCCTCGTTTCGTGCCGTGCGGGAGCAGACGGTCACTGCTCTCGGCGGACTCGGCTACCGTCGCTGACGGAGGGCCGCGGCGACGCGAACCCGGTACTGCAAACCCGGCGGCGTCGCGTCAGACCGGGCGACTAGGCTTGGTGTTTGTCCGTATCGACGTCCCAAGCCGGAGCCGCACGCACATGACGACCATCGCGCTGCCGTCCTACGAAGACGCCACCAGCCGTTACGAGCCGGTCATCGGCCTGGAGACGCACGTCGAGCTGGGCACGAAGACCAAGATGTTCTGTGGCTGCAAGACCGATTTCGGGGCTGAGCCGAACACCCAGGTCTGCCCGGTGTGCCTGGCGCTGCCGGGGGCGCTGCCGGTGATGAACGGCGCCGCCATCGAGGCGACGATCCGGATCGGCCTGGCGCTGAACTGTGACATCGCGCCGTGGTGCCGGATGGCCCGGAAGAACTACTTCTACCCGGACATGCCGAAGAACTTCCAGACCTCGCAGTACGACGAGCCCCTGTGTGTGGACGGCTACGTCGACGTGACGGTGGACGGCAAGGAGTACCGGGTCGAGATCGAGCGGGTGCACATCGAGGAGGACACCGGTAAGACCCTGCACGTCGGCGGGGCCACCGGCCGGATCCACGGTGCCACCGAGTCGCTCGTCGACTACAACCGGGCCGGCATCCCACTGGTGGAGATCGTCACGAAGCCGGTTCCCGGTCTGGGTGACAAGGCGCCGGAGATCGCCAAGGCGTACGTAGCCGAGCTGCGTGACATCATCCGCTCGCTGGACGTCTCGGACGTCCGGATGGAGCAGGGCTCGATGCGCTGTGACGTCAACACCTCGCTGAACAAGCCGGGCGAGGAGTGGGGCACCCGGACCGAGACGAAGAACGTGAACTCGTTGCGTTCGGTGGAGCGCGCGGTCCGTTCGGAGATCATCCGGCAGGCGGGTCTGCTCGACGTGGGTACCCGGATCTTCCAGGAGACCCGGCATTTCCAGGAGACCACCGGTGACACCCGGCCGGGCCGGTCGAAGGAGACCGCGACCGACTACCGCTACTTCCCGGAGCCGGACCTGGTGCCGATCGCGCCGGACACCGCTTGGGTGGCGAAGCTGAAGTCGGAGCTGCCGGAGAAGCCGAGTGTGAAGCGGGCCCGGCTGCGCGAGGACTGGGGCATCTCCGAGGTCGACATGCAGTCGGCGGCCAACGCCGGTGCGATCGAGCTGATCGAGGAGACCATCGCGGCCGGTGCTTCTCCGGCGGGTGCCCGTAAGTGGTGGCTGGGTGAGCTGGCCCGCCGTTCCAACGAGCTGGGTGTCGAGCTGGTCGAGGTGGGTGCCACCCCGGTCCAGGTCGCGGCCCTGCAGAAGCTGGTCGACGACGGCAAGCTGAACGACAAGCTGGCCCGCCAGGTGCTGGAGGGTGTGGTGGCCGGCGAGGGTGACCCCGCCGCGGTGATGTCGGCCCGTGGCCTGGAGGTCGTGTCGGACACCGGTGCGCTGCAGAAGGCCGTCGACGAGGCGATCGAGGCGAACCCGGACATCGCCGCGAAGATCCGTGACGGCAAGGTGGCTGCCGCGGGTGCGCTTGTCGGCGCGGTGATGAAGACCACGCGGGGCCAGGCGGATGCCAAGACCGTCCGTGACCTCATCCTTTCCCGGCTCGGGGCTTCCTGACCCATTGCTGGTACGTATGACGCCCGGCACCGTGAAAAACGGCGCCGGGCGTTTTTGTGGTTTACCCGGCTATTCGGGCGTAACGTCGCATAGCCTGCCACGATGGCAGTTCGTTCCGGTTATCGGCGGTGGTTGACCGTCGCCCTGTTGACGGTGTCTCTCCCGGCGACCACCGCGGCCGGAGCGGCAGTGACCACGGCACCTGGAGCAGCAGTGACTCCCCCGCCCGGAGCAGCAGTGACCCCACCGCCCGGAGCGGCGGTGACCATGGCGGCCGGGGCGGCGGTGACAGCGGCGACCGGCACTGACGTGTCGCTGACCGTCGGCGGGCGAGCGGTCCTGCTCGACGTCTCCGGTTCCGAGGGGAGACCCCGGGCGTCCGCGCGGTTCTCGGCCACCGCCGGGCAGCGGCTGTCCGTTCTGGCCCGGCGCAAGACGCTCACCGCCGTGGACAACACCGACCTGGTGGTCCGCCGGGACGGCACCACAGTCGCCGAGGGCACTCTGCCGATCACCTGGTCCGAGGTGACTGTCGATTTCACCGCCCCGGCGGCGGGCACCTACACCGTCGAGGTGCGGCCGCGGGCGAAGGATCACGGCACCCTGCTGGTGAGCCTGGCCGGTGCGACGGCGGGGGCCCTCACCGTGGGCGGTGAGCCGCAGCGGGTCGCCGTCACGAAGCCGGGCGAGCGGGTGTTCCTGACTTTCGACGCCCCGGCCGATGAGGATCTGACGCTGGTGGCCCGGCGCGGTTCGATGCCCCGGGACGAGTACACCCATCTGGAGGTCCGCGGCCCGGGTGGGGAGCCGGAGGCGATCGGGGCGGTCGGATACGGGGCCGAGTACCGGACCCTGGACTTCACCACCACCGTGGGTGGATCGCACACCGTCGAGGTCAACCCGGACACGGTGCGCACCGGCACGCTGATGGTCCACCTGGCCGGTACGGTCACCGCCGCGCTGACACCCGGCCGCCCGGCCCGGATCACCCTGGCCCGGCCCGGTGACCGTGGCCGAGTGACGTTCCGGGCGGCCGAGGACGAGCAGTTCCGGCTGACCGCCCGCCGGGACACGCTGACCGGCAGTGAGCAGACCCGGCTGCGCCTGACCACCCCGGCCGGACTGGACGTGGCCGACGGGACCCTGACCACCGGGAAGGCGGTGGTGACCCTGTCGTTCAGTTCGTCGGCCGGCGTCTACACGCTCGACGTGGACCCGGACGGGCTGGACGCCGGATCGTTGATCCTGGAGCTCACGAGGCTGACGGAAGCGGGGCTGACGTGACCGGTGTGGGCGATGGGTCGGGTTCCAGGCCGATCACCTTGCGCTGCATCTCGACGTTGGACTGCCCGGTGCCTCCGAGCCGGATGTCGTCGTACGCCTTCAACTCCCGGTTCTCGTCGAAGTAGAGCACCGACAGGCTGAGCGGGGTCGGCTCGTCCTTCTCCAGGCCGCGCAGTCCGGCCCCGCCGGTGGAGCCCTCCACCATGAGCCGGGTCGCCATCGGTGTCGAGTCGACGGCCGGCGCGGACGGCGCGAGGGAGGGGGCCGGCGCCAGTGAGGCGGACGCCGCCGGGCCGGGCTCGGCCGGGGTGGGGGCGGGCAGCATCGTCACCGAGCGGTTGTGCTGGTGCCCGGCGAGGATCAGCGGCACCAGCCCGGACAGCGGCTGGGCCATCGCCGGGTCGTGCACCAGTGCGATGTCGACGGTCTTGCCGGAGTCGCGGATGGTCTGGGCGAGCCGTTCCCCGGCGGCGGTGTGGATCTCCGGACCGGCGTTGTCGCCGGCCTCGTTGGTCTCGCTCTTGTCCGGGGTGAACGCCGGGTCGCCGATCCCGGCGATGGTCAGCCCGTTGATCTCGGTGAGCGCGTCGTCCAGGACGATCGCGTTGCTCTGCCGGCCGATGGCGGCCTGGATCGCGGTGGAGTCGTGGTTGCCGCGGACGAAGATGTACGGCACCTGGATCGACGGGATCGAGGACACGTACGTCGTCTCGGCGCTGCTGCCCCAGTCGACGATGTCGCCGGTGTCGATCACCGCGTCGATCTCGAAGGTCTCCACCACGGTCCGGATCAGTCCCCAGGACGCCGGGTTGAGGTGCAGGTCGGAGACGTGCAGGATCCGGGTGGTGTTGCCGGCCGGCTCGTAGACGGGCAGCGCCGAGATGGTCGAGTAGACCCGGCTGACGTTGCCGAGGATGGCCTGCAACTGCTCGGTGTACTTGCCGTAGTTGTCGGCGATCCGCCGGGCGTCACCGACCACTGCCGGTGCGTTGACCAGTAGCCCCTCGTAACGCGGCTCGCTGATCGAATCCGGTCGCAGGGTCCCGGCGGCCAGGCCCAGACTGCCGCCGGTGACGACGAGTGCGGTGACCCCGGCCGCTGCGGTGCGCCGCATGTCCCGGAACGCCAGCGCCCCCAGAAGCAGGCCACCGGCCACGGCCAGCCCGAGGGCCCGCAGTGCGAGCCGGGACACGCCGGAGACCACCTCGTCGGCGGCGCGGTTGCCGGCCGTGCTGATCGCCGACGGGTTGTCGATCAGCGCCTCGGTGCGGGTCTGGTCCAGCGAGCCGAGCGCGACCCGCAGGTGGATCGGGCCGCGATGACTGTCCAGGTGCAGGGAGCCGAGCGGCGGGATGTCGATCTCGGTGCCGCCCGCGGTGGACGGTGTCACCGACATCTCGGCGCTGAACGGCCCGACGTTCAGATCGGCCCGGGCGAACAGCATCACCGCGATCATCGCCCCGGTGATGCCGGTCAGCCCGATCGCGGTGGCGAGCGCGATCCGGCGGGTCCAGCGGTGCCGGTAGGCCCGGCCGGACAGGTCGCCCACGGAACGCAACCGGCGGAGCCACAAGGGCCGTTCTCGCATCATCGGGGCCTCACCTGCCCGAACGGGCCTGGAACGAAACACTCATAACCCTCAACTCCGGCCGGCACCGCCGTCGGAGAAGACCAGGCGGATCACGCGGTCGTCCTCGGGTCCCGGGTCGCCGGCGTCCTCCTGGTTGGAGGTGGACACCCAGAACGAGCCGTCCGGGGCGGTGGCCAGAGCGCGCAGCCGGCCGAACTCGCCGGGCAGCAGCTCCTGCGGACTGCCCAGGATGGTGCCGCCGGTGGTGACGGTGACGATCTGCAGCTTCTCGCCGAGCACACACGCGGTGGCCACCGTCGTCTCCAGGACGCCGACACCGGCGCACGAGGAGGTGTCCGACGGCCACTGCAGGATCGGGTTGGTCAGCTTGGGGTCGGTGCTCTCACCGTCGGCTTTCGGCCAGCCGTAGTTCTTCCCCTTCTGAATCACGTTCAGTTCCGAGGTGCGGGGCTGGCCGCGGTCGGTGGCATACATCCGTTTCGACTGGTCCCAGGTGATGCCCTGGACGTTGCGGTGGCCGGAGGACCAGACCGGGGAGGACTTGACCGGGTTGCCGGGCGCCGGTTTCCCGGCCGTGGTGATCCGCAGGATCTTGCCGGCCAGACTCTTCGCACCGACCGCCTGCGCACCGGCGGGGGTGGAGTCACCGGTGCCGGCGTAGAGGAGACCGTCCGGGCCGAACGCCAGGGCGCCACCGTTGAACTCGGTCGAGCGCGGGATCCCGGTCAGGATCGGCTGGAGCGCGCCGTCCCCGGCCAGCTTGCCGATCCGGTTGTCCCGATCGGTGGAGTAGTACACGTACAACGTCTGGTCGGTCTTGTAGTTCGGGGAGACCGCGATGCCGAGCAGACCGCCGTCGCCGGTGGCCCGCACCTCGCTGAGCCGGCGCAGCTCGGCGACCTTGAGGCCGCTCGCCGTCGATTCCGGCCCGACCTTCAGGATCCGGGCCGTGTCGCGTTCGGTGACCACCGCTCCGCCGTCCGGCAGGAAGGCGATGCCCCACGGGATCTCGAGGTTCTTCGCCAGCACGGTGATCGCGACCTCACGCTGGCCGTCGTCACCACCGGCGGTCGGCGCGGCCGACGGGCGCGGCAGGTTGGGTGGCGAACCGGCCTGGTCGGGCCCGGGCGGCCCGAAGCTGCACCCCGCGGTCAGCGATAGCACTGCCACGGCAAGCGTGGCGACGAACCGGCTCCTGCGGGAGAGCACGACCAGACCACCTCCTTCGGCTACGCCGACCAGGGTAGCCGTGCGCTCTGACAAGACCGTCTCAACGATCGGCGGTCGCGAGGTCGATCGCTTTGAGGACCATCGGCAGGCTCTCCCGGTCGACGCCGGTGAGCCGGATGACGTTGCCGTTGTCGAGCAGGGCCGAGACCCGGCCGCGCTCGTCCGGCGCCATCTCGCTGATCCGGTTGAACGGCACTCCGGTGCTGCCGAGAAGGGCCCGGACGCGCAGCCCGTCGGGGTAGACGTCGGTGCCGGCCCGCCACGCCCAGACGAGCGCGGCGATCGGGATCAGGAAGAGCGGGCTGAGGGCCCAGGACTGGCCGGCGAGCGGGAGCGTGCCGACCAGCGCGATCAACGCGGCGACCAGAACGGCACCGGACTTACGGACGCGGAGGAGGGGACGACTGCTGCTCACCCCCTGATTCTCCCACTACGCCCGGCTGCCGGGTTGACCGCCTTCCGGCCGGGTCGGATGGTGGAGACGACACGCCGTGCCGTAACCCGATCCGGGGGGCGTCGTTGACCCGGTGCAGTCACCTCCATGTTCTCCCGAGAGCTTGAGGACTCGTCGATGATCGCCGTGTTGCTGCTGGCGGGTGCCCTGGACGTCGTCCCGGCACCGGTCGCACTGGCGTGGGCGATCGGCGCCACCGGTCTGGGCACCGGCGTCCTGTTGATCCGGGCCGCCCTCGCCATCCATCGGGCCGAACACTCCTTCGCGGGCTGCCGCGGTGCCGGGTTCATCGGCCTGGGCGCGCTGGCCACCGGCCTGACCGGTCTGGTCCCGTGGCTGCTGCCGGGGCACCGGGTGGCCGGGCTCACGGTGGGGCTGGCGGTGATCGCGGTCTGCCAGGTGGTGGGCACGTCGTTGCTGCCCGGAGCGGCTCGTGGGTGGGTGGTCCGGCTGCGCCGGGCGTACGACGGGGTGGGTCTCGGGGTGAGCGTGGGCTTCGCGATCTACCTGGTGCCCGCGGCGGCGGACCGTCCGGACGTGGTGCCCGCGCTGCTGATCACCGCCGGTGGAGTGGCGATCGTGACGGTGATGGTGTTGCGGGCCCGGCCCCGGCCGTCCGCGACCCTCCTGTGTGGTGCCGGTTCGGCGACGTCCCTGCTGTCGCTGACCGGGCTGGTGCTGGAGTCGTCCGGCCCGCTGGCGATGCTGGCCGGGCTCGGCGTGGTGGGCGGTCTGGCCGCCTCGGCGGTGGGCGGTGCGCGCCGGGGCCTGCCGGCGCCCCCGTTGCAGCCCCGGTACCCGGATCAGTACCTGGCGAGTTATCCGCTGCTGGCGGTCCCGGCCGCGGTCGGGGTGATCGCGGCGATCTGGCATCTGCTGACGGTGCGGGACTTCGGCACCGAGGCGATCGTGTTCGGTCTGCTGATGGTCTCCGTGCTGGTGGTCCGGGAGCTGCTGGTGGTGCGGGACATCCGGCGGTACGCAGGCCGGCTGCGGGTCGCCGAGGCGCACTTCCGTTCGCTCGTCGCGGGCGCCACCGATCTGACCCTGGTGCTGGACGAGCGCCTGGTCGTGCGCTGGCAGTCCCCGGCCGCGGCCCGCCTGTTCGGGTTGCGGGACGAGGAGGTGCTGGGCCGGGAGTTCCAGGAGCTGATCCATCCGGAGGACGTCGCGGACGTCCGGGCGGTGATCGGGTCGGTGCTGGCCGGCGAGCCGGAGGGCGGTCCGCCGGTGCTGCTCAGCGCCCGGCTGCGGGACGGCGCCCGGCTCTGGCGGGAGACCGAGTCGACGATCTCGGATCAGCGGTCGGTGCCCGAGGTGGCGGCCCTGGTGGTGCACGTGCGCGACGTCGGCGAGCGGCGTCACTTGGAGCGCACTCTGCACAAACTCTCCTATCTGGATCAACTGACCGGACTGGCGAACCGGCGGGCCCTGATGCGCGACCTGCTGGCCATGCGCCGCGAGGCCGGTCAGCGCGGCACTCTGCTGGTCATCGACCTGCACGGGCTGGCCGAGATCAACGACACGCGGGGCCGGGAGGTCGGCGACGCGGTGCTGACCGAGGTGGCCCGGCGGCTGCGTGCCCTGGTCGGTGCCGGGGACGTGGCGGGCCGGCTCGGCGGGGACGAGTTCGCGGTGCTCACCGGTGACTCGGCGGTTCCGGCGTACGCCCTGGCCAGCCGGATCGTGAGCACCCTGGGCGAGCCCTACGCGCTACCCGGCGCGACTGTCAGCCTGCACACCAACGTGGGCCTGGCCGAACTGGCCGGTGCCGCCGACTCCGACGAGGTGCTGCGGTACGCCGACCTGGCCCGGCAGCGGGCCCGTCAGCTCGGCCGGGACCGGGTCGAGTGGTACGACCCGGACGTCGAGATCCAGTTGCACCGCCGGATGGAGTTGGAGCAGCAACTGCTCGGTGCGGCCGACCGCGGTGAACTGGACCTGGTCTTCCAGCCGGTGTCGGCGCTGGCGGACGGCCGGCCGTCCGGGGTCGAGGCGCTGCTGCGCTGGCGGCACCCGCAACTGGGCACGATCCTGCCGAACGAGATCCTGACGATCGCGGCGGCCATCGGGATCACCGCCGCGCTCGACGAGTGGGTGCTCGACGAGGCCTGCCGCATCCTGGCCGCCTGGTCCGGCGAGGACGTCTGGCTGTCGGTGAACATCGGCCCCCGGGAACTGCTCACCGCCCGGTTCCCCGAGCGGGTGTCGGCCACCCTGGACAAGTACGGCCTGGCACCGGAGCGGCTGATCATCGAGGTGGCCGAGCGGTGGATCGCCGAGGACGTCCCGGCCATCGTGGCGGCCCTGGCCGGGCTGCGCAGACTCGGCGTCCGGGCGGCACTCGACGACTTCGGCGCGGGCCAGACCTCACTGTCGCATCTGCGGCGGCTGCCGGTGGACATGCTGAAACTGAGCCCGGCGCTGGTGGGGGACACCTCGGTGGTGGAGGTGGTGGTCAGTCTCGGTCGCCGGCTGGGCCTGGACATCGTCGCCAAGGGGCTGGAGACGGCCGGGCAGTCGGCGGCGGCACTACAGGCGGGCTGCCGGTACGGGCAGGGGTTCGCGCTGGGGCGCCCGGGTCCGGCCGAGCGGGTCGAGGCGTACCTGGAGAGTCACAGGTCCTGACGTGGGGGTGCGGTGCTGCCGCGCGGCGTGAGGTGCACCCGGCCGGCCTCCACGTTGCCCACCTTCTGCCCGTCGATGGCGGCGAGCAGTTCCCGGGCGGCCTGGGCGCCGTACGCCGAGATGTCCCGGCTGAGGGCGGTGAGTGGCGGGTGCACGAGGCTGCACAGTGGTGAGTCGTCCCAGGCCACGATGGAGAGATCGCCCGGCACGGAGAGGCCCATCTCCTGTGCCACGGCCAGCCCGGCGACGGCCATCACGTCGTTGTCGTAGATGATCGCGGTGGGCCGGTCGCCGCCGATCAGCAGGCGCCGGGTGGCCCGGCTGCCCTCCTCACCGGTGTAGTCGGCCGGGATGGTGAGCGCGTGGTCCAGCCCGAGTGAGGCGCAGACGCTCTCGAAGGCGGTCGTCCGGTTCCGGGTGTGCAGCAGGTCGGCGTTGCCGCTGACCCGGGCGATCCGGTGGTGGCCGAGTGCCACCAGGTAGCGGACCGCCTCGGTGATCGCGCCGGCGTCGTCGGACCAGATCTGTGCGATCGGCCCGGTGTCGCCGGGGCCGCCGATCACCACGGCCGGCAACTGGAGTTGCTGGAGGACCGGGATGCGGATGTCGCCCTCGCGGATGTCGGTGACGATCACCCCGTCGATGCGGCGCTCACCCCACCAGCGGCGGTAGACCTCGACCTCCTGCTCGGGGGTGGCCACCACCTGGAGGGTCAGGGCGTACGACCGGGCGCCCAGCTCGGCCTCGAAACCGCTGATCAGGCCCATGAACCAGGGCTCGATGCCGAGGATCCGGGCGGGCCGGCAGAGGGTCAGGCCGACGGCGCGGGCACGGGCGCCGGAGAGTGCCCGGGCCGCGCTGTTGGCGTTGAACCCGATCTCCTGCGCTATCGACAGGATGCGTTTCCGGGTCGCCTCGGAGACACCGGGCTGGCCGTTGAGGGCGTACGACACGGCGCCCTTGGACACACCCGCCCGCCGTGCGATGTCGGCGATCGTGGGCCGTTTCACGCAATCTCCTCTGTCCCCACTGTCGCCGAGCTTATCGGGCTCCGGGTGCCGACCGCGGGTCTCCCTGGACGCTGAAACGGCACTTGATCGGTTAAGTGTTACGTCACGCATCGAAAGTTGTAAACCCGCTGTCCGTTAAATCCGGCTTGGGTAGGACTGGGAGCGCGCCCGTAACCTGCTATTGACACCAATGAAAGCCGGGCTTACGGTCTCCACAACTTACCCGGTTCAGTGATGTGGATCTCCTTGCGGAGGAAATGACATGGAATTTTCCGGACGCCGCGCCCTGCGCGTGGGCGCCGCCGGCCTGGTCGCCGCGCTGGCGATCAGCGGTTGCAGCGGTCAGGCCCTGGAGGGCAACAAGGACTCCGGTGGTGCCGCCGCCGACGTCACCCTGAAGGTCAACTTCTGGGGTGACATGGGCCTGGACGCCCTGAAGACCAAGTACGAGGCCGCCAACCCCGGCGTCAAGATCGTCCTGAACTCGGGCGAGTACAACGCCCAGCACGAGGACCTGCAGAAGAAGCTCGTCGCCGGCTCCGGCGCGCCGGACATCTCTGCCGTCGACGAGGGTTTCATCGTTCAGTTCCGCAGCCAGGCCGACCAGTTCGTGAACCTGAACGACAAGGGCGCCGCCGGTACCTTCGAATCGAAGTACCTGCCCTGGAAGTGGAAGGCCTCGCAGTCCGCAGACGGCAAGCAGATCGGTCTCGGCACCGACGTCGGCGGCCTGGCGATGTGCTACCGCACCGACCTGTTCAAGGCGGCCGGTCTGCCCACCGACCGGGAAGAGGTCTCCAAGCTCTGGCCGACCTGGGACCAGTTCATCGAGACCGGTAAGACGTACACCTCGAAGACGAAGAAGAAGTTCGTCGACTCCGCCACCAACCTGTTCAACCCGGTGCTCTCGCAGGCGCCGGTGGGCTTCTACAACGAGCAGGACCAGCTCCAGATGGACGGCGGCCCGAAGGCCGGCTTCGACATCGCGATGAAGGCCATCGACGCGGGTATCTCCGCCAACCTGGCCAGCTTCCAGCCGAACTGGGACCAGGGCTTCAAGAAGGACCAGTTCGCCGTCCTCGCCTGCCCGGCGTGGATGCTCGGCCACATCCAGACCACCGCGCCCGACCAGAAGGGCAAGTGGGACATCGCCGCCGTGCCCGGTGGCGGCGGTAACTGGGGCGGCTCCTGGTGGACCATCCCGAAGCAGGGCAAGAACACCGACGCCGCGTACAAGTTCGTCGAGTGGCTGGTCCAGCCGGAGCAGCAGATCGAGGTCTTCAAGACGGTCGGCAACCTGCCGTCGCAGCCCGACCTCTACAAGGACCCGGCTGTTCTGGACTACAAGAAGGACTTCTTCACCAACGCCCCGACCGGGCAGATCTTCGCCACCGGCGCTGCCAACCTGCAGCCCCAGTACCTCGGCAAGAAGAACGGCCCGACCCGCGTCGCCGTGGAGAACGTGATCAACCGAGTCGGCCAGGGCAAGCTGAAGTCCTCCGCTGCCTGGGCCGAGGCGGTCAAGGAAGCCGAGAAGGCCGCGAGCTCCTGATTCCATCCCGAAAAAGCGGCGGGGCGGCGACAGCCGTCCCGCCGTCCGGCCCTATTAGGAGTCACCCGTGGCCCTCACCGACGTCCGCGTCGCGCGCCCCGAGGAGCCGAAACACGCGCCGCCGAACCGCGCGAAGTTCTGGCTCTACCGTTTCGACACCAAGACCGTTCCGTACCTGCTGATCGCGCCGTTCTTCCTGCTCTTCGCGGTCTTCGGACTGTTCCCGATCATCTTCAACGGCATCGTGGCGCTGCGTCACTGGCGGCTCGACGACCCGACGCTCACCGGCTGGGCCGGAGCGGAGAACTTCAGCAAACTGTTCAGCGACTCCGACTTCTGGGACTCGCTGATCAACACGTTCGGCATCTTCGCGCTCTCCACCATTCCGCAGTTGCTGATCGCGCTGATCATCGCCAACCTGCTGAACCGCAAACTGCGCGGCGCGACCTTCTGGCGGATCGGCATCCTGCTCCCGTACGTCACCCCGGTCGCCGCCTCCACCCTGGTCTTCGCGATCTTCTTCAGCCGCGACTACGGCATGGCCAACTGGCTGCTGTCGCTGGTCGGCTTCGGCGAGGAGCAGCCGCTCGACTGGCGGGCCAACACCTGGAGCAGCTGGATCGCCATCGCCACCATGGTCAACTGGAAGTGGATCGGCTACAACGCGTTGCTCTACCTCTCCGCGATGCAGGCCATCCCGAAGGACGTCTACGAGGCCGCGGCGGTCGACGGCGCCGGCCCGTGGAAGCAGCTGTGGAAGATCACCGTGCCGATGATCCAGCCGGTGGTGCTGTTCACCGTCATCCTCTCCACCATCGGCGGGCTCCAGCTCTTCACCGAGCCGATGCTGTTCGACGAGAACCCGGCCCTGGCCAACGGCGGTTACGACCACGAGTGGCGCACCATCGCACAGCTGATCTACAAGGTCGGCTGGCGTGACCTCAACCTCGGGTATGCGGCCGCGATGAGCTGGGCCCTGTTCCTGATCATCCTGATCGTGGCCGGGATCAACTACCTGGCCACCCGGCGCCTCGGAGGCGGAAAGTGAGCACCCGCCTGTTGAGCCGGGCACCGCAGGACACCCCCGGCACCTGGAAGTCCTACCTCGGGCTGACCGCGATCCTGCTGGTCTCGGCGTTCCCGGTCTACTGGATGTTCGTCATCGCGACGAGCACCGACGAAGCCGTGATGAGTTCGCCGCCGTCGGTGGTACCCGGCTCCAACCTGATGACGAACCTGTCCGAGGTCTTCGGGATGCAGGACGTCTACTTCACCGCGTCATTGATCAACAGCCTGATCGTCGCGGTGGCGGTCACCGTGTCGACGCTGTTCTTCTGCTCGCTGGCCGGCTTCGCCTTCGCGAAACTGCGCTTCAAGGGCAACAACGTCCTGATGTTCATCGTGATCCTGACGCTCACCGTGCCCAACCAGCTCGGTGTCGTCGCGCTCTACATCCTGATGGGCAAACTGGGCTGGAACGGACAGCTCCTCGCCGTGATCGTTCCCGGTCTGGTGAGCGCGTTCGGCGTCTTCTACATGCGCCAGTTCATCGCGCACGCCATCCCCGACGAACTGATCGAGGCGGCCCGCATCGACGGCGCCCTCACCCTGCGGATCTACTGGACCGTGGTGGTCCCGGCGATCCGTCCCGCCCTCGCCGTCCTCGGCCTGCTCACCTTCGTGGCCACCTGGAACGACTTCCAGTGGCCGCTGATCACGCTGAACGGCACCGACTTCCCGACCTCGATGGTCGCCCTGTCCGACCTGGCCAGCGGCAACTACGTGGTCTACCGCCGGGTCCTGGCGGGCGCCTTCGTGGCTACCGTCCCGCTGGTGATCCTGCTGCTCCTCGGCGGCCGCCAGTTGGTCCGCGGCATCATGGAGGGCGCGCTCAAATAGCGATCACCTTCGGTCAAGGCCCGTCCTCCGCTTGCGGTGGGCGGGCCTTTTCCCACCCCTGCTTTCGTACGTTCGGAGCAGCGTCCCGCCCCATGGCTCTCAGCCGAACCGATTCCACACCGTGCGCAGCGTCGTCCACGAATCGTCGATCGCGGCGCAACTCGTCTCCACCCGCAGATCGGTCAGCGAGCCGGTGTGGGTCCAGAACATGCCACAGGTCTTTCCGGTGACGTACTCGAAATAGGTCCCGGTCTTCCCGGTCACCGGCCCGGTCTTCTGTCGTGGTGTCTCGGCGCCCGGCACCAGCGCCCGGCTCTTGCGGCTGGCGTCCGCCCGGTAGTCCCGGGTCCACCCGAACTCCTTGGCCGTCTCGAACGTCTCGAAGTAGACGTCCAGATTGCCGAGCCGGCAATTGATCATCTCGGTCCGGCCGTTGTCCAGCTCTGGCCCACCGGCGTCCCGGTCGCTCACGCAGGTGCTGAGTTCGGGGATCCACGGCCCGGCCAGCTCGGCGGCCTCGGTCCCGTCGAACTTGCCCGACTGGTCCGGCACCAGCTCCGCGGACGATTCCCGGCCGGCGTGGTCCCGGTCCCGGTTCCGGTTCCGGTGGCAGCCCCGGTCGCCGTCGTGACCGCCGTGCCGGTGGACACCGACGCCGATCGGACGCCGATGAAGTAGCCGCCGACCAGTCCCACCCCGAGCAGCGCGGCCCCGGCCGCGGCGAGAATCCAGACCCGTGGTCCGGAAGGTGCCGCCGGTTCGGGATTCGCCGACGACAGGACGAACGGGGTCGGCGGCTCCATGCTCACGATCGAGGCACTCCGATGGCATTCGACGACAGGCGACCGGGCGCCGGCGAACCGCTCCCGGCGATCCAACAGACCTTGGCCGACCAACCACCTGGAGAGGTGGCTGATCGACCAAGATCGCGAAAGGGTTGGGTGCCGTTACTCCGGGACCCGGCGGTAGGCGCCGTCGGAAGCGGCCGTCGCCATCGAGGCGTAGGCGCGCAGTGCCGCCGACACCGGGCGCTGCCGGTCGACAGGTGTGTACGGCTTCGGGCGGCGTTCCTGGGCGTGCCGGCGCTGGGCCAACTCGTCGTCGTGCACGTTCAGGGTGATGCTGCGGCCGGGGATGTCGATGGTGATCTCGTCACCGGTCTCGACCAGGGCGATCAGCCCGCCGCCGGCCGCCTCGGGGGAGACGTGACCGATGGACAGGCCGGAGGTGCCGCCGGAGAACCGGCCGTCGGTGATCAGCGCGCACGCCTTGCCGAGGCCGCGGCCCTTGAGGAACGACGTGGGGTAGAGCATCTCCTGCATGCCGGGACCACCGCGGGGTCCTTCGTACCGGATGATCACGACGTCGCCCTCGACGACCTCCTTGCCGAGGATGCCGGTGACCGCGTCGTCCTGGGATTCGTAGACCCGGGCCGGGCCGGTGAACTTCCAGATCGACTCGTCGACGCCGGCCGTCTTGACCACGCAGCCGTCGGGTGCCAGGTTGCCGAAGAGGATGGCCAGGCCACCGTCGACCGTGTACGCGTGCTCGACCGACCGGATGCAGCCACCCTCGGCGTCGGTGTCGAGCGTGGCCCAGCGGTTCCGGGTCGAGAACGCCTCGGTGGTACGGACTCCGCCGGGGGCGGCGTGGAACAGCTCCAGCGCCTCGGCGGACGGCGACGCGGCCCGGATGTCCCACTTGCCGAGCCAGGACGGCAGGTCGGGGGAGTGGATCGACCGCACCTCGGTCTTGAGGGAGCCGCCCCGGTACAACTCACCCATCAGGGCGGGGATGCCACCGGCCCGGTGCACGTCCTCCATGTGGTACTTCGGGCTGTTCGGCGCGACCTTCGCCAGGCACGGCACCCGGCGGGAGACGGCGTCGATGTCGGAGACGCTGAAGTCCAGCTCGGCCTCACGGGCGGCGGCCAGCAGGTGCAGCACCGTGTTGGTGGAACCGCCCATCGCCACGTCCAGGGCCACCGCGTTCTCGAAGGCGTCCCGGTTGGCGATCGAGCGCGGCAGCACCGACTCGTCGTCCTTCTCGTAGTACTCCTTGGCGATCTGCACGATCAGCCGGCCGGCCTCCTCGAACAGCCCCTTGCGGGAGGCGTGGGTGGCCAGCACCGATCCGTTGCCGGGCAGCGCCAGGCCGATCGCCTCGGTCAGGCAGTTCATCGAGTTGGCGGTGAACATGCCGGAGCACGAGCCGCAGGTCGGGCAGGCGGACCGCTCGATGGTGTCCAGCTGCTGATCGGTGACGTTGTCGTTGGCGGCGGCACTCATCGCGTCGACCAGGTCGAGCTTCTCGTGGACGATGCCCTCGATGGCGATCGTCTTGCCGGCCTCCATCGGGCCGCCGGAGACGAAGACCGTCGGGATGTTGAGCCGCAGCGCGGCGATCAGCATGCCGGGAGTGATCTTGTCGCAGTTCGAGATGCAGACCAGGGCGTCGGCGCAGTGCGCGTTCACCATGTATTCCACGGCGTCGGCGATCAGCTCCCGGCTGGGCAGGGAGTAGAGCATGCCGCCGTGGCCCATGGCGATGCCGTCGTCGACGGCGATGGTGTTGAACTCGCGCCCGATCCCACCCGCCTCGAAGATCGAGTCGGCGACGAGGCCACCCATGTCCTTGAGGTGCACATGCCCGGGTACGAACTGGGTGTAGCTGTTGGCGATCGCGACGATCGGCTTGCCGAAATCGGAGTCGGTCATGCCGGTGGCGCGCCACAGGGCGCGCGCTCCGGCCATGGTCCGGCCGTGTGTAGAGGTCCGGGAGCGCAGCTCAGGCATGTCACCCATAGTGCCACTGCGCAGGCCCGAAGCCGGTGCTGACGTCCACAGCTCGGCACACATGGGGTGTCGTAAATGCCGAAGATCCGGCAGAGTGTGGTCGTGCACTCACCGTCCGGTATGGAATTGGCGGGCCTCGTGGGCCTTCTCCTAGCCGTACCGGCCGTCGCCTACCTGGGGCAGTCCGGTCGGCGGCACACCGGTGCGGCCCGCCGGGCGCACCTGCTCCTGGCCGCCGGTGGGGCGATCGTCACCGCCGCGGCGCTGGCCGGGCTGGCCACCGTCCTGCTCACCGTGCACGAGCACACCGTGGAGCACAGCCGCTCGCTGGCCACCGCGGTCGCGGTCGGGATGGGTATCGGCACGGTGTTCCTGCTGGCCGGCACGGTGGTGCTGCCCGGCGCGGCCCGCAGTCCCGGCGCGGCGCTCCGGCACGTGCTGGACGGGCTGGTCATCGCGGCGGCCCTGTGGTTCGTCGGCTGGGTGCTGGTGAGCCGGCCGACCCGGATCCTCGGCGACGCCACCCCGGACCGGTGCCCGGCGATCCTGCTGCCGGCCGTGCTGCTGGTGCTCGGGCTCGGCCTGACCGCGGTGCTGGGACTGCACGCCCACCGGCCGCGCCGGCACACCGTCCGGGTGGCGGCCGGGGTGACCGTGGTGGCCGGTGCGGCGAACCTGCTGGCCATCGGGATCTGCCGGTCCGCCGGTGGCTTCATCCTGGTCGCCGGGGTGCTGATGACCGCCGGGCTGGTGTACGTGGCCTGGGCGGTGCGGGCCGCCGACCGTCCGGTTCAGGTGTCCGGTGACGTGCTGGAGCGCGGCGCGGCGTACGCGGTGGTCCCGATGCTGGCCGTGATCGGCGCGCTCGGCTACCACCTGTGCCAGGACGGCCGGATGGACATGCTGGGGTATGTGGGCGTGGCCGTCGAGGGCCTGGCCGTGGTGGCCCGGCAGTACCTGGCGCTGGAGGACGTGCGCAGCTACACCACCCGGCTGCGGCAGAGCGAGGCGCACTTCCGGGAGCTGGCGCACACCGACCCGCTGACCGGGCTGGCCAACCGGCGGGGGCTGCAGGAGGCCCTGCGTACCGAGCCGGACGTGGCGAAAGCCCTGATCGGGATCGACATGGACGGCTTCAAGAGTGTCAACGACCTGCGCGGGCACGACGTGGGTGACGCGGTGCTGGCCGAGGTGGGTGACCGGCTGAAGCGCAACCTGCTGGCCGGGGACGTGGCGGCCAGGCTGGGCGGGGACGAGTTCGCGGTGCTGATGCGGGGTGATGCCGGCGAGGCCGTGCTGACGGCGCATCGGCTGCTCGCGGTGCTCGGGGAACCGTACGAGGTCGACGGGGGTCAGATCTTCCTCTCCGCCAGCCTCGGCGTGGCCGCCACCGGTGAGCTGCTGCACGACGCCGACCTGGCGCTGCGGTACGCCAAACAGCGCGGCAAGAACCGGGTGGAGCAGTACCAGGCGGGGTACGACGAACTGCTGCGCCGTCGCGGCACCCTGACCGGTGAGCTGCGGCACGCGATCGACCGCGATCAGCTGCACCTGGTGTTCCAGCCGGTGGTGGCGCTGCCGTCGATGCGCCCGGTGGGTGCCGAGGCGCTGCTCCGCTGGACACATCCGGAGTTGGGCAAGGTGGCGCCGCTGGAGTTCATCCCGGTGGCCGAGGAGTCCGGTCTGATCAACCGGATCGGGGCCTGGGTGCTCCGGGAGTCGGTCCGTCAGCTGGCCGAGTGGCGGGCCAAGGGGCACGACGTCTGGC
>DATMVU010000790.1:0-3286 GCA_035562875.1 Actinoplanes sp. | reverse complement strand
GGCAACGCCGCGCGGTACGGCCCCTTCATCCGGTTCTCGTAGCCGTCCCCACTGGCCACCGGATAGACCTGACCACCGCCCATCAGCAGCAGCCGCCCCCGGGGCAGCCGCTCCCCACCCACCTCGAGTTCCTCCTGGGACAGCAGATAAGCCACCGAGTAGGTGGCGTCGAACCCGTCCCCGAGGTCGGCCACATAGTCCACCCAGATGTCCCCGGTGGCCGTCGCCGAATGGTCGAAGACGTCGTCGTCGAGCGCGCCCTGCAGCTCCCGCTTGTCCAGATAGGCACCGAAGAGGATGTGCAGCAGAGTCCGCAGACCGGTGCTGAGCAGCAACAGCGGCGCCAGCCAGCCGATCGGCCCCTTCCGCTCGAAACCCAGCTCCTGCGGATCAAGGCTGCGCGGCCGACTGCGCCCAGCCGCCCCCGAGGCGTCCGAGCCGGCGTTTCGCTGCGATGGAACGATGGCCATCGACCCATCCTCCGTCACACCAGGCACAGTGGCCACGGTGCACGACATCAGACCTACCCCGATGCTGCCGCCCACGTCGATGCCGTAGACTTGCCGACGTTGCCGCCTTAGCTCAGTCGGCTAGAGCGACGCACTCGTAATGCGTAGGTCGACGGTTCGATTCCGTCAGGCGGCTCGGCGAGAAACCCCAGGTCATCGACCTGGGGTTCTTCTTTTGAACAGCCCTCACGGTGCCCCGGTTTCGCCGCACCGTTCCCGACCGGCCCGGTCACGGCGACGTCGGGCCTGTCTGCTGGCGTTGCTGCACGATTCAGGCTCGGACGACGAGCGTTTTGGCGGCCATGTCGCCCAGCCGGCGGCGGCGGTCCGAGTTCACCACGATGATCAGCGCGACCAGATATCCGAAGATGCCGTCGATGATGCGCAGCAGGGTGCGGACCAGCGCCGAGACCAGGCCCGCCGGCCCACCGTCCTGGCCGACCACCCGGATGCCGGTGGCGAACTTGCCGACCGTACGCCCGACGGTCCCTTCGAGTCCGATGTAGTAGAGCAGTACCACCGCCGCGGCCAGCATGCTCCCGCCGAACGACAGCCCGGTCAGATCCCCGCCGTCGGTGGGCACATCGACGCCGAAGACCCGGCCGATGACACCGAGCAGCACGCTGAGCACGATGCCGTCGATGATGGTCGCCACGACGCGCCGCCCGGTCACTCGCGTGTTCAGTGAAGGCTGTGTATAGGTCATGCCATCACCCTATTGCCACCGATCATCCTCGATCACCGTCCAGGCTTCCTGGTGCGGTCCCGGTTCCGGGTGCTCAACGACAGTCACATGGGTGAACTCCCGGACGGCCTCCGGGATGGAAGCGGCAACCGCCCAGCCGGCCTTGTTCGACGGGCTGGACGGGTGCGCCGTACGACTGGGGCTGAGCTCAGCCGAGCTGGTCGAGTAGTGCCTTGCAGAAGGCGGGCAGGTCGTCCGGCTTCCGGCTGGTGATCAGGTGCTCGTCGACGAAGACCTCCTCGTCGACCCAGATGGCTCCGGCGTTCACCAGGTCGGTTCGCAGGCTGGGCCAGCTGGTCACGGTCCGGCCGTCGAGTACGCCCGCCTCGACGAGTGTCCACGGAGCGTGGCAGATCGCGGCCACCGGTTTGCCGGCGGCCACGAAGTCGCGGACGAACCGGACCGCGTCGGCGTCGGCTCGCAGGAAGTCCGGGTTCGCCACCCCGCCGGGCAGGACCAGGGCGTCGTACTCGGCGGGGTCGGCGTCCCGCACGGCCCTGTCGACCGGGTAGGTGCCCGCCTTGTCCATGTGGTTCACGGCCTGGATCTCGCCACCGTCCAGGGACAGCAGCTCGGCCGTGCCGCCCGCTGTCTCGACCGCCTTACGGGGTTCGGTGTACTCCACCTCTTCGACACCGTCGGTGGCCAGGAAAGCCACCCGTTTTCCCTGTAGTACTGCGGCCATGGTCATCTGTCCCTTCCGGGCTACCGGGGAATCCGTCAGAAGTTGCGATTCCCGGCTGCGGCGCGGGCAAACGCCGGAGCCCGCCCGTTGGCGACCTCGTCGCCGAACCAGGCGCCGAAGCCGGCCAGGGCGAGGGCCAGAACCTCGATGAAGAACAGCCCGCCGCCGATCACCCGATCGGGTGCCTGAACGCGGAGCATCGCGATGACCGCGAAGATCACCAGCACGCCCACGTTGAGGAGGCTGCGCATGACGCCGAGCCGACGGTCACGGGAGCGGCGCGCGAACATCACGTCGACGGCGATCGCGATGGCGACCAGGGCACCGCCGACCAACCCGGCGACGATGTTCCAGTAGGCCAGGGCTCCGAGAATGTTAGGCCCACCCAGCAAGTCGGCCATGTCGAACAACACGGCCATGGCAAAGAGCCCCAGGGGGAACATCACCAGGATGGGCTGCACCGTCTGACCGGCGACGTTCAATCGGCTTTCCATCAGGTTTCGCCTTCCCACCTGCATAAACGCAGGTATTTCACGGCTTGGCGACGTTGGCCTACCCGGTCTGTTCCGGACACAAACACCACGGCGACCGCCGATGGGTCACCCCGCCAACGTCGCACAGCATGTACGCAATCTGCAACATGGCAGATTGAGCGGTGGCGAGCTGCCGGGTGGCGTGCTTCACTGCTAGTAGGGCAATAAAGGGCGGAGTCGGAGGGAGAGACAAACAACGGCACCCGGCGGCAAACGGGTGCCGTTGTCCGCATCTGCGGCTTCTCCGTTGCGGCTCGGTTCGTTGCGGCTCGAGCGAGGCAGGGGTGGGTCTCTCGCGCCAATGGTGGCCCGTTCCATCGCTCCTCGCAAGAAACAGCGAAGAGGAGTTCGCCATGCGCACACGGATCTACTATCGCGGGCCGGACGCCCTGGTGTCCGACGATCAGTTCGTCTGGCATCCCCGTACCGCACCGTTGGCCTTCGCCATTCCGGACCTCCGCAACGTCGGTCTCGTGCAGGCGCCGGCCCGCATCCGCCCCTACGCACCCGCATTCGCCGCTGTCGCTATCGCGGTGGCGGCCGCCGGCTGGATACTGTTGCCCGATCCGATGGTCTACGTTCTCGTCTTCCTCGGAGTGGTGATACCCGGCGTAGCCGTGTCGTGGCGCGAGCCGGGCCGCTGGGAGCTCCATGCGCAGTACCGCGGTGCCGCTGTGGTGCTCTACTCCTCACCCGACGCGCGGGTTTTCAATCAGGTCAGCCGCGCCTTACGCAGAGCCATGGAAGACACCCGGCGAACACCTTGGGGGTACGGCTTGGCTGCCGCTTGAGCTGCGATTACCTGAGCTTCTCT
>DATMVU010000789.1:0-11840 GCA_035562875.1 Actinoplanes sp. | reverse complement strand
CGCCGGCGCCGGTGAGGATCGCGACGCGGATGTCCGGATCGGTGTCGGCGCGGTTCCAGGCGTCCCGCATGATCGCCAGCATCTCGGCGGAGAGCGCGTTGCGAACCTGGGGACGGTTCATCGTGACGATCAGAATCGGTCCCCGCTGCTCGACGAGAGCGTCCACCCGGTTCTCCTCACTGTGCAACGACCTGCTCCGAGCCTTGCCCGGAACGATAACAGGTTCTACTTTGCGTTGATGGCGGCCAATATAGCGGACCTGTTCGAGCACGCGGTCGACGCCTTCGGAGATCGTGTCGCGGTGGCCTGCGGCGAGCGTGAGATCACTTACGCGGAGCTGGAGGAGACCGCCAACCGTCTGGCCCATTTCCTGCAGAGTCGAGGGGTGGGCAAGGGCGCCCACGTCGGGTTGTACGCGGGCAACTCGATCGAGGCCGTGGTGGCCATGATCGCCGTCTACAAACTCCGTGCCGTGGTCGTCAACGTCAACTATCGCTATGTCGAGAACGAGTTGCAGTATCTGTTCGAAGACGCCGGGCTGGTGGCGCTGATCCATGACCGGCAGTTCGCGTCCCGGGTGGCGGCGGTGGGGTTCGACTTCCGCGCGGCGATCGTTCTGCCGGACGGGTCGGAGTCCGATTATTCGGATATCTCGTATGAGGACGCGCTGGGCTGTTCTCCAGACCGCGACTTCGAGGAACGGTCCGGCGACGACGTCTACCTGCTCTACACCGGCGGCACCACCGGCTATCCCAAAGGTGTCATCTGGCGGCACGAGGACGTCTGGCGGGTCCTCGGCGGCGGCATCGACTTCATGTCCGGCATCCCCCTGGACGACGAGTGGGCGCAGACCGCGCGCGGGGCGGAGATGCCGCCGATGACCCGGTTCTGCCTGGCCCCGCTGATCCACGGCAACGCCCAGTGGGCTGCCCTGGCCGCGCTGTTCGCCGGCGACACCGTGGTCTTCCTGCCGCATTTCGACGCCGGTGAGGTGTGGCGCACCGTCGATCGCCGGCAGGTCAACGTGATCGTGCTGATCGGCGACGCGATGGCCCGGCCGATCATCGAGGCCTATCTGGCCGGTGGCTACGACGGGTCGTCGCTGATGGCGATCTCGTCGAGTGCCGCGTTGTTCTCGCCGTCGGTCAAACGGCAGTACCTCGAGGCTCTGCCGCACGTGCTGGTCACCGACGCGGTCGGCTCGTCGGAGACCGGGTTCGCCGGGATCGGCATCGTCGCCGACGTGGACGGCGGTGCCGTCGACGGGCCGCGGATCACACCCGGTCCGGACACCGTGGTCATCGACGAGTACGGGAGGAAGGCCGGGCCCGGAGTGATCGGGCGGCTGGCCCGGGGCGGGCACGTGCCGCTCGGCTACTACAAGGACCCGGAGAGGACCGCCGCGCTGCTGACCGAGATCGACGGGGTCCGGTACGCGATCCCCGGTGACCTGGCCCGGATCGAGGACGACGGGACGATCACGCTGCTCGGGCGGGGGAACACCTGCGTGAACACCGGTGGGGAGAAGGTGTTCCCGGAGGAGGTCGAGGGGGCGCTGAAGTCGCATCCGGCGGTCTTCGACGCGCTGGTGATCGGGGTTCCCGACGAACTGTTGGGGCAGAAGGTGGTCGCTCTCGTCCAGCCCCGCGCCTCCCAGCCCGATGTCTCGGATCTGCTGGGACATGTTCGAGAGCGGATCGCGGGCTACAAGACGCCACGGGCTGTCTGGTTCGTAGATGCAATAAATCGCACTATAAGCGGAAAAGCTGACTACCGATGGGCCCACTCCTACACGAGGGAACACGATGCGGACTGACCTCTGCGACCTGCTCGGCATCGACCACCCGATCGTCGGCTTCAGCCCCTCCGAACACGTCGTCGCCGCCATCAGCCGGGCCGGCGGCCTCGGTGTGCTGGGCGCCGTCCGATTCAACGACGCGAGCGAACTCGACACCGTCCTGACCTGGCTGGACGAGGAGACCGAAGGGCGGCCCTACGGGGTCGACGTGGTCATGCCGAGCACGGTGCCCACCGAAGGGCTCCCGGAGGACCTCGGTGCCATGGTCCCTTCCGGACACCGGGACTTCGTCGAGCGTACGTTGCTCAGGCTCGGTGTCCCCCCGCTGTCCGCCGCCGCAGACCGGCCCGGTGTGCTCGGCTGGCTGCATTCAGTCGCCCGCAGCCACGTCGAAGCGGCCCTCAACCATCCGATCCGGCTGATCGCCAACGCGCTCGGCCCGCCCCCAGCCGACGTCATCGCTCAAGCCCACGAACGGAACGTGCTGGTCGCGGCCCTGGCCGGGCGGGCCGACCACGCCCGCATCCATGTCGCGAGCGGTGTCGACATCGTGGTCGCCCAGGGCTACGAGGCGGGCGGCCACACCGGCGAGATCGGCGGCATGGTCCTCGTCCCCGAGGTGGTCGACGCCGTCAACGTGCCAGTGCTGGCGGCCGGCGGCATCGGCAGCGGCCGCCAGATCGCCGCCGCCCTGGCCCTCGGGGCGCGCGGCGTGTGGATGGGCTCGGTGTGGCTGGGCACGACCGAGTACCGGAGCGTCCCGGCGCTGCGGGAGGCGCTGCTGCGGGCCACGTCCAGCGACACCGTCCGCAGCCGGATCTACTCCGGCAAACCGGCCCGCCTGCTGCGCAACCGGTGGACCGCGGAGTGGGCGGTGCCCGGCGCCCCGGCGGCGCTGCCGATGCCGTTGCAGAACCTGCTGGTCGCCGCGGCCCACGACCGGCTGATGGCGTCCGGGGACCCGACGGTCGTACCGATGCCGGTGGGTCAGATCGTGGGCCGGATGAACGAGGTCCGCCCGGTCGCCGAAGTCCTGTCCGACCTGGTCACCGAGGCCGGCGAGACACTGCACCGGTTGCGGAGGCTGCAGTGAACTCGGGTGCGGCGGGCTGAGATCGTGCCCGTCGCCACCCGCCTTCGGGCCGGGTCGTCACCTCAGGGCCGGCTGTGGCTCCAGGCCGGGTCGCGGCCGAGGAAACCGATCAGCCGGGTCTGCGCGTCGGCGTCGCCGGGAACCGGGACGGCCGGCCCATACTGCCCGGAAGCCCGCAACATCGAGTCCATCGGTTGCATCGCCGTGTGCAGTTCGGCGCAATGCTCCGGGTCGAGCCGCTCGTCCTGACCGGTGGCGCGGGCCAGATCCCACGTGTGCATGAAGACGTCGGTCGTGTAGAACCGGTCGATCGCCTGATCCAGGGGCATCTCCCCGAGATGCGGATTGGACAGCGTCCGCTGGGGGGTTTCCGGATCTTCGAGCAGCTTTTGTACGGCCGTCGCGTGCGATCTCCAGGCGCCCACCGGATCGGTGCCGATGTCCGGGCCGGGCGGGAGTGTCACTCCGGCACCCGATCGGAGGAATCCCGGGAGCCACTCGACCAGGTGACCGACCACGTCGCGGGCGGTCCAGCCGGCGACCGGTGCCGGGGCGTCCCAGTCACTCGTGCCGTCGACGCGGGCGGTGAAGCCGGCGGCGATCCGGTGGTGACGGTCAGCGGGAGGTAGTGCGGACAACAGCATCAGTGCGGTCCCTTCGTCACTCTCCGTGCTTTCAACTCAGTAGTTTAAAGCACGTCCTGGAGTGCGCGGGGCTTGTCATCCCGTCCCGGAAACAGCAGAAGAGCGTGCGGAGGCCCTGATCCGAACCGGATCCAGACTTCCGCACGCTCTCCGTTTCACCGTCACCGACAGCTATTTCCGGCCGATGACGAGATCAAATAAGGGACCGTTTATGCGGTCCGCCGAACGTCAGATGGTGCGGATGTTCTCGGCCTGCGGGCCCTTCTGGCCCTGCGAGATCTCGAATTCGACCCGCTGGTTTTCCTCGAGCGTGCGGTAACCCGAGGAAGCGATCGCCGAGAAGTGGGCGAACACGTCGGGGCCGCCGCCGTCCTGGGTGATGAAGCCGAAGCCCTTGTCGCCGTTGAACCACTTCACGGTGCCGGTGGCCATGTTCTTCTCCTTGCGGGGTTGGGAGCACCGCACCGTGCGGAACTCCACGTCACTGCATTGATACCCATCCCGAAGGCCGGGCCACCGACAAAAAACGCCTGCCGGCGGATGCCCGTCAGGCGTCAAAAAGCGTCTGTGGAATCAAAACTGCAACACGCCCAACGTAACACACGATTTGGGGAAGGACCCGGGAAAGTCACCGCGAAGAGCGTAGGGTCGGCCGAAATCGGTGTCACCCCGCAGGAGGTGAAATGCTCGTCTTCCGTACCCCCCTGATCACCGCGATGGCACTGATCATCAGTGCGTCAGTCAACGTTTCCGCAGCTTTCGCCTCTCCGTCATCCCCGGCCCACCCCTCCCCGCCCGCCCAGGTCTCCGCACCTGCGAGAGCATCCGCATCCGCACCCGCGGGCGGGTCCGCGCCGCTTCTTCACCCGCTGCTCCCGCACCCGCTCGGCGGGTTCGGTGGGGTGGTGCCGTCGCCGGAGATTCCGGACCGGGCCATGTTGCGGCCCGCGGATCTCGGCGGGGCGAAGCCCTACCCGGTCGACGGGGAGAGCTGGCCCCGACTCCGCCCGCCCCGCCCGTGCGGTGCGAAGGTGCCCGTGCCGTCCGCCGAGCGCGCCGTCTCCGCGGTGATCGACGCCGACCAGGCTCCCGTCGTGGTCCTGGAGTACCTCGCCCGGCATCACACCGAGCAGGCCGCCCGCGACTACCTGAGCGGACTGCGGACGGCGCTGCGCGGCTGCGACGACAAGACCTGGAAGCTGCTGTCGTCCGGCCGGGATCGGCTGGTCCTGCGCTGGAGCCAGAGCTGGGAACACGTGGACCAGCAGATCACCCACCACACCTACGTGGTGGTGGCCCGCACCGGGCCGGCGATCGTCGTGGTGGCCGATGTCGGCTGGGAGACCTCCGACGGCGACCGGTCCCGTGCCGAACTGATCGTCACCCGAGCGGTGAAACGGGCGTCAACCCTTCGCTGACGGGTGGCCGGCCCGCGCCGTCCCTGCCTGGAGCGGGATCCTCGCTGTCACTGACCGGATCCTCGCTGCCGCTGAACCGTGTCCGCTCTTCGCTGAACTGCGTCCGGTACAACTCCGCGTACCGGCCGCCGGCTGCCAGCAGCTCGGGATGGGTGCCCCGCTCCACCACCAGCCCGTCCTCGACGACCAGGATCTGGTCGGCGGCCCGCACGGTGGACAGCCGGTGCGCGATCACCACAGCGGTCCGGCCGTTCAGCGCTTCGCTGAGGGCTGCCTGCACGGCCTGCTCGGACGTGGAGTCCAGGTGTGCGGTGGCCTCGTCGAGCACCACGACCCGGGGCCGGGCCAGCAGCAGCCGGGCGATGGTGAGCCGCTGCCGCTCGCCGCCGGACAACCGGTAGCCCCGCTCGCCGACGACGGTGTCGAGCCGGTCGGGCAGCGACTCGACCAGATCGGCGACGTGGGCCCGGCGCAGCACCGCCCACATCTCCTCCTCGGTCGCGGCCGGCCGGGCCAGCAGCAGGTTGGCGCGCACCGACTCGTGGAACAGGTGCCCGTCCTGGGTGACCATGCCCAGGCTCTGCCGGAGTGAGGCCGCGCTCAGGTCGCGCACGTCGACACCACCCAGCCGGACCGATCCGGTGCCGGCGTCGTAGAGCCGGGGCAGCAGGCTCGCCATCGTCGACTTGCCGGCACCGGACGAGCCGACGAGTGCCACCATCTGTCCCGGCTCGGCCCGGAACGAGATGCCGTGCAGCACTTCGTCGCCGCCTCGGGTGTCGAGCGTGGCGACCTCCTCGAGGGAGGCCAGGGACACCTTGTCAGCGGCCGGGTAGCCGAACCGCACGTCCTCGAACTCCACCGACACCGGTCCGTCCGGCACCGCCCGGGCTCCCGGCTTCTCCTCGATCAGCGGTTTCAGGTCGAGCACCTCGAACACCCTCTCGAAGCTGACCAGAGCGGTCATCACCTCGACCCGGGCACTGGCCAGGGCGGTGAGTGGCGCGTACAGCCGGGTCAGCAGGATGGCCAGGGCGACCACCGCGCCGGGCTCCAGCTGCCCGCGCAGGGCGTAGAACCCGCCGAGACCGTAGACCAGGGCGATCGCGACGGCCGACACCGAGATCAGGGCGGTCATGAACACGTGCTGGGCCATCGCCGAGCGGATCCCGATGTCCCGGACCCGGCTGGCCCGGGAGGCGAACTCGGCCGACTCCGATGCCGGCTCGCCGTACAGCTTGACCAGGGTGGCGCCCGGTGCGGAGAACCGCTCGGTCATCTGGGTGTTCATCGCCGCGTTGTGATCGGCCGCCTCCCGTTCCATCCCGGCGAGCCGGCCGCCCATCCGCCGGGCGGGTAGCACGAACACCGGCAGCAGGAGCAGCGCGAGCACGGTGATCTGCCAGGAGATGCCGATCATCACGATCAGCGTGAGCACCAGCGCGACCAGGTTGCCGACCACCCCGGACAGAGTGTCGCTGAACGCCCGCTGCGCCCCGATGACGTCGTTGTTGAGCCGGCTGACCAGAGCACCCGTCCGGGTGCGGGTGAAGAACGCGACGGGCATCCGCTGCACGTGGTCGAACACCCTGGTCCGCAGGTCGAGGATCAGGCCCTCGCCGATCCGCGCGGACAGCCACCGCTGGGCCAGGCCGAGCCCGGCCTCGGCCAGCGCGATCACCGCGATCGCCACCGCGAGACCGATCACCAGCGAGGACTCCCGGCCCTCGACGATCGCGTCGACGACCCGGCCGGCCAGCACCGGGGTCGCCACCGCGAGGACGGCGGTGATGACACTCAATATCAGGAATCCGGTCAGTGCTCTGCGATGCGGGCGGGCCAGCGCAAGGATGCGTCTCAGCGTCGCGCGGGAGAACGGCCGCTTGCCGTCCTGCCTGTTCATGACGTGCCACATCGAGTTCCAGGCGGCGAATTCCATGCTCATGGCACGAACCTCCCACTTGAATCGCGGTTGAGGTCAAGCGCGATGCCGCCATGGTGCGCCGGGGGTACGACATTTTTCCGCCGGGCCTGCTCACGAGGGGGTGCGGCGCGGCGGCCAGGGGATGGGCCGCCGCGCCGCGGGATGGGGAACGGGGTCAGGTGGTGGCGCAGGAGACGCCCGGCCAGGTCCAGTTGCCGTTGGCCTGGACGGTGAGGCCGAAGGTGTTGCCGCTGCCGTTCGGCCGGGCCACCATCTGCTGGGCGGTGGGCCAGGTGGCGGTGGTGTTCCAGGTGTTGATGACCTTGGCCGGGGTGGGCAGGTTCAGGGTCACCGTCCAGGTGCTCGAGCCGGTGACGGTGACGCTCAGGTTGTAGCGGTCACTCCAGGACTGGCCCGCGGACAGCGTCGCGGTGCAGCCTCCCCCACCGGGCGGGGGAGTGGTGGTGCCGTCCGGGGCCACGGCCCGGCCGGTCGACGGCGAGATCATGCCCGCGCAGAGCCCGCGGGCGGTGAGGCCCTGGGCGATGCGGGGGACGGCGGCGACCGTGTTGGCCGGCCAGTCGTGCATCAGGATGACCTGCCCGTTGGTGAGCCGGGCGGCCGCAGCCACGATGGCGTCGGTGCTCGCGTTGTTCCAGTCCTGCGAGTCGACGTCCCAGATGATCTCGGTGAGGCCGAACTTCTGCTCGGCGGCCCGCAGCGTGGCGTTGGTCTCCCCGTACGGCGGCCGGAAGAGTTTCGGGGTTCCCCCGCCTCCGGCGGCGATGGCGGATTGGGTACGGGAGATCTCCGACTCCATCGCCGACTGACTGAGCTGGGTCATGTGCGGATGGGTGTAGCTGTGGTTGGCCACCCACATGCCGGCGTCGACCTGTGCCTTGACCAGGGCGGGGTTGGCGGCGGCGTACTGGCCCTGGTTGAACATGGTGGCCCGCAGGCCGTTGTTGCGCAGAGCGGCCAGCAGGTTCGGGGTGTTGCCGGCCACCGGGCCGTCGTCGAAGGTCAGGCCGACATATCCGTTACAGGCGGCGGCCTGCACCGGTGCCGGTTCGGCGGCGACCACGGCTCCGGCGGCGGCCGTGAGGGCGGCCAGCCCGGTGCTCACGAGGCGTTTCCACATGACTGTCTTCCTCCTGGTGATGCCTGGCGGGGAATCCAGGCAGGGCGGCAGGAACGCGTGCCGAAGGGGTTGGAGAGGAATCGATACTCGGCGATTCCCTCGCAGCGAGTATTCGACTGACCGCGTCATGATGTCAACAACTTCCGGAAACATTCCGGAAGTAGAAGTCGCATAAGCAGCAGCTCATTGTGAACTTCGGTCAGGGAATTCGATGTGACGCTGATCTGATTTCGGTATCGCTGCCGAAACTTACGGATCCGCGTTCGGCGTGGCACGCTTCACCCATGACGACACTCGTGGTGCGGTGGGTGGAGCGGGTCAGATCGCGAAAGCGCGGTCCACATCGGCGGGAGTGAGGCCGTAGGACGCCAGGTCGTAGACGTGCGCGGGCTTCGGCGTACCCCGCTGGACGGCTTCGGTGACCGCCGACCGGGCCGGGCCGGAGAGCACCGACCCCAGCCGGTCGTAGATCATCTCGACGGTCCGCATCGGATCGGACACCAGGTCCTCGTGGCGGACGTCGATGAACCGGGACGGGTCGTGGTGGGCCCGGTCCTCCCGGAACCGGCGCAGTCCGCGGGACCACAGCTCCAGCTGCGCGTGCCCGGTGACCGGGCCGGTGAAGACCGTCGACCAGCCGGCCGAGGCGTGCGCGTTGAGACTGCACACCGAGGCGATCACGGTCCGCGGATCCCGGTGGGTCTGGATCACCGTCGCGTCCGGGTAGACGGCGAGGAGCGCGTCCAGGGCGAAGAGGTGGCCCGGGTTCTTCAGGACCCAGCGCCGGTGCTGATCGTTCAGGCCGATCAGTTGCAGGTTGCGGCGATGGCGGCGGTAAGCGGGCGTCCAGTCCCGTCCGGCCAGCCACGAGGAGTAGGAGGGGATGTATGCCGTGCACTCGAACGACACCGAGGTCATCGACTGACAGAGCAGGCGCCAGCACTCCTCGACCCGGTCCGGCCGCATGGGGTGCACCCCGTCCATGCCGAGCGCGCGGTAAGCCTGCTGGAGCATCGCGAAGACCGGGTTGTCCGGCCACGTCCCGCGCGGTGGGCGCGGCTGCGGGGCCTCGGTCAGCCACAGCTCCGGGCCCTGGTGGGCGGGATCGGCGGTGAGCAGCCGGTGCAGTGCGGTGGTTCCGGTGCGCGGCAGGCCGGTGACGAAGACCGGTCGGGGCAGGGCGACCTCGGCGTGTTGCGGCAGCTGCCACCAGGCGGCCTCGGCCAGCAGCCGGGAGACCAGGGCGCCGCGCAACAGGCCACGGGTCCACTTGCTGCCGGCCGGGGTCAGACCGGCTTCGCGGGCGTACGAGCCGAGTAGCACCCGGAGCCCGTCGACATGACCGTCGTCCCCGTCGCCGAAGTCGTCCAGTCCGGTCAGCCTGCTCGCCGAAGCGTGCAGGTCCTCCACGGTGCCGACACCGGTGCGCTCGTCAGGAGTCAATGGTGGAACTCCCCGCAGTTCACGTCCAGGCAGGCTCCGGTCACGGCCCGGGCCAGGTCGGAGACGAGGAAGAGGACCGCGTCGGCCACCTCGTCCGGCTCGGGCAGCCGTCGTAGATCGATGTCCGCGGCGACCTCCTCGTAGATCTGCTCGGCCGGCACCCCGCGCTGAGCGGCCTGGAACTCGAACCAGCCGCGCAGCTGGTCGGCCCAGATCCAGCCGGGCGCGACCGAGTTCACCCGGACCCCGTGCGGGCCCAGTTCGCTCGCCAGGTTCTGGGCCGCCGCCAGCAGGGCCGCTTTCGCCAGCTTGTACGGACCGAAGGGTCGTCGCGAATGCCGCAGCACCGCCGAGTTCACCACCACCACCGAGCCACCCGACTCGATCAGTGCGGGGGTGGCCGCGCGGACGGTCCGCAGCGCGGTGATCACGTTGCCGTCCAGCCCGGCCCGTACCTCGTCCAGGTCGGCCTTCCCGAGGCTGCGCATCGGCGGCATCGTGAACGCGTTGTGTACCAGCGCGTCGATCCGCCCGAAGGTGCCGAGGGCCCGCTCGACCAGCTCCTGGACCGCCGTCTCGTCGGACAGATCGGCCGGAGCCGCGAGCGCCCGGTCACCGATCCTCCCGGCCAGCTCCTGCACCGAGGAGCCGGTGCGGGCGGTGAGCACCACCGAGGCGCCCTGCTCCGCGGCCCGGACCGCGACGGCCTGCCCGAGCCCCGGGCCGACCCCGGCGACCAGCACGACCTTCCCGTCGAGCAGCACGGCTCAGCCCAGCATCCGGCGGGCGGTCGCGGCCTGCCGCGCGGCGATCCGTTCCCGCCACGCCTGCGGGCCGGCCGGTGTCCAGTACGGCAACTGTTTCGGCAGCTCGTCGACGGCCACCACGTCCACTCTCGGCCCGTCCTCGGCGGTCAGCTCCCGGGCCAGCCGCTGCCAGCGCAACTGGACGTAACCGCGGCGGTGCCCGGTCCGCTCCAGCCAGTTGGCCACGCCCGGATCCCGCTCGCTGATCACGTAGCGGATCATCCCGTCCGGGTCGATCCGGGCCTGGTCGCGGGTGAGGCTGGTCTGGTGGTTGACGTAATCGAGGGAGACGTACCACATGCTGCCCAGCTGAATGCCCTGGTACGGGGCGTCGCTCGCCGGGACGGTGACGATCATGGCCTGGTCGTCGTCCAGGTCGTAGTGGCCGACCGAGGAGAACTGGGTGGTCAGCCCGCCCGGAGTGGACCGGGGCGGGGTGAGCGTGTTCACCGGCAGATTCAGGTAGAACCGTTCGGCGAAGGCGAGGAACGTGCGCAACCGGCTGATCAGGATCTTGCCGGCCACCCCGTAACGCCTGGTCAGCGTGTCCAGAGTGGGCGGGGGTGGGGCCATACCGATCCGGTCCGCGCGCTGGATCCGGATCATGCCCGGCCGTTCGGTGGCCCAGTCGCTGAAGACCTCCCGGACCACCAGCATGCCGGCGCCCTTCAGGCCGGGGCCGAGGAACATCCGGTACGAGCCGTCCGGCTCGATCGTGATCTCCCGGTCGTCGAAGGCGGCCAGACTGCCCGGCACCTGGATCGGCGAGTAGTCACCGTCGAGGATCTGGAAACTCAGGTCCACCGTGCTGCCGCGCTCGCCGGTGATCACATACTCGGCGTCGTCGCGCAGCCACGCGTGGAAGTACAGCGTGTCCGGGTTGTCGAGACCCATCTTCGTGTGCGGCCCCGTCGATCGTACGAAGTAGGGGAAGTCCCGCTCGTAGGCCCAGGCCATCTGGACCGATGCCCGGATGCTGCCGGCCAGATAGTCGTAGCCCTCGATCAGGTCCTGGTCGTTACGCACGTGCGGGGCCGTGGTGATGACCCGCTCGGCCTCTTGGATGGCGTCCGCGAACCCTCTGGTGAGCACGCCTCCGACAATAGAACTCGTTCTAGTTTCGGGTCAATGTCCCATTGACTGGCCGGGATGACAGGTTCCACTCTGGAGGGCGTGTTGGCATATCGGATGACCCGGTGGGGCGCACCGCCGGAAACGGTCACCGTGCCGGACCCCGAACCCGGTCCGGGGCAGACCCTGGTGCGGGTGGCCGGCTGCGGACTGTGCCGTTCGGACCTGACCATGCGGCATCTTCCGGCCGCTGCGGGTGAGGCCCTGGGCTGGCGGATGCCGTTCACTCTCGGCCACGAGACCGCCGGCTGGATCGCCGGCACCGGCGAACCGGTCGCCCTGGTGTCACCCACCTCCTGCGGCACCTGCCGGCACTGCCTGCGCGGCCGGGACAGCGGCTGCCCGCACGGGCGCGCCGGGCGGGGATACGGCCGCGACGGCGGACTCGCCGAATACGTGCTCGTCGACGACCGGCGGTCACTGCTGCCACTGGGCGATCTCG
>DATMVU010000788.1:0-3082 GCA_035562875.1 Actinoplanes sp. | reverse complement strand
ATCGCATCGCTTCTGCGGGAGATCCTCCCCGACGAGGCCACCGAGATCACTCTCGAGGGCGAGGCCGACGAGGGGTACTCCAGCGCCTCGTTCACCGCGCGGCAGCCGGACGGCACCGAGACCGGACTGGACCCGGAGGAGCACCCCGAGCAGGTCGACGAGATCAGCGCGCTGCTGATCCGGCTCTGGGAGGCGGAGACCGACCCGGCCTGGCACGAGATCACCGTGACGGTCGGCCGGGACGGCGAGCCGGAGGTCGTCTACTCCGAGGGCGAGCAGCTCACCGAGACCGACGAGATCATCCAGAACCTCGCGGTGGTGCTGCGCGAGGTCCTGCCGGACGACGCCGAGAAGATCGTGCTCGACGGCGAGCTGGACGAGGACTGGTCGAGTCACGACCTGACGATGTACCGGGCGGACGGGACGTCGTACCACATCGATTGGGACGACGCCCCGGAGTCGCTCGACGACCTCGCCGACCACCTGATCGACCTCTTCGACTCGACCACGGAGGACGGTGACGACCCCTGGTACGGGATCACCCTCACCGTCCGCCGCGACGACACCTTCGAGGTCAACTTCTCCTACGAGCCCCTCGAACGACCTCAGGACTGAGCGGGCCGGGGCCGCCGGCCCCAGAGCACCAGCCCGGTCAACAGCAGCACCCCGCCGAGGGCCACCATCGCGACCGCCACCGCGGTCCGGGTGCCCCCGGTGAGGTGCGAGGCCACGATCCAGCCGCCGGAGATGTCGAAGACCAGCACCATCAGGCCCTGCGGGACGACCGGGACCCACCCGGCGGTCAGCAGGAGCAGGGCCCAGGCAGTGGCCTTGTTCTCCCGGTACCAGCCGGCGTCCCACCGCAGCGGGATCGCCGGTTCGTCCGGCCGGGTGCGCTGACCGGCGGCGGTGAGCACCTCGGCACCCCGGTTCGCCAGCCGGTCGTGGGCCAGCCAGATCCCGGCGAACCACATCAGCGCGCCGGCTGCCAGACCCAGCACCGGGGCGACCGCTCCGGAACCGGCCGGACCCCAGATCAGCCAGGCCAGCGGGCCCGCCGCGGCGAGCACTCCGGCAGCGGCGGCGACCAGCACGCTGATCATGTCGGTCGGGTTGTCGGCGGCCGTCGGATGCCGCACGTCCGGCACCGGCCGGATCCGCAGCAGCGACACCCACACCGGTACCGCAGCACCCGCCCCGAGCACCGCGGGCAGTACCGCCAGCGCGGGCAGCGGGTCGACGGCCGGGGCGAGCAGCATCCCGGCCACCGTCAGCAGCACCGCGACCGGGGTCACCAGCAGCAGCCAGGCCAGCGCCCGCCCGTGCACCTCGGCCCGTTCCCCGCCGGGGGTGCCGAACACCATCCACAGTGCGGTCCCGTCCAGGCCGATCAGCCCGGCCGACATCGACGCCGCCCACAGCGCGGCGAACGCCCCGGCCCACGGGACCAGCAGGTCCGCGCCGGCGAGCAGGGGCAGCCCGGCGAGCAGCGTGCCGTAGACGACGGCGAACGCCAGGTACTGCAGGCGCAGCGGATGCCGCACCCAGGTCCGCAGTTCGCGCCCGGTGACCGCCCACACCGGTCCGGGACCCCACACTCCCGCGCGCCCGGACAGCGAGCGCCGAGGCCTTCTCGACGATCCCATGGCGAGCGTACGGCGGACCAGGGTCAGGTAGGCCGCCGCGAACACCGCGGTGATCAGGACCAGCCCGGTGATCATCCAGAGCCCGCGCCCGGACGGCCCCGCCACCGCGGACAGGGGCCAGCTCCCCGGGAACCACGGCAGCCACCGCACGATGTGTGCCGGCGTACCGGCGAGCAGCACGGTGATCCACGGCGCCACCGCCCACACCGATCCGAACACCCCCATCACGGTGCCGGTGAACACCCCGGTCAGGATCGCCCCGACCGGACCGCCGGCGTGCCCGATCGCCTCCAGCGCGAACGCCGACCCGATCAGCCCGGTCAGCCACAGCAGCAGCGCCCCGAACCCGGCGACGAGCACCCCGCCGGCCCCGTAGCGGGCCGCGTGCACCGGCAGCGAGACGAGGGCGACCAGGGAGACCAGCGGGCCGACCCCGACGGCCGAGGCGAGCAGCAGCCCGGCCGTGGCCGGAACCGCACCGACCGGCTCCAGGCGCAGATGCGACGGGCGGACCCGGCCCCGGCCGCCGCCGAGCATCAGTGGCAGCACGATCCAGCCGAGCACCCACGTCCCGACCATGATCGACAACGTGTGCCGGTCGCCGTACGACGCGTAATGGATCAGCCAGCCCGCCGCGAGCAGGCCGACGAGCGCGGCCACCGCCGGACCCGGATGCTCGCGCAGCGAGCGCTGCAACATGGCCGCCCGCATCCGGGGCGGCGTGAGTGCCGCCGACACGCTCACCGGACCAGCCAGGACAGGCCGTCGCCGCCCGGGGCCCCGGCGCCGACCAGCTCGACGAACCGGTCCTCCAGGGAGATCCCACCGGCCACCTCGGCGACCGGGCCGGCCGCGACGACGGTGCCCTGGTGGATGACGGTGACCTCGTCGCACATCTGCTCGACGAGCATCATCGAGTGGGTGGAGAGCACACAGGTGCCGCCGCCGTCGACGAACCGCCGCAGCACCCGCCGGATGCTCGCCGCCGACACCGGGTCGACCGCCTCGAACGGCTCGTCCAGCACCAGCAGCCGGGGGGCGTGCAGCAGCGCCTGGGCCAGGCCGACCTTCTTGCGGTTGCCGGTGGAGCAGTCGGCGAGCGGGGTGGCGGCGGCCTTGGTGATGCCGAGCACCTCGATCAGTTCGGCGGCCCGGTCGGCGGCCGCGGTCCGGGACAGCCCGCGCAGGCCGGCGCTGTACCGGAGCAGTTCCGCGCCGGTGAGACGTTCCGGCAGGTCCAGCCCGTCCGGCAGGACCCCGGTCAGGGACCGTGCGGTGGCCCGGTCGCGCAGCGCGTCGTGGCCGAGAACGCTGATCTCGCCGGCGTCCGGGACGATCAGGCCGACGGCCATGCCGATGGTGGTCGACTTGCCGGCCCCGTTCGGCCCGACGATTCCGTGGAAAGTGCCCGGCGCCACCGTCAGGTCTATGTCGTC
>DATMVU010000787.1:0-2755 GCA_035562875.1 Actinoplanes sp. | reverse complement strand
TGCGCCCGTTGGACGGGAAAGCGGTCGCCGTCTCCCCAGCGGGGCCGCCCGGTGGCCTCTTCGGTGTCGCAGCCCGGCTGCCCGCGCCGGACTGGCTCGTCGACCACGACCTGGACAGCGCCTCGGCGCAGCTGCTGCGCCGGACCGCACCGATTCCCGGTGAGGTCACCTCGACCCCGCAGTGGCGCCGGTTGCGCGGCCCGGCTGACCTGGCCCGGCTGGACGTCGCTCTGGAAGGCTGGGACAACACCCGAGCCCTCCTGGGCGGCTGACGACCCGGATCCCACCACTGACCTGCCGGATCCCGCGGCCCGGCCCCGGCGACTGACACGTCGGATCCCGCGGCCTGGCCCCGGCGACTGACACGTCGGATCCCGCGGCCCGGCCCCGGCGACGGAGCGGCGGTATCCGCGACCCGGTCACGACGGTGCTGCGCCGCCGGACCGGGGTGCGGTGAGCCGGTTCAGTCCTCCTTGGGACCATCGCCGAGGTTGTCCAGCTCGCTGATGTCCCAGTCGGAACGCCCGCGGGCGAAAGCGGCCGGATCGGCGAAGTCCTCGTCGGTCGGGAGCAGATCGGGATGCTCCCAGAGCGCGTCCCGGCCCGCGGTGCCACGCTGCTCGGTGACAGCGGTCCACAGCGCGCCGGCCTCACGCAGCCGGCGGGGCCGCAGCTCCAGGCCGACCAGGGCGGCGAAAGTCTGCTCGGCAGGACCGCCCGCGGCCCGGCGACGGCGGAACGCCTCACCGAGCGGGACGACCGACGGCAGCCGGTCCCCGGCGGCCTCGTCCACCACGTGGCCCACCCAGCCCTCGACCAGCGCCAGCGCCGTCTCCAGCCGGGCCAGGCCAGCCTTCTGCTGCGGGGTGTCCTCCGGCGTGAAGATGCCTTCGAGGGCCATGGCCTGCATCGACTCCGGGTCGGTCGGGTCGACGCGGCTCATCGCCTCCTCGATCGCCTCCCGGTTCACCGTGATGCCGTTGGCGTAGGCCTCGACGGCGCTCAGCACGTGCGCGCGCAGCCAGGGGACATGACCGAACAGGCGCTGATGTGCGGCCTCGCGGAGGGCCACGTACAACCGCACCTGGTCCTCGGGTAGTTCGAGGCCGGAACCGTAGGCCTTGATGTTGGCCGGGACCAGCGCGGCGGTGCCGGCTGGGCCGAGCGGCAGGCCGATGTCACCGGCCGAGAGCACCTCGGCCGCGAGCTGGCCGAAGGCCTGGCCGAGCTGACCGCCGAAGAGCGCGCCGCCGAGAGTGGCGACCATCGACTGCATCGGGCCGAGCTGGGCACGGGCCTCTTCGGGGACCAGGTCGCCCATCGCGCCGACCATCCGGCCGGCGATCGGCTCACACAGCTTCTTCCACACGTCCAGCGTGTTGTAGATCCACTCGTTGCGGTTCCACGCGACGGACTTGCGGATGCCGCTGGGCAGCGAGCACACCGGGTCGAGCCACAGGTCGGCGAGGCGCAGGGCCTCCTCGACCTGGTGGCGCTCGAGGATGTTCACCGCCGGGTCGCCGGTCGCCGACAGCTGGCTCGCGGCCACCTGCCGGGCCAGGTCCCAGTTGACCGGGCCGGTCCCGGGGGCGGCGAACATCTGCTGCAGCTGCGCCATGAACTGTTGCATCTGCTGCGGGTCGGAGGGGTCGGGCGGCTGAGCGCCCGGCAGGGAGAAGCCGAACGGGATATCAGGCACGTCCCCACCGTACGCGCGAAAAGCCCGTAGCGGACGGAGGGAGGTATCAGCTCAGAGAGAACTCAGACAGGGTGGGTACTCTCACGCGCATGAGACGTCGCGGAGTCACCGTCATCCTCGGCGCCCTGATCACCGCCCTGATGGCTGCCGGTGTCATGGTCGCACCGATGCCCTACGTGGTCCTCAAGCCCGGGCCCACCGTCGATACCCTCGGCTCCTCCGACGGTAAAGAGGTCATCCAGGTCGACAAGGGTGAGACCTCGACGTCTGCGGGCCAACTGCGTCTGACCACGGTGAACGTGCAGTCACAGGTCGAGTTGGTGTGGGCGATCCGGGGCTGGCTGAGCGACTCCGACGCGGTGGTCCCCCGTGAGCTGATCTACCCACCGGACCAGAGCGAGAAGCAGGTCCAGGAGCAGAACGCACAGGAGTGGAAGGAATCGCAGACCAGCGCCGAGACGGTCGCCCTGCGCGAACTGGGCTATCCGGTGCAGGTCTACGTGCGTAACGTCACGGCGGGCGGCGCTGCTGACGGTTCGCTGAAAGCAGACGACGTCATCACCGCCGTCGACGGAACGAAGATCACCAAGGCGGGCCAGGTCACCGAGCTGGTCCGGGCCAAACCCGCCGGGACCGAGCTGACCATCTCGTACGACCGGGCAGGCACCGCGGGGACCGCGAAGATCGCCGCGAAGGCCGACCCGAAGGACGGCACGCCCCGGATCGGCATCGAGATCGACACCAAGCAGCCGCACCCGTTCGGGATCGAGATCGACCTCGACAAGATCGGCGGACCGAGCGCCGGCCTGATGTTCTCACTGGGCATCATCGACAAGATGCGTCCCGAGGACCTGACCGGCGGCAAGGTGATCGCGGGTACCGGCACCATCGACGACGACGGCAACGTCGGCCCGATCGGCGGCATCCCGCAGAAGCTGAACGGTGCCAAACGGGATGGCGCCACACTCTTCCTGGTTCCCAAGGACAACTGTGCGGAGGCGCTGCGCAACCCGGTCGCCGGCCTGACCATGGCTGAGGTGGCCACGGTGGACGACG
>DATMVU010000786.1:0-14696 GCA_035562875.1 Actinoplanes sp. | reverse complement strand
AACCACCGCATACAGGGCAGCGTGCTCACCGAGCGTCCGGAACCGCGACCGCTTCTCCGGCTTCGCCGAAACCAACTGCCGATTCTCCGGTACGCCAGGGGAATCGTCCTGTGAGACCGGCCCCGGTCCTGTCGGGGCTGGGGCCGGGGCCGGTCCTGCCGGGGCCGGGGCCGGGGCCGGTCCTGCCAGGGCTGGGGCTGGGTATTCGCAAGCGCCAGTCGCCCGTACCGCCCACGGCATCAACACCCCGCCGACCAGGATGATCGCGGCGCCGAGCAGGCAGGCCACCGACCACGGCACCCCCTGGTGCAGCGCCCCCGCCGACAGCACCCCAATCGCCGAACCGAGCAGGGCCGCGGCCTCGTAACGGCCCATGCCGGTGCCGATCCGGGCGCCGGACACCTCGGCGACGACCGCCCGCTGCACCGGGATCACCGCGGCCCACGCCACCCCGCTGAGCACCCACAGCACCGCGATCAGCACCGGATCCGGCGCCCACGCCAGCCCGGCCGCGAACGCCGCGCTGCCCAGCGAAGCCACCACCAGCACCGGCCGGCGGCCGTACCGGATCACCAGCCGGTGCAGCCGCTCAGGGAGGACCGCCATCGCTACGGCACCGGGCAGGAAGACGTAGGCGATCTCGACAACCGTCAGGCCCAGGTCACGTTGCAGGTGCAGCAGCAGGAGCAGGGCGACGCCGGCCTCGGCCGCCATGGTCACCGTCACGGCCAGCAGCATCGGCCGCAGCCTCCGGCCCAGCCCGGGCACACCGGACGGCGCACGCGACACGGGTGCGGGGCGGCGGGGTGCGGTCAGCAGGACCATCGCGGCCAGGAGACAGGCGGCGGCGCACGCGGCGAAGACCGTCGGGAAGCCGGAGCCGCTGAGCACGGCGAGGCCCGTGGCGAAGGCCACCCAGGCGCCGGTCTCCTCGGCGGTCGACAGGCGGGGGAAGACTGCGGAGTCCTCGGCCAGCCGTTCGCCGATCATGGCGCGGACGGTCACCCACAGCAGAGCACCGCCGATTCCACCGAGAACCGCCGCCGCGTAGGCTGCCGGCAGATCGCCGGCCAGCGCGAATCCGGCGCAGGAGAGGGCCTGCAGCAGGGCGCCGAGAGCCGCGATCCGGGAACGTTCGTGCCGGTCGGCCAGGCGGCCCGCGATCGGGCGGGCCAGCACCGACACCGCCAGCTCGGCCGCGACCAGGGTTCCGGTCTGCGCGGATCCGGCACCCAGCGCGGCGCCGGCCCAGAGCGGCAGGATGAAGTCGAGGAGTTCACCGGGCCCGTTCGCCAGGGTCGCGGCCAGCAGCACCCGCCGTTCCCGAAGCCGGCCGGAACGGCCCGTCGGACCCGAGGACGCCGGATCCGAGGACGCCGCACCCGAGGGCACCAGGTTCGAAGGCACCGGACCCGAGGGCACCGGGTTCGAGGGCGTCGCGCCCACTGTGGTCCGCCTTTCGCACGGCTGATCGGGGCCGGTACGGCACCCGGTCACCGACGGTATCGGCGTTGCCGGGGCGCGGCATCGGGCGGAAGTCGCAGCGGCCGATACTCCGAAAGGTGTAGCGGATCAGGGGCGCAGGCCCAGCTCGCGGGCCAGGATCGCGGCCTGCACCCGGCTGCGCAGGCCGAGCTTGGTGAGTATCCGGCTGACGTGCGTCTTGGCGGTGGTGCCGGCCATCCCCAGCACCCCGGCGATCTCCCGGTTGGACAGTCCGGCCCCGATGTGCGCCAGCACCTCGCGTTCCCGGGCGGTCAGCTCGCCCAGCCCGTCCGGCGACCCGGCGGCCGGTGTCATCGGCTGCCGGGCGAACGCGTCGATCACCCGGCGGGTCACCTCCGGGGCGATCATCCCGTCCCCGCGGGCGATCAGCCGGATCGCCTCGATCAGGGCCGCCGCGTCGGTGTCCTTGAGCAGGAAACCGGCGGCTCCGGCACGCAGCGCGCCGTACACGTACTCATCCAGGTCGAACGTGGTCAGAATGAGCACGTCGGTGAACTCGGCCAGATGCCGGGTGGCCGTGATGCCGTCCATCCGGGGCATCCGGACGTCCATCAGCACCACGTCCGGCCGGAGCCGGCGGGCCAGGCTGACGGCTTCCTCGCCGTTGGCCGCCTCCCCGATCACCTCGATGTCCGGCGCGCCGCTGAGCACCAGCGCGAGACCCGCGCGGACCGCTCCGTGGTCGTCGGCGACCAGGACCTTCGTCGTCACTGCCGGTTCTCCTCGGCGGGCAGGCTGACCCGGACCCGGAACGTACCGCCTTCGGCGCCCGCGGCGAACGACCCGCCGAGCAGCGACGCGCGTTCCCGCATCCCGATCAGGCCCGCTCCGGCGCCGTCCGCCCCGGGTGCCGTGCCCACCGGGTTGGCGACGGTCAGCACCAGCAGTCCGGGCTGGTAGCCGATCACTACGTCGGCCGGCCCGGCGCCGTGTCTCACCGCGTTGGTCAGGCTCTCCTGGACGATCCGGTACGCGGACATGTCGACCGCCACCGGCAGGGACCGCGGCACCCCGTCCGTCCGCATCCGCACTGTCAGACCCGCCTCCTCGACCCGGCGCACCAGGTCCGGCACGTCGTCGACACCGACCGTACCGGCCGGTGGGTCGCTGTCGTCCATCCGCAGGAGTCTGATCGACTCGCGCAGTTCGGCCAGTCCGCGTACCGCGTTCTCCCGGATCACCCCGAGCGCCCGGCGCATCTCCGGATGCCGCTGTTCATCGAGCGCCAGCGCACCCGTCGAATGGATCGCGATGACACCGAGGTGGTTCGCCACCACATCGTGCAGTTCCCGGGCCATCCGGGTGCGTTCGGCCGCGACCGCCTGCCGGTTGTCCAGTTCGGCCATCCGGGCCACCTGTTCGGCGTTGCGGCGCTCGGCCTCGGTCTGCTCCCGGTGCTCCCGGATCGAGGTGCCGCTCCACACCGGCAGCAGCAGAACGACGGCCAGCAGCACCCCGGTCACCGCGGCGCCGCCCTGAGCGTCGGCGAGTATCGAGGCGGCGGTGATGGTGACGGTGATCAGGGCGCCGGCCCACAGCAGCAGCCGGGGCAGGCGCCGGGGGCCGTACACCGCCGCGTCGTGCAGCACCTGACTGAAGATCACCACGGTGGCCAGGGACGGCCCGATCGCCAGGTCCACGCCGGCGGCCAGGGCACCGAGGACCAGCCCGGGGATCGGCCGGATCCGGGTCAGGCCGGCGGCGACACCCGCGACGGCGGCGGTCGCCAGGAACCACCGGGTGTGGTGGGAGCCGTCGTTGGCGCCCAGGGCGTGCAGCAGGGCCGCGCCGCCGATGCAGGCCGAGGCCACCAGGACGTCGTGTCGGTTCAGTCCGGCCGGGATCATCGATCCATCATCCGGTGCCCGTCATCCGCTCCGAGACCTGGTGGGGCCCGGGATCGGTTGCAATCCGGCGGGAATTGAGACGCATGACTCCAAGGCCGGGCTGTGTGCCTCCCATGAATGTGCCATGCCCTGCGAAAACCGCCGGAAGCCCCGGCCCGGAGCGGCCAGCATCCCTGCGGTGACGACCTTGAGGGGGTTCCAGATGGGCGCAGTGCCACAGTTGACCGTCGTCGTTCCGGTGTTCAACGAGGAGGATGTGCTGCCGCTGTTCGCGGAACGGATCCGGCCCGTGCTGGACGGCCTGCACGTGCCGTACGAGGTGCTGGCCGTCGACGACGGCAGCCGGGACGCCACCCCGGTGGTGCTGGAGTCGATCCGGCGGCGATGGCCGGAACTGCGGACCGTCCGGTTACGGCGCAACAGCGGGCATCAGAACGCGCTCACCGCCGGCCTGCACCGGGCCCGCGGTGAGTACGTGGTCAGCATCGACGTGGACCTGCAGGACCCGCCCGAAGTGATCGGCGAGATGCTACGGCTGGCCCGGAGCGCGAACCTGGACGTGGTGCACGGGGTCCGGGCCGACCGGAGCAGCGACAGCCCGTTCAAACGCGGGACCGCCGGGCTCTACTACCGCCTCGTCCGGCAGCTGGCCGGCACCGAGATCCCGAACCACGCCGGTGACTTCCGGCTGCTCAGCCGGAAGGCCGTGGACGCGCTCACCGACCTGCCCGAACACCTGCCGGTGTACCGGCTGCTGGTGCCGTGGCTGGGCCTGCCCAGCGGAGAGGTCACCTACACCCGGCAGGAACGGGCGGCCGGGCACTCCAAATACCCGCTCGCCAAGATGATCCGGCTCGCGCTGGACAGTGTGATCGGATTCTCCGCGGCACCACTACGGGTGGCGACCTGGCTGGGGCTGACCGGCATCGTACTGTCCACGGTCCTGGCGGTCGCCGGCGTCGGCGCATACCTGTGGGGTGAGGTGGTACCCGGCTGGACGTCGATGATCGTGGCCGTCGGTTTCCTCGGCGCCCTGCAGTTGCTCTGTCTCGGGCTGCTCGGCGAATACGTGGCAAGGATCTTCACGACACTGCAGAACCGGCCGGCGTACGTCGTCGCGTATGACTCGAGGGCAGACCTGTGCAGACTCTGATCGAAGCACCCGCGGCAGCCGCGCCGGCCGTTCAGCGGAAGTCGTGGGCGGCTGCGTTCCGGACGGCGGGTCTGGTGTGGGTGGTCTTCACCGTCGTGCACCTCGCGGTCAGCGCCCTGGCCTGGCTGCACCGCGGCGGCGACGCACCGGACCTCGGCGACATCCTGCTCGACTGGAACAGGTGGGACGCCGGCCACTACGTGCGGATCGCCGAGAGCGGTTACGGGATCGGCCCCGGCTTCCCCGCGTTCTTCCCGCTCTACCCGCTGCTGATCAACCTGCTCGGCGGCGGTATCGGGGCGGCCCTGCTGGTGGCCAACGCCGCAGCGTTCGGGGCGCTCACCATGCTGCACCGGCTCGCCGACCACGAGTTCGGGGAGGCCACCGCCCAGCGCGCCACCTGGTACCTGGCCGCGTTCCCGATGGGGTTCTTCCTGTTCATCGGCTACAACGAGTCGCTGTTCCTGGTGCTGGCGATCGGAGCGTTGTACGCCGGACGGCGTGGGCACTGGTGGCTCGCCGGAGCCCTCGGTGCCCTGTCCTCGGCCACCCGGCTGTTCGGGCTGCTGCTGATGGTGCCGCTCGCCGTCGAGTACCTGCGCCGGATCGGCTGGCGGCCCGCCCGGCTCCGCCCCGACGTGCTCGCCCTGGCACTGGTCCCGCTCGGGGTGGTCGCCTACGCCGTCTACTGCGCCGTCGAACTCGGCAACCCGCTCGCCTTCAGCGTCGCCCAGGACCAGTGGGGACGGCGGTACACGTTCCCCGGCGGCGCCTGGCTCACCGCCGTCGGTCAGGTCGGCGGCCCCCTCGATGCGGCCACTCTCGGCGCTCTCGTCGACGCCGGCACCACACTGGTCGCCGTGGTGCTTCTGATCCTCTGCGTGACCGGGCCGTGGAGGTTCCGGCGCGACCAGATGTACCTGGTCGTCCAGGGTGCCCTGACCCTGCTGATGCTGATGTCGACGGAGGTCGGCGGCCGGTCCATGCAGTCGGCGGCCCGCTACGCGATGGAGGCGGTGGCGATCCTCCTGGTCCTGGCCCGGATCGGCGGCAGACCCCGGTGGGACCGGGCCGTCCTGACCGTCGGCATCGCCCTGCACGCCGTCTTCCTGTCCGTCTTCATGTCCGGCACGTTCCTGGTCGCCTGACCTCGGCGGGTAGCGTTTCGCGGCATGGCTGGGGAGATCTATGTGGGAAACGCCGATCCGGACGCGCTCGACGATCGGGGGTGGCTGCTCGGGCACTTCAAGCCTGCGGGGGATCCCCGGCACAGCACCGATGTGGAGATCAAGTGGGGGCGGCATCCGCGGGGGGACCGGCGGGCGCAGTGGGTGCGCGGGGAGGATCGGACCGCTCTCCTGGTGCTGATCAGCGGCTGTTTCCACATGGAGTTCCCGGAGCGGACCGTGGTTCTCGACAAGCAGGGGGACTACGTGGTGTGGCCGCGCGGGACGGATCACTCGTGGTTCGCCGCCGAGGAGTCGGTGGTGCTGACCGTGCGATGGCCGTCGGTTCCGGGCTACGCCGTGCCGGAGACGCCGGAACAGGAGTGAAGGACCGTGCGGGCCGCCCTCCGCCCGGCGGTCGCGGGGAGACCGGGAGGGACGCGGGCCTCGCGGGATGCCACGGTGGGTGACCCTGCGGTCGTGGGGCCGACGTCCGTACCGGAAGAGGTCATTCGGGTGGGTCGTGATGTATTTGATCTTGACTGATGCCCATCCGGAGCAGGGCCGCAGCGGTCTTCGCCAGCATCAGGGGCGGGCCGGCCAGGTAGATCTCGTGGTGGGACCAGTCCCGGTGGGCGGCCACCGCGTCGGTGACCGGACCCGCCATGTACTGGCCGGACGGGCCCTCGGCGACCACCGGGATCACCGTCGCGCCGGGGATCCGGGCGACCAGCTCGGTGAGGGCCTCCAGGTCGTAGAGCTCGGTCAGGTCGCGGACGCCCCAGAACAGGATCGCCTGCCGTGAGTCACCGAGGGCCGCCAGTTCGGCGAGCATCGCCTTCATCGGTGCCACACCGGTGTCCCCGGCGATCATCAGGATGCCGCGGCCGGGGGTTTCGGGCAGGCCCATGTCGCCTTCGGGGCGGGTCATCCGCAGCCGGGCGCCGCGGCGGATCTGGTGGACCAGGGTGCCGCTGGCGCCGGTGCCGGATTTCGCCCGGACGTGCAGTTCGATGAGTTCGTCCCGGTGCGGGGTGCCGGCCAGTGAATACGGCCGCCAGATGCCGGGGATGCCGGGGAGTTCGAAGCGGGCGTACTGGCCGGGGCGGAACGGCATCGGCAGGAACGACCGCAGGGTGAGCACGGCCAGGTCCTCGCGACGCTGGTCGTGGTCGACGACCTCGACGTCCCAGACGGTCGGCTGGTACGCCACCAGAGTCCCGCCGTGCACGATCCACTCGTAGGTGTGCTGCCACGCCCAGCGCCACGCCTGGTCGAAGTCCTGCCGCCAGGAGCCCGCCGGCATGCCGGCCCGGGTGGCCTCGGCGAGGGCCGCGCCGACCAGGCGCAGCTGGTTCCACTGCACGCCGCATTCGGCTAGCACCGCCCCGAGCCGGGCGCAGCCGCCGACCACGACCGGCGGGTCGGCCAGGTGATGGACCAGCCAGGTGAGCGCGCGGGCCAGGTCGGCGCGCTGGGTCGCGGAGCTGCCGGGCAGTGCGGTGAGCAGGGCGGGCTGGGCCTGGCGCAGGGCCTCCCACAGGCGTTCGGCGACGTCGTCGACCCCTCCGGCGAAGGTGATGCTGGTGCTGAGGTTGCGCTGGGTGTCGCGCAGCGCGGCGTCGTCGGCCGGGTCCATGCCGTCCCGGCCGGGAACCCGGCGCACCGGTTCGCCGGCTTTGAAGCGCCGGGACGGGAACGAGCGCTGCGGGATCTGCGGCGGGAAGTCGGTGCCGGGCGGCTCGGGCGGGCGGGGTCCCTCCAGCGCGGGGATCGGTGGTACCGGCGTGGTCGGCCCGCCCGGGGTGATGCCACCGATCGGCGGGATGCCACCGCGGGCGGCCCGCAGCTGGGAGCGGCCCAGGACGGCGCTCGGGTCGCCGCGCCACAGCAGGCCGGCCCCGCCCGCGGGCGGCTTGTCACCGGAGTCCGGCGCCGGGGTGGCCGAGTGTCTGGCGAAGTACGGCGGGGTGCCGGAATCGGATTGCGGGGTGTGCTCGGCCACCGGCGCGTCCTTCTTCTTCCGGGCGATCTCGGAGAGGGCCGCCGCGGCGTCGGCCTCGCCCGCGGCGGCGGCGTCGGGTGCGGCCTGCCGCAGGCGGATGGCTCGCAGCAGGGCGAGAAGATGCGGGTCGGACACGCGGACACCCCCTTGACGACCCTACTCGTGGCGGCGCGCCGCGCGGGCCGGAATCGGGACCCGGCAGAATGCCGGTGTGCCTGCGCTGACCATCACCAGCCCGGACGATCCACGGATCGGCGACTACCGGGCCCTCACCGACGTCGAACTGCGGACCCGGTGGGAGCCGCCGAACGGGCTGTTCATCGCCGAGGGAGAGCTGGTGATCTCCCGGGCGTTGCGGGCCGGGTATCGGATGCGCTCTGCCCTGGTGGACGAGAAGCGGGTCGGCCAGCTTTCCGATCTACCGGCTGATTCACCGATTTATGCCGCTCCACCCGCTGTTTTGGAGTCGATCACCGGATTCCACGTCCACCGCGGCATCCTGGCATCGTTCCACCGTCGCGAGATTCCGGATATGTCGGAATTGTTGAGTGGGGCGCGTAACCTCGCCGTGCTGGAGGGATTGAACACCCACACCAACCTCGGCGCCCTGTTCCGCAGCGCCGCAGCCCTGGGGATCGACGCCGTGGTGCTCTCCCCCACCTGCGCCGACCCCCTCTACCGCCGCGCGGTCCGGGTCAGCATGGGCGAGGTGTTCGCCATCCCGTACGCGAAGTCCGACGACTGGCCGGGCACGTTGCGGGCGATCCGCGAGTCCGGTTTCACCCTGCTGGCCCTGACCCCGGGCGAGGGGGCGATCCCGATCGGTGACCTGACCGAGCAGCAGCGGCGACGTCCGGCCCTGCTGCTCGGCGCCGAGGGCCCGGGCCTGACCCGGGCCGCGATGGACGCCGCCGACGCCCGGGTGGTGATCCCGATGCACAACGGTGTCGACTCGCTCAACGTGGCGACCGCCGGGGCGCTCGCCTTCTATGAGATGACGCGTTAGGACCGCGGGACCAGCCGGCCGCCGGTCCAGGCCAGCCCCATCCCGGCGGCGAGCAGCAGCAGCGCCCCGACGGTGGGCACCGGCCGGTCGGCGATCGTCCCGGTGCCCATCGCGACGGCGGCCAGCATCAGCAGCACCCCGTCGGCCGGGTTGACCAGCTTGGAACGGAAGACCGCCCAGCCGAGCAGCAGCAGCCCGGTGCCGGAGATGACGGCGGCTGCGGTGAGCAGCTCATCGGTCCGGCCGAGAGCGATCGGGGTGGACGTCACCAGCACCTCCTCCGGCAGGGCGGCGAGCGGCACCAGCGTGGTCGCCCCGGCCAGGGTGATCAGCAGACCGGCCAGGGCGCACCGCCGGGTGCGGGAGCCGGCCAGCAGCCCGGCCAGGGCGATCAGGGCGACCATCGCGAGCCAGCCGGCGAGCAGCCCGACGACGAGCGGGCCGGGATGGCTGCGCACCCCGAGGGTCAGCCAGCCGTAGAGGACCGCCGCGACCGGCAGCGCCCACAGGGCGAGTCTGGCGTAGATCCGGACCGACCAGATCCAGACGGCGTCCCGGACCGGCAGGAAATGCCCGTCCGGTTCGGTCTGAAGGGGGGCGCCGACCCAGGCGGGGGCGACCCGGAGGGGCCGCCCACTCGCCGTCTGACGATGGCTGATGCTCATGGTTCCGCCTCACTGGCAGGGGCAACAAGCCGAGCGGCCGGGGGCACCGGTCGGAATCCTGCTGCGAGCATGCCAAATGCCCTGCTTCGGTGTGGCAGATCCCACAAACTCAGCGCTTCTCGATGTGCTGCACCCCGTCGTAGTCGGCGCCGCCGAGAGCCGCAGTCGGGGGGATCCGGTCCGGGGCGGGCAGCTCGGGGACGGTGTCCGCCACCACCTGCTCGGCCTCACGCACCTCCGCAGCCGCCGCTTCGGCAGCAGCGGCCGCCTCACGCTCGACCGCGCCGGTGTCGACACCCTTGAGCGGCTCGTCACCGACCATGTTGCCGAGGCCGCCGAGTGCTCCGCCGATCCCCTCCAGGGCCTTGGTCAGCTCGGTCGGCAGGATCCACACCTTGTTCGCGGTGCCGTTGGCGATCTGCGGGAGGGACTGCAGATATTGGTAGGCGAGCACCTTCTGCGACGGGTTGGCCTGGTGGATGGCGTCGAAGACGGTGCGGATCGCCTTGGCCTGGCCCTCGGCCTGCAGGATGCGGGCCTGCCGGTCACCGTCGGCGCGCAGCACCTGCGACTGCTTCTCGCCCTCGGCGGTGAGGATCGCGGCCTGTTTGTGGCCCTCCGCGTTCAGGATGGTGGCCCGGCGTTCCCGCTCGGCGCGCATCTGCTTCTCCATCGAGTCGCGGATGCTGGGCGGCGGCTCGATGGCCTTGATCTCGACCCGGGTCACCTTGATGCCCCAGCGGCCGGTGGTCTCGTCGAGCACACTGGACAGATGCTTGTTGATCTCCTCGCGGCTGGTCAGGGCGCGCTCCAGGTCGAGCGAACCGATCACGTTACGCAGCGTGGTGACGGTGAGCTGCTCGATGGCCTGCAGGAAGTTCGAGATCTCGTACGTCGCCCGCACCGGATCGACGACCTTGAAGTAGAGCACCGTGTCGATCGAGACGACCAGGTTGTCCGAGGTGATCACCGGCTGGGGCGGGAAGGAGACCACCTGCTCCCGCATGTCGACCTTGGTGCGGACCGCGTCGACGAACGGGACCAGCAGGTTCAGGCCCGGGGAGAGGGTCCGCTTGTATTTGCCGAGCCGTTCGATCACGTCCATCCGCTGCTGCGGGACGATCCGCACCGACTTGACCAGGGTGATCACCGCGAAGAGCACGATCACGATGCCCAGTATCAGAATTATCGCTTCCATGACGCCACTCCTATGTGTGGGGCAGATCGTCGTGCCAGACCAGGACTGTCGCACCGCGCAACTTGACGACGCGGACGTGCTCACCCGGCGCGAAGGTATCGCCACTGTCGAACGACCGGGCCTGCCACAGCTCCCCGTCGATCTTGATCATGCCGTGGTCGCCGTCCACCGCCTCGATCACCGTGCCGCGGGAGTTCTCGATCGCCTCGACGCCGAACGGAGTCTCCCCCGTCTCCAGCGCCGGCCGGGCGTGCCTCAGGATGATCGGGCGCAGCGCAGCGACCGAGAGCCCGGAGACCACCGCGAAGACGAGCACCTGGACGAGCAGCCCGAACCCGAGCGCCGCAGCACCCGCGGCGGCCAGTGCACCGGCCGCGAAGAAGATGATGAGAATGGTCGCGGTGAAGGCCTCACCGATGGCCAGCGCGACGGCGAGGACGATCCAGAGAACGGCTTCCACACCACCGATGGTTCCACGCCCGCGCACGCTCGGCGAGCGCCCGGACACGCGTAGCCGAAACGACTTGAAACAGTTGGACGTATGAGTCGAAATTGAGAAGAGGACCCACGTGTCGTTGCTTCCGGAGACTTCCCGCCGGATCGATGAGATCGCCGCCCGGGCCCAGGCGGACGGGCGGGTGCCGTCGGTCGCCCTGGCCGTCGTCCGGGACCGCGCGGTGCTGCACTTCGCGGGCGCCGGCGAGCGGCCACGACCGGACTCGAAGACCCAGTACCGGCTCGGCTCGATCACCAAGACGATCACCGCGGCTCTGGTCATGCAGTTGCGGGACGAGGGCTCCCTCACCCTGGACGACCCGCTCGACAGGCATCTGCCGGGCACCCCGGTCGGCGGCGTGACCGTGCGGCAGCTACTCGGGCACGTCTCCGGCCTGCAACGGGAACCGGACGGACCGTGGTGGGAACGGTCCCCCGGCGGCACCGTCGGCGACCTGCTGGCCGGGCTCACCCCCGGCAAACTGCACGGCCCGGCGTTCCGGCGGTTCCGGTACTCCAATCTCGGCTACGGTCTGCTCGGCGCGCTCCTGGAACGGATCACCGGCCAGACCTGGACGGAACTCGCCGGCAAACGCCTGCTCGAACCGCTCGGCATGAAGCGGACCACCGGCACACCCGTGGAACCGTTCGCCCGCGGCTACGTGGTCGGCCCCACCCTGCACGAGGAACCCCGGCCCGGCACCGGCGCGATGGCACCGGCCGGCCAGCTCTGGTCCACTGTCACCGACATGGCCCGCTGGGCTGCGGTCCTGGCCGACCCGGCACCCGCGGTGCTGTCCCGGGAGACAGTCGACGAGATGTGCGCCCCGGTGGCGATCAGCGACCTGGAGTCGTGGACCGAGGGGCACGGGCTCGGCCCGCAACTGTTCCGGGCCGGCGAACGGGTCTACGTGGGACACGGTGGATCGATGCCCGGCTACGTCTCCCACCTGGCCGTCCACCGCCGCAGCCGGACCGGGGTGATCGTCTTCGCCAACGCCTACGGGCTGCACGGCACCAGCATCAAACGGATCAGCCTGGACACCCTCACCACCGTCCTGGACAGCGAACCCGTCCCGGTCGAACCGTGGCTCCCGCCCACCGCACCGGACGGCGAGGCCGCCGAGATCAGCGGCCGCTGGTGGTGGATGGGCCGCGAGTACACGATCGACAGCGACGGCGGCACCCTCCTGATGACCGGCCCGAACCACCGCACCCGCTTCACCAGCGAGGCCCCCGGCCGCTGGCGCGGCGTCTCCGGCTTCAACGAGGGCGAGATCCTGCGCATCGACCGTACTCCCGACGGCACCGTCGAACGTCTGGACATCGCCACCTTCCGGTTCAGCCGCGACCCACGGCAGCTGGCCTGACCACTCCGGCGGACCGCCTGGCCGGGGCCGCCGCCCGGATCGGGCGGGCGCTCAGGGAACCGTCACGAAGTCGATCAGCCGCTCCATCGAGTTGATCAGCGGTGTCTCGACGTCCTTGTAGGAGCTGACCGAGGCGAGGATGCGCCGCCACATGTCGGCCGGTTCCCGCACGCCGACGGCCTCGCAGACGCCCTCCTTCCACGGCCGGCCGGGCGGGATGACCGGCCAGGCCCGCAGCCCGACCCGTTCCGGCTTGACGGCCTGCCACACGTCCACGTAGGGATGACCGGTGACCAGCACGTTCGGGTCCTTGACGGCGGCCACGATCCGGCTCTCCTTGGACCCGGGGACCAGGTGGTCGACCAGAACGCCCAGTCTCCGGTCCGCCGAGGGGCCGAACTCTCTCGTCAAGGACGCGAGATCATCGATGCCGGACAGCGGCTCCACGACGATGCCCTCGATCCGCAGGTCGTCGCCCCAGATCCGTTCGACGAGGGCGGCGTCGTGCACCCCCTCCACCCAGATCCGGCTGGCCTTCGCCACCCGGGCCTTCACCCCGGCGACCGCGATCGACCCGGAAGCCGTCATCCGCCGTTGCGCCGCGGGTTGCTGCCGCACCGGCCGGCGCAACGTGACCGTCTGCCCGTCCAGCAGGAACGCCGCCGGTACGAGCGGGAAGTTGCGCCGCTTCCCGAACCGGTCCTCCAGCACCACAGCGCCCAGCTCGAACCCGACCACGGCCCCGCAGAACCCGGAGCCGGCGTCCTCGACGACCAGATCCGGTTCGGCGTCCACCTCCGGAATCACCTTTCGACGGCGCCAGTCGCCCGCCATCACGTCCTCCCCATACATGTCGAGCACTGTATGCGCGATCACGAACACACCCTCGGTGACGCTCCGAGACGGGACAACAGTCCTTACCGGCACGTACCCTTGCTCGCATGTCACCCGCAGCCGATGCGGCCACCCGCACCGCACGCCGTTCCACCCGGTTCACGGCCTGGGTGCGCGCCTGGCGCGCCGGCCTGGTCCCGTTCGACGAACTGGCCGACGAGATCGCCGCGGACGAGGAGCACCTCGTCGCCGACGCCCCCGGCACCTGGACCGACGTCCCGCTCGCCCAGGGCCTGCCGGTCTTCGCGAAGCTGCATCCCGACGAGATCCGCCTCGTCCTGCCCGCCCCCGGCGACCCGCGCGGTCTGCCCGGCCCCGGCGAGCTGACCGGTGCCGCGCTGCTGGCCGGTGAGGCGGTGATGACTCCCGGCTTCGGGGTGGTGCCCGAGCTCCGGCTGCACACGTCCGGTTCCGGTGTGGAGTTCTCCACCGTGCGATGGCGGGTGATGCCGGCCCCCGAGCACCGGCAGGTGTTCCAGATGGGTGCCGCCGAAGCCGAGGCGGAGCTGACGACCGCTCTGAGCGAGGCCACCGCCCGGCTCACCCGGCTCGACGTGGCCCAGTGGAAACCCGAGCTGGCCGGTGCCCTGCAGGCCCTGCGCCGCCCGGAGTCCGCCGAGACCCTGCCACCCGGGTTCGACCCCCGGTCCCGCCGGCTGTTCGCCCGCGCCAGCGTCCTGGACCAGGTGCTCGCCCTGGCCGGGACGAACGCCCCCGGCGGCGCCGTCAACGGTTACGAGGCCCAGCAGCGGGACGAGGCCCTACGCCCACTGACCAGCGCCTGCCGACACGCCCTGGTGGCGGCCTGCAACTCGCCGCTGCGCCCATGAGCGCCCCCGACCGCTACGCGCACTGCACGTTCTGCGGTGCCCGCTTCGTCCCCGGCCTGGCCTGGCCGCGCCGGTGCGGCGCCTGCGGCGAGACCAGCTACCTGAACCCGAGCCCGGTCGCGGTGGCGGTCCAACCGGTCGGTGCCGGCCTGCTCGCGGTCCGCCGCGGCATCGCCCCCGCCCGCGGCCGTCTGGCCCTGCCCGGCGGTTTCATCGACGTCGGCGAGACCTGGCAGGCGGCGGCCTCCCGCGAACTGTTCGAGGAGACCGGGGTCGCGACCGACCCCAGCACCATCACCCTGTACGACACGGTCAGCGCCCCCGACGGCACCATCCTGGTCTTCGCCCTGCTCCCGGCGCTGCCGTCGACGGCGGTGCTCCCCCCGCCCCCGGCCGACGACGAGACCCTGAGCCGCGAGGTCCTCTACGGCCCCACCGAACTCGGCTTCAGCATCCACACCGCGATAGCCACCCGCTGGTTCACCAACCGCGGCTGAGCGTCGTCGCCGATCCGTTCGCGCAGCCGGTGCCGGTGTTCGGTGTCAGCGTGCCCGACGCGGC
>DATMVU010000785.1:0-10639 GCA_035562875.1 Actinoplanes sp. | reverse complement strand
GACTGAGGCGGGCCGGACTGAGGCGGGCCGGACTGAGGCGGGCCGGACTGAGGCGGGCCGGACTGAGGCGGGCCGGACTGAGGCGGGCCGGACTGAGGCGGGCGGGGCCGTGGTCGTACGTCGGTGGGGGTGGAAGTGAATGTGAAAGTTGCTGTTGGGGTTTGTGGGAGACATGCGCGACTACCACTATCCACAGGCTGTGTGTGGTGACTGTTGAGGGTGGGGACGGTGGTGTTTCACGTGAAACGACACCGATGCCGTGCTGTTCGTCCACCGGTCTATCCACAGGGTGTGCAAGCGTTCTACGTCGAGTTTCACGTGAAACACGGGAGCCTGTGGATAACTTCTGTGGATAACTTGGGGATGGGTGTGTGGATAGCGAGATCCTCATGGTTGTCAACGTGAGGGAGTCCCTCCGTCGTGCGAAATTGACCCGGGACAGGCTGTCGTGGGCTGGGCTAAGGTCACGTCGTGTCTGAGAACACCACCCCCCTGCCTGACTTCACTCGATGGCCGTCCTTTCCCTTCGAAGGCGATATGCGAGTCAAGAAGCTCGCCCCGCCCGTCGACGTCGAGCCACCTCGCAGCGGTGAGGACGGCTCCGATTGTGTGGCCTGCGGGACCTCTGACGACTTGTACATCTGGGTCAGTGAGCGGTGGCGCGTCCGTGCGATGGACCGGCCCACCGGCCTGCCTATGGTCCTCATCCTTGAGTGCCGCTCCCACCTCGACCTGGGTGACCTACCGAACCTGCTGGCGGCCGAACTCGGTGTGATGACGGTTCGCCTGGAACGTGCGATCCGGTCGCTTGACGGCGTGGCCCGGGTCCACGTGAACCGGTGGGGCGACGGGAGCGCGCATCTGCACATGTGGTTCCTGGCCCGACCATACGGTCGCCTGCAACTGCGAGGGACGTTCCTTTCGCTCTGGGACGACATCCTGCCGGTCGTACCCGAATCGCAGTGGCGGGAGAACCTCGCACACGTCGCTGCCTGGCTGGCCGACTTCGGGGGCAAGGCCAACGCCGAGCCGGCACACATCGCGTGGGAGTCGTCCGGCACGCTGAACGTGCCGATGACCACGGAAACCGACGGCTCCACCCGCCCAGCGACGCTGGGAGATGTGGACTAGGCCAGGCAGCGGGGAGAGCGGGAGACGTGGGCTGGCCGGTCGTCCAGGAACAGAGGGGCGGCGGGACCGAAAGATCGCAGAGCATGGTCGGAAACTGGCGAGAGCGCCTGGGCAGAAAGCGGCACGAGCTGTCCAGACGGGAAGCGGCACGGACGGCGCAAACAGTCCGAACGAACGTTGAGCGGCTTGGCGAAGAGATGAAAGCCAGGGGAGCGCGGCGAGCAACCAGCGCAGCGGAAGACCACAGTGCGAGGAATCAGCGTGGCGGAGGCGCAGCGCACGAGGAATCAGCGCGGCCAGAGAAGCAGAACGGCCCGGCGAACAGATCGCCGGGCCGCTGCTGTTGATGGAGCGCGGGGACTACCGCAGCCGAGCCACAGCACGCCCCACCAGAGCGCTCATCACTGCCCCCAGATCAACCCCGGCCGCCTGCACCGCTAGCGGCAGCAGTGAAGTCTCGGTCATCCCGGGTGCCACGTTGCATCCGAGCACCTGCGGCTCACCGTCCTCGGTCACGATCACGTCGATCCGGGAGAGATCCCGAAGACCCAGAGTCCGGTACGCGGCCAGCGCGGTCTCCGACACCCGGGTGGTGACCGCCGGGTCGAGACGGGCCGGCACATGCCAGGTGGTGAGTCCGGCCGTATAGCGGGCGGCGTAGTCGTACACCCCGTCCCGCGGCACGATCTCCACGATCGGCAGTGTTTCCGGCCCGGTTCCCAGGTCGACGATCGAGACGGCCACGATGGTGCCGGGCACGTACCGTTCGACGAGCGCCGTCGAGTCGTACGCAAAGCAACCCACCATGGCCGCCGGCAGGTCCGCAGCGTCGCGCACCACCGAAGCCCCCAGCCCGGATCCGCCCTGGGCGGGTTTGACCATCAGCGGCAGACCGAGCCGGGTCACGATCCGGTCGAGCACGGCGACGGCCCCGAGTTCGGAGAACCGGTCGTGCGGCAGCGCCACCCAGTCGGGGGTGGGGATGCCGGCGTCCCGCAGCCGCGATTTGGCGGACGGCTTGTCCCAGGCGAGCCGGGCGGTTCGGGCGTCGGCACCGACGTAGGGCACACCGCACAGGTCGAGTACACCCCGCAGTGACCCGTCCTCACCGATGGCACCGTGTAGCGCGATCACCACGGCGGTGGGCGGGTCGTCCTGCAGCCCGGGAAGCAGGGAGCCGTCGGCGTCGTGCAGTTCGGCGGTCATCCCGGTGGATCGGAGCGCGTCGAGCACCCGGCGCCCGGACCGCAGGGACACGTCCCGTTCGTAGGACAGTCCACCGGCCAGGACCAGAACGCGCGCTTCGTCAGGCGTACTCATGGATGTGATCATGCCAAGTCGGGGCCGGGTGCGTCCGCTCCGGCCAGACCACGACGGCGCTGACGGTGGGGATGCAGGCCGGCCTCACCGAAGACGGCACGCATCGCCATCTCCTGTTCCATCACCCCGGACAACCGGCGTACGCCTTCCCGGAGCCGATCGGGTGCGGAGAAACTGAAGTTGAGCCGCATGTGGGAACGGCCTGTCCCGTCGGCGTAGAAACCGGTGCCGGGCACGTAGGCGACCCGGGCGGCGACGGCCCGCGGCATCATCGCCTTGGAGTCGAGACCGTCGGGCAGGGTGGCCCACACGAACAGTCCACCGGACGGCCGGGTCCACGTGGTGCCGGCCGGCATCAGGTCGTCGAGGGCACCGAGCAGGGCGTCACGGCGTTCCCGGTAGATCTCCCGGTACACCTTGATCTGCTGCTGCCACGGCATGGTCGTCAGATATCTGGTGACGGCGGCCTGGGCGAACGCGCTGGGGCAGAGCACGTTCGCCTCACTCATCATGACCAGCTTCTCGCGTACCGCATGGGGGGCGAGGATCCAGCCGACTCGCAGCCCGGGCGCGAACGTCTTGGAGAAGGTGGAGCAGTAGAAGACACCGTCCCGGCGGCGGGCCCGCAGCGGCAGTGGGGCGTCGCCTTCGAAGGACAACATGCCGTACGGGTCGTCCTCCACGACGAGTAGCCCGGCCCGCTCGCAGATGTCGAGGATCTGCTCGCGCCGTTCCTCGGAGAGGGTGACGCCGGCCGGGTTCTGGAAGGTCGGGATCGTGTAGAGGAATTTGGCCCGGCTGCCGACCCGGGCGATGGCTTCTTCGAGTGCTGCCGGGATCAGCCCGTCTGCGTCCATTGCCACGTGCTGCACCTGTGCCTGGGCGGCCTGGAACACGCCGAGTGCGCCGACGTAGGTCGGCCCCTCGGCGAGCACCACGTCACCCGGGTCCAGGAACAGCCTGGCGAGCAGGTCGAGCGCCTGCTGACCGCCGACGGTGACCACCACGTCGTCGGGGGAGGCGCCGGTGATGCCGGAGTAGGTCATCACTTCGCAGATGCGTTCCCGGAGTTCGACGGTGCCCTGACCGATGCCGTACTGCAGGCTGGTGGCGCCCTGCTGCGCGGCCAGGTCACCGAGCATCTCCCCGACCGCGTCGAGCGGCAGCGCGGCGATGTACGGCGAGCCGCCGGCGAGGGAGACGACTTCGGGACGGCTGGCGACAGCGAACAGGGCACGGATCTCGGACGTGATCATGCCGCGGACCCGCCGCGCGTACCGATCGGTGTAGTCGTCCTGTGTTGTACCGGTCATGCGATTCACCTCTCCTGATCAGACTGAAACGATCCTAGTCCGGTCCCGTTCACGGGGGTCGCGACGTAAGATTCGGGAGTTCCGGTTCCGAGCTGCAAGGGGTCCCGCATGTCGCGACGCCTGGTCAATCTCACCCTCGACACGCTCGAGGACCTGCCTCGGCCATGTCGGCAGTGTGTCTACTGGGAGCTCGATCCGGTCTCCGCGGAGCGGGCGTGTGCCACCGGTGATCCCGGCCTGGAGAAGGAGGCGTGGGTCTCGCAGACGCTGCTGGAGTGGGGTTCCTGCGGCAAGCTGGCCTACGTCGACGGGATGCCCGCCGGTTTTGTGATGTACGCACCGCCCGCCTACGTGCCGCGTTCGATGGCGTTCCCGACGTCGCCGGTGAGTGCCGACGCCGTTCTGCTGGCCACGGCCACGGTGGTGCCCGCGTTCGCTGGCGGAGGCCTGGGCCGGATGTTGGTGCAGGGTGTGGCACGTGACCTGACGAAGCGTGGGGTGAAGGCGATCGAGGCGTTCGGGGACGCTAAACCGGACGACACCGACGAGACGGCGGGTTGCCTGGCTCCTGTCGACTTCTACCTGTCGGTGGGCTTCAAGACGGTCCGCCCGCATCCCCGGTACCCGCGGTTGCGGCTGGAGTTGCGGACGGCCCTGTCCTGGAAGTCCGACGTCGAGTACGCGCTGGAGAAACTGCTCGGCTCGATGAGCCCGGAGACCCTGCTCCGCCCGGTCCGCCCGGTGACGGCGACAAGCGGAGCCGACAACTGAGAGCCGGAAGCTAAACAGCCTTGTCGGCCAGAGCCAACCGCAGCTGTCGTACGTCGATCGACCCGGTCGGCACATCCCGTTCCACCGGGAAGTACATGCGTTGGACCGCGGCCAGCAACGCCTCGACCAACTGTTCCCGGGATTGCGGGTCGATCAGCCGCTCCCGGTCGGTCTTCGACGTGAGGTAGCCGAGGTCGACCCGCACCGTCGGCATCCGGGTGAGACGCAGCAGGTCCCAGCCTTTTGCGTGGGTCCGGCAGTCGTGCATCCCGGTGCGCACCACGATCTCGCGCTGCACCAGGTTGGCCAGGCGTTCGCCGACGGTGGAGCTGAGCCCGTTGCCGGTGCCGTAGTGGTAGGTCGCCACACCTTCGGCCGACGGCGACTCGTGCCCGTCCAGGTGCAGGGAGATCAGCAGGTCGGCGCCGAGAGTGTTGGCCAGGGTGGCCCGCTCGGCACCGCTCATCGGTGCAGCCGGGGACGGGCCGCGGGTCAGGTGCACTCGCATGCCTGCCGCGGAGAGCCGGCCCTCCAGCCGGGAGGCGAGGTCGAAGACCAGGTCGGCCTCGTTCCACCGGAGCGGGCCGTCGGGCACCACCACACCGGTGTCGTCACCGCCGCCGTGACCGGGATCGATCACGATGATCTTGCCGACCAGGTTGGGGCCGGACTGGCGGAACGCCTCGGCCTCGCGCAGCCACTGCGGGCGGCCGCCGACCACCTTGCGGCCGAGCCGGCGCAGCGCCTTCATCGTCTGCGGGCCGCACGAACCGTCGGGGACGAGCCCGACCTCACGCTGGAACTGGGCGACCGCGCGGGCGGTGCGGGCACCATAGACGGCATCGGTGCGACCGGCGTCGTACCCCATCTCCAGCATTCGTTCCTGAAGCGCCCGGACGTCCTCGCCGACGAGCGCGTCGGGAACCGAATGGAAGAGCGTCCGTGAGCCGAGCCGCCAGCGTGCCCCGTCGAGCGCACCCCACGTCTCGTCACCGACCATGCCGTCGATGCCGAGACCGCGGCTCTGCTGGAACGCCCGGACCGCACTCTCGGTGGCCTCGTCGAAGACCTCTGCGGAAGGCGGAACGACCTCTGAAGAAGTGAGCAACTCCAGGCTGACCAGGATCGACCTGATCTCCGAAACGGCCGGGCCGGTGTCTCCGCGTCGAATGGACCGCACTCACGACTCCTTTTGCGAAAAGGACACAACCTCCAGGACAGTACGCCCCGCGACCCGACCGGGTCGCGGGGCGTGAGGCCTGAGTTGATCAGAGAGACGACTCGATGAAGTTGACCAGGAAGCTCTTCGGCTTGGCACCGGCCACCGAGTTGACCCGTTCGCCGTCCTTGAAGATGGTCAGCGTCGGTACCGACATCACGCCGTAGTCCATGGCGATCTGCGGGTTCTCGTCGATGTTGACCTTGACGATCTCCAGCTTGTCGCCCATCTCGGCGGCGATCTCCGCCAGCAGCGGGTCGACCTTCTTGCAGGGCACGCACCACTCGGCCCAGAAGTCCACAAGCACCGGCTTGTCGGAACGAAGCACGTCGCTGTCGAACGTTTTTTCGGTGACGACCTTGGTTGCTGCCACGAGGACCTCCCGGGTCTTACAGCTCTACGAATGAAGCGATGAAGCGCTCGGCGTCCAGCGCCGCGGAACAGCCGGTGCCGGAGGCGGTGATGGCCTGCCGGTAGGTGTGGTCGACCAGGTCGCCGGCGGCGAACACACCAGGCACGTTGGTCCGGGTACTGGGCGAGTCGACCTTCACGTAGCCCTCGTCGTCCAGCTCGACCTGGCCCTTGAAGAGCTCGCTGCGCGGGTCGTGGCCGATCGCCACGAAGACACCGGTGACGTCGAGGTTCTTCGTCTCGCCGCTCAGCACGTTCTTCAACAGGACGCCGGTGACCTTGCCGTCGGTGCCGAGGATCTCCTCGACCGTGGAGTTCCACTCGACCTTGATCTTCGGGTTGTCCAGGGCCCGCTTCTGCATGACCTTGCTGGCCCGGAAGCTGTCCCGGCGGTGCACGATCGTCACCGTCTCGGCGAACCGGGTGAGGAACGTGGCCTCCTCCATCGCCGAGTCACCGCCACCGACCACGATGATGTGCTGGTTGCGGAAGAAGAAGCCGTCACAGGTGGCACACGCCGACACACCGTGACCGAGTAGCTCCTGCTCACCCGGAACACCGATCGGGCGCCACGCGGAACCGGTCGCCAGGATCACGGCGCGGGCGAAGAACTGCTGCTCACCGACCCAGACCGTCTTCAGGCCCTCGGTGCCCGGCTCGGTCGGCTTGTCACCGAGCTCGACCCGGGTGACGTCATCGGTCAGGAACTCGGCACCGAACTTCTCCGCCTGGGCCCGCATGTTGTCCATCAGCTCGGGACCCATGATCCCGTCGCGGTGACCCGGGAAGTTCTCCACCTCGGTGGTGGTCATCAGGGCGCCACCGGACTGCACGCCCTCGATCACCAGGGGTTTGAGTTCGGCCCGGGCCGCGTACAACGCCGCGGTGTAGCCCGACGGTCCGGAACCGATGATGATCAGATTGCGGACCTCGTCCACTGCCGACTCCTCAGTCTGTTTTCCGCCGAACGAATAGGCCGGCGACACTGCACGCTAGAACGTCATGCTGGCATTCGCCATTCCCCGGCGCAGGCTGGTGTCCGACCTCACGCGGGGAGTGCGGTCAGCGTACCGGGAGTTTCTGGAGGTTGTCGGCGCCCGCACCGGGTGTGCCGCAGCCGGGTCCCACCGCCCACACCCACGGGCCGTTGGCGGCACTGAACCGGACGATCGCCGCCGGGTTCCCGCCGAACCGGGCGAAGTCCACGGTCTCCACCGCGATCGTGCCGCCGGCGTTCTCCCGGGTGATCGCGTCGATGCAGGCCAGCAGCTCGGCCGGAACCTCCAGCCGGCTCAGCACGGAATTCTTCTGCGCCTGGGCCGCGGCGGTACCCTCGTCGGCCCCACCGGCCATCGTCGCGTTCATCGGGCTCTCGGCCAGGGTCGCCGCTGTGTAGTCGAGGCCACTACTGGTCACCGCGAACGGCAGATTGGCGGCCGCCCCCTCGGCGACCGCTGCCGTCGACGCCGCGTCCTCGCTGCCCACGCCCTGGTTCACCGACCACCAGGTGGCTCCGAAACCAGCGAACGCGATCACACCGGCGGCCACGGCGAGCGGTTTGGCCCACCGCCGGGCCCGACGGCGGCTTTCCAGATCAACAACATTGGTGGGTACGGCGGGAGCCGGCTCTGCTGGTGCCTCAGGGGCTCGGAGCAGCGCGTCCAGCCGGTCCGCCAGGTCCACCGGCATCGGCTCCGGATCGAACGCCTCCAGCGCCCCGCCGACAGCTGCCATCGCCGGCACCAGCGCCTCGAACGCCGCCTGCCACTGCGGGTCCTCGGCCACCAGCGTGGCCACCCGCTCCTCGTCAGGGGTGCCGTCCAGGGCGCCACCGACGAAGTCGGCCAGCAGGTCGAAGTCGACCCCCTCGAACTCGGCGCCCGTCACCGCGGCTCCTTCCGATCAGACCCGGTCGGCAGAGGGCTGACCCCCTCCGACCTGGATGAGACGGTCCCGCCGTCGTTTCGGTTCCCGCGCAGATATCCCAGCGTCATCGCCATCCGCGCACGCCCGCGGGCACAGCGGCTCTTCACCGTGCCCTCCGCGATGCCGAGGATCTCCGCAGCCTCGGCCACCCCGTAACCCTGCACGTCCACCAGCACGATCGCGGCCCGCTGATCGACCGGCAGTGCGGCCAGCGCGTCCCGGACCACCAGCACGGTGTCCTGGTCGGGAGCCGGCGCGACAGGTTCCGGGCCGGAGGGACGGTCGTCGTCTCGGTTGCCGTCCGGCAGCGGCACGGTCGGGTGGGCCTGTCTGCGGCGTAGCCGGTCCAGACAGGCGTTCACCACGATCCGGTGCAGCCAGGTGGTGACCGCCGCGTCGCCGCGGAACCTGGCGGCGTTGCGATGCGCGTTGAGCAGCGCGTCCTGGACCGCGTCGGCGGCCTCTTCACGGTCGCCGACGGTCCGCACGGCCACCGCCCAGAGCCGGTCCCGATGACGGCGGACCAGTTCGGCGAACGCGTGCGGATCGCCGTCGACGTGGGCACGGACCAGCTCGACGTCGGTCGGCGTCGAGCCGGGTGATCCGTCCCGGTTAGTCACGTCAGCAATCTAGTGCACCGAAGTCCCAGCCGGAGGCTCAGTATCCGTACAGCTCGATCTCGTTGACCGTGACCTTGTAACCGCTGCCGGCCTCGCTCGGCGGGAGTGAGGTCAGGAAGACCAGAACGTACTGGTACTTCGTGTTCGGGTCGAAGCCGCCGAGCAGCGTCGTGGGCCCGGTGGACTTCTCCGGCGTCTCGTCGGAGATCGACTTGAACTGTTTGAGCAGCTTCCCGTCCCCGGTGCTGCTGTCACCGGGGTCCGACGTGCCGGTCCGGACGTCGATCGTCGCGCCGGGGATCGACGTGTGCACCCGGACGTCGGCGAGGTTGCGGGCCTCTCCCAGGTTGATCAGGATGCCCATCCCCTCCTTCCGGTTGCCGAAGTTCGGGGATCCCTTGAAGGTCTGTGTCGACCAACCGGTCTCCTTGTCCCCGTCGACGGTCAGTTTCGCCTCGTCGGCGTCGGTCCGGTCGCCGGGCGGTGCGTCGACGAGACGCACCATGCTCCCGGTGAGCTTGATCTTCTCGGGCGTGGCCGGCGGGGTGACCGTCTCGCCGTCATCACCGGTGGGCGCGCTGTCCGACGTGGTACCACCGGCGGTGTTGTTGCTCTCGCTGGTGTTGTTGATCGCCTGGATGCCGAAGACCAGACCGATGATCGCGATGACGATCAGCGCACCGACACCGATCAGGATCTTCGGGGCGCTGCGGGCCGGTTCGCTGGACGACGAGCCGCCGCCCTGCATGAAACGCAGTGGGCCGTTCTCCTCGTACTCCTCGTCCTCGGCGGCGGCCGTGTCCAACCGGCCCAGCTCCGCGGTCAGCGCGTCGGAGGCCGGTGCCGCGACCCGGCGGTCCAGCAGATCCATCGTCAGATCGTCGAGGTATGCCGGGATGCCCGGCCGGAGCTGACGCGGCGCTGTCGGGTTGCCGTCGGCGTCCCGGGTCGCGTCGGTCAGCGCCGAATGCCGCACCTCGGTGTGCGGCCACTGACCGGTCAGTGCGAAGTAGAGGACACCACCGACCGAGCGGACGTCACCCTCGACGGTGTCCGCGGAGTCGGCGCGCGCGTCGGCCAGGACGACCCGGCCGTCGTCGGCGATCAGGGTGCTGCCCGGGTGCACGTTGCCGTGCACCATCCCGGTGGCGTGCACCGCGGTCAGCGCGTCGGCCACCGAGTGCGCGATGGCGATCGCGCGGGCCGGGTCGAGCGGGCCGTTGGCCGCGATCAGATCGCGCAGCGACTCGCCGTCGACCCACTCACGGACCACATAGGCCCGTTGGTCCTCGTCGATCGCGTCGTAGACGCCGACCAGATTGGGGTGGATCACCCGGCTCGCAGCGACAGCTGCCTGCAGCATTTCGGTGGCGGAATCCCCACCCGGATGCCGGAGCACGACGGCGACCGCTCGCCGGAGGATCACATCGATGCCTCGCCACACCTGTCGGCCGGCACTGTCATTGTTGACGTGCTCTTCCAACTGGTAACGCTCGGCCAGGATCTCACCGGCGGTGGGGGCACCGAAGGTCAAGACCGGTCCGGCTCCATCGGCCGCGGTCTCGTGGCCTTCGCCGACCTGGGTCACCAGTCCTCCCTAGGTGGTGCATTCATTGGTGCCTGGGGCGCCGGACATCGGCGCACGCGTCTCGGCACATGGAACGATGCTCCCGCGTACATGACGACACCGACCATACCTGCACGGGGCCATGCCGTGGCAGGTCGTCCCCCGGCGCGGCAGCGGCGCCCAGCCGGGCGAACCGGGCGAATCGGTGATCAGACCGCCCGGAATCACCTGTTCAGGATGGTTCCTCCGGAGATCAGCGCCCGATCTTCCGGCGTACCATTCCGACCACCTGACTGACCTCCTGAACCCGCAGCAGCAGAGCGGCTCCCAGGTAGGCGACCAGGATCACCACGCCGCCGAC
>DATMVU010000784.1:0-20561 GCA_035562875.1 Actinoplanes sp. | reverse complement strand
GCTGGACCGTCCCCGCGTACGTGGGATCTCCCGCACCAGGACACCGGTCGCGGCATCACGGACGATGACGGTGTCGCCGGAACCCAGCCCGGCGAGCAGCCCGCCGCTCAGCACGACGTGGCTCAGCGCGTCGGAGCGCAGGCCCGAGCGGTCCGGCAGCAGCGCCCCGGACTCCAGGTCGAGGGCGCCGAGCACGGCCCGGTTGTCGGGGCCCAGGCCGGGCAGCGCGAACACCGTCCGCCCGGCGACCTCGGCGACCACCGCGTCGCTCAGCTTCCGCGGGCGGAGGGGGTTGTCCGCGAACGGGATCCGCAACACCCGGTGCGGCGCGACCGCAATGTCCTCGTCCCAAGCGAACCGGGGTTCCATGCGGCGCAGGGTACAAGATCCACGCCCGCCGCCCGCGGTCCCTCAGCGGCGGTGCGGGTCGTTCCCGGGCCGGGCGGCCGTCGCCGGACTCTCCGCAGAGGATCCGGCCACCAGATCGGCGACGCCGCGCACCGTCGGGTCCGCGAGGAAGCGCGGCAGCGACACGGTGACGCCGAAGTCGGTGTGGATCCGGTGCAGCAGCCGCACCGCGGACCGCGAATCACCGCCCAGCGCGAGGAAGGCCGGGCACTCGCGTTGTCTCCAGCCGCAGGCCGCAAGGACGGGCCGGGTCGGCGGCCAGCTCCTCGGCGAAGTCGGGGCGTCGGGCGGAATTCCCGTCCGGGGCGGGTCGGTGGCCCTCGGCCCGGGACGTGCGGATCCGAACACTGAAGGCCGCAACGACGGCGGATTCCGCAACGCTCGACATCCACGGACCGGTCGGTGCCGCCGTCGCCCGTCGGCCTCGGACATCGGCAGGAGGACGGGTGAACGGGATCGACGGCCGCCAGTAACGATCTACGAGAAGGAATACTCCGATGCAGAAACGTCCAATCCTGACCGCGCTCGGCAGCGTCGTGGCAATCGCCACCGGCATCCTGGCGTCTCCGGCTGCGGCCATGGCCGCCAACCCCGCCACGATCAGCAACCCGATGCAGACCGTCTGCCTCCAGCCCGCAGGCAAGTCGACGGAGCGAGGGGTGCTGATCCTGCAGGCGACCTGTGACGGGTCGGCTGCGCAGCGCTGGACCCGGGACGGGCTCCACTACATCAATCTCGGCAGCGGCCTGTGCCTCGCCGCCGGTCACGTCCCCACGGAGGCCGGTCACATCCAGACCAGTCAGTGGCCGTGCAACCGGAACAGCGAGCTGAACTGGGAGTCGGGGTCCTCCGTACCCGGTGCTGTCACGAGCTTGATCTCCCGGATCTCCGGCACCCGCGACAAGTGCCTGGAACTGCCCGGGGGATTCCCCGCGGCCGGCAACGGCGCGTGGCTCAGCCGGTGCAACGGTGGGCTCGCCCAGCAGTGGCTCATCCCGGGCTAGAAACCCGGTCGGAGAGCGGGCACGCACCGGCGCGCTCGCTCTCCGAAGCCGTTGCGGGTCACCGGACCAGCCCGGCCCGGTAGGCCATCAGGACCGCCTGGGCGCGGTCGCGGGCGCCGACCTTCGTCAGCACGGCGGAGATCTGGTTACGCACCGTCTTCTCGGCGATGGTGAGCTGCTCGGCGACAGCCCGGCTGCTGTGCCCGTCGGCGAGCAGCAGGAGCAGGCGCAGCTCCCGGGGATTCAACGCGTCGAACGGCGTCGGCGGACGCCCGGAGTCACCGCGTGTGACGCCGGGTCCGAACACGTTGCCGCCTGCCGCCACCGTCCGCGCCGCCGCCACGATGATCTCCGGCTCGGCGTCCTTGAGCAGGTAGCCGCCGGCGCCCGCATCCAGTGCCGAGCGCACCGCGCGGCTGTCGGCACTCATCGACACCACCAGGCAGGGGCAGGCCGGGCTGGCCCGGGACAGCCGACGGACCAGCTCGGTGCCGTTGCCGTCGGGCAGGCGCAAATCGACGATGGCCAGGCCGGGAGGGTGCGTGTCGGCGGCCTGCCGGGCCTCGGCCAGGGTGCCCGCCTGGTGGACGTCGCCCACCCAGGGCTCCTGGGCCAGCAGCGCGGCCATGCCACGCCGTACCACGGGATGGTCGTCGACAACAAGGACACTACGGGACGGCATGCTCCGGGAGCCTACGGTCCGGCCGGCCGGACGGGCCGCGATCGGTCGGAAAGCTTACCGATGCGTTGTTGTCCCTCACCTGACGTCATGAGGATGAGCCGATGCAACCAGCACGAGTAACGAAGCCCACGAATGTCGTCACCGTCCTGGACGGCCCCGAGGAGGCGCAGTCCTGGATGGACACCGTGGTCGCCCAGGCGCGGTCCGGGACGGGCGACTGGCCGCACGCGCACCCGATCATCCCGCCGGGCCAGATCACCGTGTCCGAGCTGCACTCCGTCATCGGGCGCTTCTTCGTCCTGGACGGCCGGCCCTGGTCGGTGCCGGGTGACGGGTACCCGCCGCTGGACCTGCCCCTGGTCCCCATTGACGACCCGAACGGTGCCGACCCCGGCAGCCGGGGCACACGGGCCCACAACCTGCTCCACAGCCTCCTCGGGAACTTTCATTGAGCGAGACCGGTGCCGTCACCCGGCCAGCCGTCCGGCTCGCGTGGGCGGTGGCGTCGGTGTCCGTGGTCCTGCTCGCCCTCGGACTCTCCGCCGTCCTGCTCGACCTGGACGCCGGCCAGCCCACGGAGCGGTCCGACTGGCTGCTGGCGTTGCTCTGCGTACCGCTCGGGCTGCGGGTGGCGGTGTACGCGCCCGGCAACCCCTGCGGCTGGCTGCTGAGCGGCGTCGGTCTGCTCGCCTCCGGCACCCTGGCCGCGGCGGTCGATGACGCCGGGCCGCTGCCATGGACGCGGGAGTGGTTGTGGTGGCCGGGCACCGGCCTGCTGATCCTGATCCTCCTGCTGTTTCCCGACGGTGCCGGTACCTCCCGGTTGCGGCGCTGGGCGGCCCGCGCCGCAGGCACGGCCACCGTCGCCGGTACGGTGGCGCTGGCCCATCTGGCGGCCCGGGCGCCCGCGGGGTTCATCGCCGAACCGATTCAGGTGACACCCGGCTGGGACACCGCGGTCCTCCTCGCCGCGCTTCTAGTACTCGCCGGATCCGCGCTGCTCGCGCCGGGTGTCCTGGTGGCCCGGCTACTCCGTGAACCGGCTGGCCGGCGTGGCCCGCTGATCTGGGCCGCCGGCAACGCCATTCTGTTGTTCTCCGGGCTCGTCCTCGACGTCGTCGCCGGGATCCCGCTGACCTGGCTGGCCGTCGTGGTGGCCGTGCCGGTGGCAACGGTCGTCGGCGTGGTTCGCCATCACCTGTACGACATCGACCTGCTGGTACACCGGTCGGTGTCGTACGGCCTGTTCACCTGCCTGGCCATCGCCGGCTACACGGCCGTCGTAGCCGTCGCTGCCCGGTCGCTGCCGGGCGCAGCCCCGGTCCTGGCCGCGGTGGCGGTGGTCACCCTGCTGCCGCTGCGTCAGCGCATCGACACCCTGCTGAGCCGGACTCTGTACGGGTTGAGCGCCGACCCTTACCGGCTGGCCGGGGCCCTGAGCCGCCGGATCGGTCAGGCACGCACGCCGGACGAGGTGCTCCGCGCCGCCGTCGAGGTGATCGGCGCGGGCTTCCGGGCGCCGTACGTGGCTATCCACCTCGACGATCGATCGCAGGCCCGGAGCACGACGGGACGCCGCCGGGACTGGCCGGTGTCGACGGTCGCCCTGGTCCACCGCGGCGTGCCGGCCGGCCGGTTGGTGGTCCAGCCCAGGGGCCCCGACGAGCCGTGGAACCGCCGGGAGCGGGCCCTGCTCGATCACCTGGCCGGTCAGCTCGCGGCGTCGGCTGCGTCCGTACGGCTGGCGCATGAAATTCAGGCCGTCCGTGAGCGTCTTGTGCAGGCGAGGGAGGAGGAGGTCCTGCGGCTGCGGCATGACCTTCACGACGGTGTCGGTCCCGCACTGTCCGGCGCCCGGATGCTGGTGAGCGCCGGCCTGGCGGACGGACGAGCCGACCTGCAGCAGATCGGCGACTGCCTGACCGACGCCGCGGAGGAGATTCGGCGGCTGCTGAACGGGCTGCACCCGCCGGCCCTGCAACGAGGGCTCGCGGCGGCTCTGTCTCTCCTCGTCCGGCGACACGAGATCGGTGGGCCGGTCATCGAGCTGAGCGTCGCCGGTGACCTCGCCGGCGTGCCTGCCGCCGTGGAGGTGGCCGTCTTCCGGCTGGTCGACGAGGGACTGTTGAACGTCGTCCGGCACGCGTCGGCCTCCCACGCGCGGGTGGAGGTGCGACGCGTCGGCGCGGTCGTGCGGATCGTGCTGGACGACGACGGCGTGGGCGGCGCGACGAGCACGCCGACCGGCGTCGGCCTGGAGTCGATGCGGCGCCGCTGCGAGGATCTCGGCGGCACGTTCCGGCTCGTCGGCCTGCACCCTGGGACCAGGTTGTCGGCGAGCATCCCGCTGCCCTGACCCGGTGCTGCGGACGGAGCCGGGGGCGGCGCTCGGACACGTCAACCGGTTCGCTGCCGGCGGTGGCGCTGATCGGCTTGTTGCTCCGGCAGGACCGGCCAGGGCCGATGGCTCCCCGGTCGAGTCCGTGCTCTACGAAGAAGATTCTCTGCACTACGATGCCCCGTATGTGGGAGACCGGAGCGACAGTGGTCGCGGCGGCCTGAGCACATGAGCCCCGGTGGCAGCGACGCGAGCCTGCTGGAGTTGGCGGTGGGTTTCCTCGTTGCGGTCGTGGCCATCGCGGTGATCACGATGGTCCTGCGCCGCCGTGACGACAGCCGGGACCTGCTCGACGGCCAGGTGCGTGAGATGCAGGCGCGAGCCGACGCCGCGTCCCCGGCCGCGGACACCAGCCTGATGGACGCGGCCACCCGGATCGCTGACGCCCGCATGCGCGAAGCCGCACTCGGTGCTGTCACCCCCGTCGAAGACACCGGCGCGACATATCCGGATGCCACAGCTGCGCCCGCCGACACACCGGCGGCATCCGCCGGGGACAGCGATGCGATGGCTGACGCGTACGCCTGGCTCCGGATCATGGCGCTCGTGGAGTCCGGGCAGCGCGTGCCGGCGGTCGAACTGCTCAGCACCACGATGGCGATCTCAGCAGACGAGGCGGAGATGCTCGTCGACGGCCTGATCGACACCGGCCGCCAACGCGGCGGCTGACGCCGGAACGACAGAGGACCCTGGCGGAACATCGAATCGAGTACGGGGTCGGCGCGGCACACGTCACCCGGGGGACAACCCCGTTCCGCGATCGCGACGACACAGGTGATCTCGTCTGAGGGAACCGAATCGCCCTTGCGGATTTGCTTCGGCGGGATCCACGGCACCGAGGGCAGCCGGATGGGTCTGCTATCCGACTTCGTCACCGACCGCCTGAAGGATCTGCCGGAAGGTTCCCTTCGTCAGGCCGATCTGGACACCCTGCTGGTCACCGAGCGGATCTTCAGCCCGCTCGGCGCGGCTTGCCAGGCCGACCGTTTCATCCTCCTGGCCATGTGCCCCGAACTGCGGGCGGAGTCCGACCGTATCGAGGCCGCCGAGGAGGCGCTCGACGACAGCGTCGCCGTCGATGATCCACGGGTGGCCCGGGTGGCCGCCGATCATCACGCCTTCGAGAACGCCCTGCAGGCCGCCGCCGAGAAGGCCGGGCTGAACGAGGATGACGACCTGCCCGAAGCCCGGGACGCCCTGCATCCGCCCACTGCCGGCGACGGCAAGCGGGAGCGCGGCTCGATCACGGTGCAGTACGAGCCGCCGCCGGCCGGGCCCGCCACCGCCACCAGGGCGGCGGGTCCGGTTCCGTCGGATGTGTGCGCTTCGTCGAAACCCCGCAGCACCCGGTGTGGCGCGAAGATCACATGCTGTCCCCAGCCCACAGGGGTGCGAGACACCTTCTCGCACCCCTGTGGACTCCTCGGCGGAGGGGATCAGGGCAGGTTGATCGGGCGCAGGACCCGGTCGATGCCGTGGGCGATCTGGCGGTTGCCCTTGTTGATGTCGAACCGGTTGATCCGGGGGTTGCGGTCGGAGCGGTCGGCGTCGATCAGGGAGATGCGCTGGTGCCGGCGCGGCCCGTACACGTTGACCGTGATCTTTGCCCCGGACGCGGTGGTCAGCCGGGCGTTGTCGGACTTGAGGGCCGCCTTCTTGGTGATCGTGGCGCCCGGGACGACGTGGTAGAGCAGGACGGTCTCGACGGTGTCGATGCCGAGTCCGGCGACGGCGGTGAACGCCTTCTTCTCGCCCGGGAGCTTCCGGGACTTGGTGATGTCCTTGACGAGGAGCTGGAAGGCCCGGTCGTTGGGCAGGAAGGCGGTGAGTCTGACCCGGCCGTCGGCGAGTACGGCGACCTTGCTGCCCGGCTTGGCCTTCAGCACGGCTTTCACCGCGGCGGCGAGGATGTCGTAGTCGTGACCGTTGTGGTCGAAGCCGCTCTTGTCCGCGGTCAGGACCGCGGCGAGGGACCTGGTCTTGAGGGGCTTCGTGCCGGTGGCCTGTGCGGGGGCGGCGCCCAGTGCGGAGGCGACGATCGCGGCGGTGGTGACTGCGGCTGCCTTCTTGCCGAGACGGGTGAACCTCATCTTTGAGCCTCTTTCCGATCGGTGCGGGTGGTGGCTCCGACGGCCACCACCCGTACTTCGCTCGGGCCCCCGCAGATGGATGCGGTTACTTCGTGAGAGTTCCGCGCAGCAGGCTCCTGCCGGAATGCGTGGCGTCGCCGTCGTGTGGTTCGTCGCTGATGTCGACGAGCCGGTACCGGTTCAGATCAGTGCCCGCCGGTACCGTCAGCACGGTCTCCACCCGGCCGGGCAGATTCCCCAGCGCCACCATTTTGCCCGGAGTGTCCGGATCCAGCAGCCACACTTCATGAAAACCCGAGGTCAACGGCAGATTTTGTACGTCGACGCGCAGTCGCCCGTCGGAGAGCACCCGTACGTCACCTCCGGCGTTCGGTGGAACCGTCTCCAGCGGGGCGAGGATCGCCCGGGCCACGACCTGCGCGGATGGTTCCCGGTCGGCGAACCGGTCGAATCCGGCAGTGCCCGCCGCCGCGATCACAGCCGCCGCTGCGGCGGCGAGAACCGGGGCGAGCCAGCGCGGACGTTCCCGCCGGACCCGGTGCCGGGACGGGTCGGCGACCGCCGCCGGTTCGGCCGATGCGCGGGCGTCCGCGACGCCGGCTCGGATGGCCTGCCACACGTGCTCCGGGGGAGGGGGCAGGTCACGGATCCCGGCGGTCTCCGCGCCGATCTCGGCGACGTCCCGCAGCGTCTGGAACTCGTGCCGGCAGTCGGCGCAGTGTTGCAGGTGATCTAGTTCGGTCTGCTCCTCGGTCTCCTCAGAGAGCGCGAGAAGGACCAGTCGATCGGGATCCAGATGTCGTTGCACCGTCCACCTCCCAACGACGTCGCAGGTTCGCCATTCCCCGACGGATATGGCTCTTGACCGTGCCGAGTGGCAGCCCGGTGACCGCCGCTATCTGTGGATGGCTGAGATCGTCGAAGAACGCCAGTTCCAGTGTGCGCCGTTGCTCCTCGGGCAGCCGTCTCATCTCGTCGGCGACCACCATGCGGTCCACGACACGTTCCGGCGATTCGTCGACCGGCGGTGCCGATGCCTGGACCTGCACGGTCCGGCTCGTCCGCTGGTCACGTGCGGCCGCCCGGATCCGGTCCACCGTCTTGCGGCGAGCGATGCCGAGCAGCCAGCCCAGCATCGAGCCCCGATGCGGATCGAACCCGTCCCGGCCGGTCCACGCGGCCACGAACGTCACCTGGGTGACGTCCTCGGCGTCGGCCCGGTTGCCCAGCAGGCGTTGCGCCAGATGGAGAACGGCCGCGCCGTGCCGGTCATACACCTCACGCAAGGCCGTCTCGTCGCCGGCGCGTAAACGCTCGGCGAGCTCGTCGTCGGAGTTCATCGACCTCCTTCCCGATATCAGTGCTCTCACCGTTTACTTCGCTCGCGAGATCTCCGGCGGTTGCAGGGGATCTGCCGGAGACGCTGGTCGCCTCTGTTCTGTCGTAACCCATCGATACTGTGCCGCCTATCGTCCGAGGAGGTGGGGAGACCGGGTACGCAGCTTGTACGTGGCCGAGCCGGTGCCGGACGAGGACCCGGTGCAGACCCTCCGCGACGCGCACCCGACCGCGGGAACAGCCGCGACTCCGGAGGCCCTAATCTGATGGTCGCCTTCGGATACGTCACGAGCGGGGTTCCCTTGACGGATGCTGTCGACACGAACGCTGTCGCCGCGGACACGGTCGATACCGGTGATCACGCATGTCTGACGTTCACCGACCCCGAGGAACGATGGGACCTGATCGCGGCGTTCGTCCGCGACGGCCTGCGGCAGGGATCGAAGGTGCTGTGCTGGACCGACTCGATCACCCCGGACGGACTCGCCGACCAGTTGAAGGCGCGGTCGGTCCGGCCGGGCGCGGCACTGAGCCGGGGCCAGCTCCACCTGGCCCCGGTCGCGGAGAGCCTCACCGGCGCTGCAGGCGGTGCCGCCGCGATGGTGGCGGTACTGGCCGCCGAACTCGACATCGCCACCCGGCAGGGATACCGGGGTCTGCGGGTGACCGCGGACATGTCCTGGGCGACCCGGCCGATGGCGGCGGCCCAGGAACTGGCCGCGTTCGAGAGCGAGGTCGCGGAGCTGTTCGCCGACGGGCGTCTGTGCCTGGTCTGCCAGTACGACCGGGAGCGGTTCGACGCGGTGACCCTGGCGTTCGCGGCCAAAGCACACCCGAAGACGATCACCGCTCAGGTCTATCACGAGCATCCGCTTCTGCGGGTCTGCCGGCAGTACAGCCCACCCGGCATCCGCGTCGCCGGACAGATCGACTACCAACATCGCCACGTACTCGAACAAGCCCTCACCGAGTCGCTGCGCCTCGACCGTAACCCGCACGTCAACCTGAGTGGTCTGGATTACATCGATGGCGCCTGCGCGAACGTGATCGTCGCCGCGGCCGCCCGCCTGCCGGCCTCGCGGCACCTGACAGTGACGTGCCGGCGCCGGGTCGCGAAGGTCTTCGACCTGCTCACGGCGCATACGTCACCCGGACTTCGGGTACGGCTGAGGCCATGAACAGCCCGGACGCTCCGGCACACCGCACCGGCGACCCCGCCGTTGCGGCCTTCGGCGTGTTCGACTTGGAGCAGACCTTCGACAGCAGCGGCCTCTACCGCCTGCGTGAAACACTCGCCGCACACGCCAGCCGAATCGGCGCCGACGAGGATCAGATCGACAGCCTGCTCATCGTGGCCAGTGAGCTGGCCACCAACGCCGTCCGGCACGGCGGCGGCACCGGCCGCCTGCGTCTCTGGCACCACGACGACCGGCTGCACTGCCAGGTCAGCGACCACGGGCCCGGCAACCTCGATCCGACTGCGGGCAGCACCCTGCCCGGCCCGCAAGCGGGCGACGGAGGTCGAGGGCTGTGGATCTGCCGAAGACTCAGCACCGATTTCGACATCCGGAGCGGACCCGACGGCCGCGGCGTGACCGTGACCGCCGTCCTCGCTGGAACGATCCGCCCGCGTTGAAGCCCCTGCCGCCACGACAGACCTAGATCTCGCCACCGCGGTGACCTCGTGTCCCGCTGGTGGCGGCGACCTCCCGGTCCGGCGGTGGCGCCCGCCCACGGATGATCCGGAGCGACCGGTGGTCAGTGGTGAGGGTTGCCGGCGATCAGCCGGATCGTGAAGCCGTCGGTGTCGTGGTACATGGCGACGTGATTGCAGGACTGATGAGCGATCCACAGTCCCAGGCCGCCGTTCGCGCCGTCACCGGCGGCCAGCATCCCGGCGAACGGGTCCTGCGGGCCGGTGCCGGAGTCGGTGACCGTCGCGACGAGACGATCGGCGCCGCTCCACAGCCGCAGCCGGACCGGGCCCTGGCCGTGCCGCAGGGCGTTGGCGACCACCTCGCTGACCGCCACCACCAGGTCGTCCACCTCTTCCGGCGTGACGAGGCCGTAGTCGGCCGCGCGTACCGCCTGGCGAGCGTCGGAGGGTGTCGGGTCGGCCAGTTGGACGATCGGCTCGCTGCTCTGCAGCGGATCGAGCGCCGGGGAGAGCCGTTCACTCAGGTAGAGGTACGGGTCGGTGAAGCCGGTATTGGCCGCGTGCAGCCCGCCCGGCAGGGCCGTCCGGGGATGTGTGCGCATGACGTCGGCCAGCGCGGCAGACGGGGTGGCACGGGTGTCGTAGGCGCAGATGCTCCACAACGGGAAATCGTCGTAGGCCCGGTTGATGGCGGCCTCGTACCGGGCCCACCAGTCCCACGTCACACCCTGCGTGACCGCGGTGAGATCACCGAAGATCCGGATCTGCGATGCGCCGTCGGCCATGTGGCCGACCAGGATCTTCCGGTACGACCGGATGGCGGCGGCCGGACGGTCGTACACCGCGCCGCCCGGCAGGAACGTGACAGCGGCATTGCGGGGAAGCGCGGCTCGCACCAGCTCCGCATTCCGCTCGCCGAGGGCCACCACGCTGGGTTCACCGCTCGCGATGCCCTCGGTCAGGAAGGGCACCGCCAGAGCGAGCAGGTCCTCATCCGAGCCGAAGCACCCAACCGTGTGGAAGTAGCCCACGTGCCCGGCTGCGGCACCCGTCCTCATTGCACCAGCTCCACCCGCACGTTCGGAAGTTCGAGCAGCTCGCTGATACGAACCGCCGAGCCCAGGCCGGTACGGACCACGACAGTCATCCGCCGTGCCTGCGCATGATGCTGCAAGGCGAGTAGAGACCGGTGGTCGACGAATCGCAACCCTCGTGCGTCCACGGTCACCTCGCCACCGGCCGGCTCCAGGTCGGTATGCCACAGAGCGTCGCCGAAGAGATCCGCACTGGCCATGTCCAGCTCGCCGGCCAGCACCGTCTCACCACTGGTCGGGCCGGCGTGCAGATGAAACGGCACGTCGCTTGAGTGACTCGTCTCGTGCAGGCACGCCAGCTCGTCGATCACCCGGTCGCCGAGCTCCAGGCGATCGTAGGTACACAGCGCGCGCATCGGCGCGACACGCATGTACCGGCTGACGGCGTACTCGTAGCGGGCGAAAGCGGAACGCTGCTCGGGTGTGCGCACCAGCGCCGTCACGTCGGCGACCACCCGGAACCCGGTGAAGCCGTCAGCGAGAGCAGCCTCCGTGACAGCAGCGTAGGCGGCGATCTGCTCGGCCGGGTCGACCACCTGCTCAGCGGCGTAGGCGTCCTGCCAGTCGATGATCCTCATCGCGTCCGGGCGCGGCACCTCCGAGTCGGCGCTGCGCAGCCAGTCGGCGATCGCGTTCGACCGGGGGCTCGGCACGTGCCAGACCCGTTCACCAGCGGCGAGTCCGGCGCGGAGGAACTCCTTGGCGAACTCCTCCAGAGCGCCGGGATCGTCGTACGACCAGCACGCGTGGGGCGATGAGGTCGCGGTGGTCATGGACGTGAGGATAGCCCCCCTCCGATCGGCCGGGCCGCCCACTCGGCACCGGACGTCGCGTGCCGGGAGTCTTCCGGTGGTCAGGACCCTCGTGGTGATGCTGTCGGCGCACGGGTTCTGGCCAGGTGCCCGCCCTGGTCGCCGGTGATCAGGCGGGCACTGTCGCCGAGGGACTCGCGCAGCTCGGGGTGTGGCGTCGAGCTGCGCGGCGACCTCGAGGTACTCGGCCCGTACCGCCGCCGGGGTTGATCCGGGGCCGTAGGACGGGCGTGCCGCCAGCCACAGCGCGAAGTCCGGGAGACCGAGCCCGGGCCTGCCCGGACCGCATCATCGGCGGGGCTCCCAGCGGAACATGCGGACGGCGAACGAGACGGCGACGACGACCCAGGCCAAGGTGGGCGCGAGCAGGATCAGCGAGTCGGACAGGGCGACCCCGCCGTTCCACGCGTTGAGCATCAGTTCGGTGGCGGCACCGCCCGGGAGCAGCCGTTTCACCAGTTCGAGGTTCTCGGTGCCGGTGATCCCGACCCAGCTGGCCACCGCGATCACGCCGAGGCTGACCGGCAGCGTGGTCACCTGGGCGTGCTCCGGTGAGTTGGTGACCCCGGCGGTCGCCAGCGCGAGGCCGATCATCATGGCCATCGTGGTCAGGACGGCCAGGACCAGCAGTCCCACATTGTCCGGCCGCCCCGCGACGAGACCGAGAACGATCAAGATTCCGCTCACCTGTACGAGGGACAGCACGGTCGCCGGAGCAACCAGCCCCGCCAGGATCCCGGCGTCGGACGCGGCCGTCGACCGCAGCCGTTTGAGGAACAGGTTCTGCCGCCGCGACGCCAGCGTCGTCACGGTCGAGGTGTAGAGACCGAACGCGCCGACGGTGAACAGCACGACCGCGGCGATGTAACCGAGGCTGCCGAGCTGCGCGAAGATCTCGTGCCGGGAGACGAAGAACGCACTGACCGCGATCGGCATGACGAAGCCGGTGACCAGGACGAGACGGTTACGGAAGATCTGGACCAGCTCGGAACGAGCGATGGTGAACATGATGACCTCTCTCAGGACTCGATGGCGCGGAAGACGTCGTCCAGGCGGGTGGCGCCGGCCGACAGGTCACCCAGCTCCACGGCGTGGTCCTGCGCCCACGCCAGCAGCAGGTGCAGGTCCTTCTGCAACTGGAACGTCTCGATCCGCACCGCACCGCCGGCTCCGGTCACGCCCGGCAACGGCAGCATCGGAGCGGGGACCGGCAGTGTGAACCGGATGACGGCAGGCAGCGTGCGGGTCAGTTCGGCGACAGTGCCCTCCCGGTGGAACACGCCCCGGTGCATCAGCCCGATCCGGTCGGCGCGCTGCTGCGCCTCCTCCAGGTAGTGGGTGGTCAGCACGACAGTCGACCCGTCCTCCCGCAGCCGGTCCACCGCCTGCCACAGGTCGTCACGGGACTGGATGTCCAGGCCGGTGGTCGGTTCGTCCAGGAAGATCAGTTCCGGGGCGCCGTACACGGCGGTCGCGAAGTCCAGGCGCCGCTTCTCACCGCCGGACAGTTGCCCGACCAGGGTTTTCGCCTTGCCGGTCAGGCCGACGACGCCGAGCACCCGGTTCACGTCGTCGTCGCGCCGGGTCAGCCGGCCGATCAGAGCGACCGACTCGCGGACCGTCAGGTCGGGGGAGAAGCCGCTCTCCTGCAGCATGATCCCCATCCGGGGCCGCACGGCCGCCCGGTCGCGGGGGCTGTGCCCGAACACCCGCACCGTTCCCGACGTGGGAGCCCGGTGCCCTTCGACGGTCTCCAGGGTCGAGGTCTTGCCGGCGCCGTTCGTGCCGAGCAGGGCGTACAGTTCCCCGGCCCCCACCTGGAACGACAGGTCCCGGACGGCGTGGAAGTCACCGTACTTGAGGTTGAGACGTTCGACTTCGATGACTGGCGTTGTGGACATGACTCGATGACACCAGCGGGGCCACCCGTACCGTCAGTGTCGCCGTGTCACGCCGGGACATGACGTGGTGTCACTGTTCGGTTCGGTGATCGACGCGAATACTGGACCGGTGAGAGCGGGAACGTTGCGGATCACCGAGGCCACCCAGGGGCGGCTGCGGCGGCTCAACCTCTACAGCGCGATGCCGCCGCTGCTGCTGGCCGCGTTCGTGGTGGTGGCCGTCGACGCCCGGACCTGGTGGCACGTGGTCGTGCTGGCACCCGGGGTGATCGCGGCGCTGGTCGCGTTCGAACGGTGGACCGCCAACGACATCGGCCGGGTCGCGTTGCCGTGTGTGCTGGCCGCCGCGGTGGTGTGGCCGGTCGGCGCGCTCGTGATCGGTGCCCCGAACTCGTACTGGGGTCTGACCAGCGCGGCGTCGCTGGCGATTCCGCGCCTGCCCCGGTACCGGACCGTGGCCGCGGTCGCTCTGATCGGGTACGTCGCCGCGTTCGGCGCCGCCCGGCTGCTGATCGACAGCGGCGCCCTCGCCGGCTACGTGCTGTACCCGACCGGGCTGACCGTGGTGATCGTGGTGCTGTCGTTCGTGGGGGAGCGGTTCTACGACGTCGTACAGGAACTCGAGCTGTCGCGCGAACGGGAGGCCGAACTCGCCGTCATCCGCGAGCGGGTGCGTTTCGCCGGAGACCTGCACGACATCCAGGGCCACACCCTGCACGTGGTCAAACTGAAGACGGCGCTCGCCCGCAAGCTGGTGCACATCGATCCGGGGCGGGCCGAGGTGGAGCTGAGCGAGATCCACACGCTGGTCGGTGACACGATCAAACAGACGAAGGAATTGGCGTACGCCCAGCGAAGGCTCAATCTCTCGGCTGAGCTGGAGAACGCCAAGAACCTGTTCGAGGCGGCCGGGATCCGGGTCCGTGTCACCCGCGTGCCGGAGACCGACGCGCGGGTGAGCGAGATGCTCGGCCAGGTGCTGCGGGAGACGACGACGAACATCCTGCGGCATGCGCAAGCCACCGAGGTGAGCATCGACCTGACCGTCTCGGGCATCACCATCGTCAACGACGGCGCCGGGGGTGGACCGCTGGAGCTGCGTGGCCTGTCGGCCTTGCGGCAACGGATCGTGACCGATGGGGGAGAACTGACCGTGACGACGTCCGAGGGGTCGTTCAGCACGGCCGCCGCGTTCCCCCGGGCGGGTGCGCGATGACGAGTGTGGTGCTTGCCGACGACGAGGCGCTGCTGCGCAAGGCCCTCGCCGCTCTGCTTCCGCTGGAGGGGGACATCACCGTGCTGGCCGAGGCGGCCGACGGGGCCTCAGCCGTCGAAGCGACAGTGCGACACGAGCCGGACGTGCTGGTGATCGACCTGGAGATGCCCGGGATGGACGGTATCCAGGCGGTCGCCGAGATCCGCCGCACCCGCCCCGGCCAGGCGATCCTGATGCTGACCAGGCATGCCCGTCCGGGCGTACTGCGCAAGGCTTTGAAGTCGGGTGTCCAGGGTTTCGTCTCCAAATCCGCCGACCCGTCCCACATCGCGACGGTCATCGCGACCCTGCACACCGGCCGCCGCTGGATCGACCCGGACGTGTCCGCGCTGGCGGTGATCGACGACTGCCCCCTGACCGACCGGGAACTGGACGTCCTGCGGGTGACCGGGGAGGGCTACTCGGCGGCGGACATCGCGGCCCGGCTCCATCTCGCCCAGGGCACCGTCCGTAACTACCTGTCCAGCGCCATGCAGAAGACCCAGACCACCACCCGTCACGAGGCGGCCCGCTACGCCCGCGAACACGACTGGCTCTGACCCGGCCGCACCCGATCTGCTCCCGCTGATCGTGGCCGCCGACGACATCGCCGGCGGGGACGAGGTGACACCCGGAAACAGCATGCCTGGCAACCTTGGTGCGTGATGATGCGATCCGTCGGTGACCGTTGGTGGGCGGCGGCCCGGGATGCCGGCCGAGCCCGCCTCGCGTACGAGACCGGCCTGGCACTGCTGGTCGGTGTGCTCTCCGTCGTGCCTGCTCTGGCCTTCGGGATGGCGCCTGCCGCGGTCGTCCTCGTGTCGATCAGTGCGCTGGTCCTGGTGCCGTTGCGGTTGGTGTATCCGGCGGGCGTGTTCGCCGTCGCCGCGGTCGTCGGTGCCGTGACCGGTGGGCAGAACCCGGCCGTCATGGTGTTGACGGGCGTCGCCGCCGGGCATCGGATGACCCGTCTCGGTCGTACCGTGGCAGCCTTCGCCGTCGGTGCGCTCTGCCTGCCCGCGACCCTGCTGATCACCGGCCCGTTCGAGATCGGGTCGCTGATGATTCTGGGCGCCGACTACCTGATGTTCGCGGTGCTGCCGGCCGTGGTGGCCTGGATCGTCGGCCGCCGTCGGCGGCTGGTGACGGCGATGCACACCCGTAACGTGCAGCTCCACGACGAGCAGGCCGCGGTGGCCCGTCAGGCCCGGGAACGGGAACGCACCCGGATCGCCCGCGACCTGCACGACTCGCTGGGACATCAGTTGACCTTGATATCGCTCTACACCGGAATCCTGAGCACCGCCGACGAGGCGCAGCGGGAGACGGCGATCGGGCTGCTGCGCACGACGTCCGCCGCCGCGATGGGTGAACTCCGGCAGATCCTCGGCATCCTGCACGAGGAGAACGATGAGGAACAGAGCGTCGCCCAGCCGTTGAGCAGCCTGGACGATCTGATCGCCGGGACCCGTTCGGCGGGCGCCGAGGTCACTCTGCACCGCGACGGCGAGGCCCGGCCGCTGACACCCATGGTCGAACACGCCGCCTACCGGGTGATCAAGGAGGGCGTCACCAACGCTCTGCGCCACGCTCGTGGTGCAGCGATCAGGGTGGCCCTGCGGTACGAACCGGACGCGGTGATCGCCGAGGTCGTCAACGAGCCCGGGCTGCCTCACGAGGGGCCCACCTCCGGTCAGGGCCTGATCGGGCTCGGCGAACGGATCCGGCTGGCCGGCGGCGCGCTGTACCACGGCCGTACCCCCGACGGCCGGTTCCGGATCGCTGCGATGCTGCCCTACGAGGGGCCGGTGACCGGCGCCGAGCCTGCGGTGGCTGCACCCGTCGGAGATTTCACCCGGCAGATGTACCGGTCCGCGCAACGGTCCCGGATCGGGCTCGTCGCCGCCGGCATCGGTGTGGCAGGTGTGGCCGGCTTGTGCGCGGGAACGGTGATCCTCGGCGAGACGGTGATCAGCGTCGATCGGGAGACCTTCGACGCGGCCATGATCGGGCAGAGCGAGAAACAGGTACGGGACACGCTGCCGGACCCGGAGGCGGCGACCGCCGGTGCCACCGGCGGCGGCACGATCCCGGCCGGGACCACCTGTGTCGACTATCCGGGCTCGTTGATCGAGCATCTGGCCGACGAGCGCCCCGGCCATCGGCATTACCGGTTCTGCTTCGCCGGTGGGGTGTTGACGGCCAAACAATCCTTCTACGAGCCGGAGGCCTAAGGTGGTGCGGTGACCGATCCGATCCGGGTGCTGATCGCCGACGATGACGGTCTCGTGCGTGCCGGGATGGGCCTGATCCTCGCGCCTCTGCCCGATGTGGAGGTCGTCGCCGAGGCGGTGAACGGCCGGGAAGCCGTCGAGCTGGCCGTCCGGCACCGGCCGGACGTGGCGTTGCTCGACATCCGGATGCCGGTGATGGACGGGCTCACCGCCCTGCGGGAGATCCGCCGGGCAGTCCCTGGCTCGGCGGTGATCGTCCTGACGACCTTCGGTGAGGCCGGGTACGTGTCGGAAGCCCTCGCCGAAGGGGCGGCCGGTTTCCTGCTCAAGGATACGGCGGTCGACGAACTCGCCCGGGCGATCCGGGCGACCGCCGCGGGCCAGGCGTTCCTGACACCGGCGATCACCCGGCAGGTCCTCGACCGGCTACCGCGTGCCCCGTCACCGGGACAGGACGCTGCCGCCGTACGGCTCGCGGCCCTCAGCGACCGGGAACGCGAGGTGCTCCTGCTGCTCGCCCAGGGCCTGTCGAACGCTGCCATCAGCGAGCAGTTGTGGATCACCGAGGCGACCGTGAAAACCTACGTCAGCCGGCTCTTCGCCAAGCTGGAGTGCGACAACCGGGTGCAGGCCGCACGGCTGGTGCACCAGGCCGGCCTGTTCCAGAACTGACTAATTCGCACCGGGGCTGCCGTTGATGCGGAAAGCACCGGAGGGAAGCGGGAACGCCTGGCGTACCGCCAGGGCGAGGGGGTCCGCCGCGGACTGCCGGCCGAGCCGTAGCCGGGTGACGAGCGCGACCGGTCCCAGCACGTACCCGCTCAGTTCCGTCGCCCACACCAGCGCGCCCAGGTCGGAGGCTTCGCCGCTCCTGATCGCGTTGCGGGCGGCGTCGCGCCGGCCGGCCTGATCCACCGCGACGACATGCCCGGCAGGATCGAGCCGGCATTGTCCGTGCGCGACGAGCCCGGCCGTCACCGACTGTTTGACGTCACCGCCACAGGCCGGTAGGAGCTCGTGCGGTAGGCGTGCCGGCCCGGAGGTCAGCTGGTGCAGAAGACGGTCGAGTAGCGGGTCACCGCTGGGAGACGTACGGCGTACCGCCACGTCACCGTCCCCGGTCACCTCGAGGAGGCCGAGGTGACGTAGTTCCATCAGGGCGGCGGAGGCCAGCCCTGCCTCGAGAACGAAGTTCGGAACACGGGTCCGTCCGGACCGGTCGTGTGCGAGCAGGAAGAGTTCCTCCCTCAGCGTGATGGTCATGCCCGGCTCCCCGCCGGTTTCCGGCATCAGCATCTCCTGCACCACTGTCTCCCGCAGTCACCGTGGAATGTCTGATCGGCTCCGGCCGACTCGGTCCAGACTCGCAGCCACCTCCCGGGTGGCGCGTCGGCGAGAAGTGGTGTCCCCGCCGGCGCGGTGTCATCCGTTCGGATGACACGGTCGACGTTGTTCGGCGGTCTGCCAGCCGGAATCCGCCGATGGATCTGGGCATGTGCGGGTCAATATCCGGTATTCCACACCTCTTTCGGCTGAATGTCGAACGATGAGGGGACAATCTGCCGAGGAGGCCCCGATGTCACCAGGTCACTGGTTCGCCGACCGGCCGGTCAGCATGAAGATCATGGCCATCGTGGCGGTCATGGCGATCGCGGCGTTGTCGATCGCCTACACCGGTTTCACGCGCCTGCAGACCCTCGACACCAAGAGCCGGCTGCTCTTCACCGGCAGTGTCAACCCGCTGGTCGACCTCGCCGCCCTCTACCAGCCGTTCCAGGGCATGCGCGGCAGGGTGCTGGAGTATGGTGTCGCCTCCACCGCGACCCGGGCCGACCTGCGGGAGGAGATCAGCGACCGCAAGACCAGGGTCACCGACGGGATCACCGCCTACCTGCCGTACGCGGCGGATCCGGAGCAGGTGAAAGCCTTCACCGACAGCTTCACGGCGTTCGTCGACTACACCGAGAACACCCTGCTGCCCCTGGCCGACGCCGGCCGGACCAGCGCGTTCGCCGCCCGGTACCGCGAGAACCTGATGCCGATCATCACCGCCGCTGCCGACGCTCTCGACGCGGAGAACGCGGCGCAGGCCGCCCGTGCCGAGCGGCAGACGCAGGAGAACACCGCGACCGCGAACGCGGGTGAGACGATGGTGCTCATCGTCCTGGTCACCGGTCTGCTCCTGGCCGCCCTGCTGGCTCTCTACGTGATCCGGTCCATCGTGCGCCCGCTCGTCGAGGTCCGCCGGTCCCTGGCCGCCATGGAACGCGGCGACCTCACCGTCACCGCCGAAGTGCCCGGTCGCGACGAGGTCGGCCAGATGGCGCAGATGCTCAACCGGGCCCAGTCCGAGATCCGTGGGGTGATCGCCTCGGTGGCCGGTGCGGTGACCCGGCTGGGTGCCGCCGCCGAGCAGACCACCGAGATCGCGGTGCGGATCAGCCGCAACGCGGAGCAGGCCTCAGTTCAGGCCCAGGTCGTGCACGACGCCTCTGCGGAGGTGTCCCTGGGTGTCACCACCGTTGCCGCCGGGTCCGAGGAGATGGGTGCCGCGATCAGCGAGATCGCACAGAGCGCCAACGCGGCGGCCGAGGTGGCCGGGCGGGCCGTGGCGGTGGCCGAGTCCACGAACCAGACGATCGCGACTCTCGGCGAGTCGAGCCGGCAGATCGGTGATGTCATCAAGACGATCACCGCGATCGCCGAACAGACCAACCTGCTCGCCCTCAACGCGACCATCGAGGCCGCCCGTGCCGGTGAACTCGGCAAGGGCTTCGCCGTGGTGGCCAGTGAGGTCAAGGACCTGGCGCAGGAGACCGCCCGGGCCACCGAGGACATCGCCCAGCGTGTCCAGGCGATCCAGGCCGACAGCGGCCTCGCGGTCACCGCCATCGAACAGATCGCCGAGGTCATCGGTAGCGTCAACGACTACATCACCACCATCGCCTCCGCGGTGGAGCAGCAGAGCGCCACCACCGCCGAGATGAACCGCAACGTGGCCGAGGCCGCCAGCGCGACCCACCAGATCAGTTCGAGCATCGACAGCGTCGCGCAGACCGCCCGGACCACTGCCGAGTCCGTCGGTGACGCTCAGCGCTCGGCAGGTGAACTGGCCCAGATGTCGTCCGAGTTGCAGACCGCGATCTCCCGCTTCGCGTACTGAGAGAGATGGGAATCCCGGAAGAGGACCGTGACCGGTGGGCCGGATCATCGCCGGCGCTCAGGATGATCACCGTCGTGTCCGATCAGAAGGACATGAGGGAGTGGATCCGCAGGGTCGTACCGGACGTCCAGCTAACGGCTGAGGCGTTCGCCGCGCGTCACCGGGCCCTGCGAATCGTGCTGACGCTGCTGGTGCCGGTGCTGGTCGCGATGGCGGCGTTCCGGGACCGGATCGCGGAGCTGATCGACGGGCCGAACACGCTGCACGGGCACGGTGTGGCGATCATGTGGGCGATGGTGGTGTCGACCGGGGTCTGCGCCGCCGTGGCGAACCTCGTCGACGCACGCCGGGCCGGTTCACTGGTGGTGTCGCTGGGGCTGCTGCTGGGTTCCGCGGCGCTGGTGCACACCGGTGGCGGTCTGACCGATCTGCATTTCGGGTTCTTCATCGTGCTCGGGCTGATCGGCCTGTACCAGGAGTGGCTCACGCTGGTGCTGTCGGTGGCGCTGGTCGCGGTTCATCACA
>DATMVU010000783.1:0-6121 GCA_035562875.1 Actinoplanes sp. | reverse complement strand
CGCTGTTCGGTCAGGACCCCGCCGAGTGGCTGCCACTCGACCAGGTCGGGGGAGTGGTGCAGGCGGACGCCCGGGTACCACTCGAAGGTCGATGTCGCGATGTAGTACCCGGTACCGTGCCGCAGGATCGACGGGTCCGGGTGGAAGCCGGGCAGTACCGGGTTCTGCACCAGGAGTGGGGCGACCGGGGTGGTGGCCTTGGTGATCGTCAACGGGGTCCCTCCACTGCGGGTGGTGCGGCGGCCGGGCCGCCGCACCACGGGTGCCGTCGGGTCAGTTCGTCTGGCAGGAGATGGTCGGCCAGGTCCAGTTGCCGTTGGCCATGACGGTGATGCCGAAGTTGTTGCCGCTGCCGTTCGGGCGGGCGGTGACCGTGCCGCTGGTGCCGCTGACCGCGGCGTTCCAGCTGTTCTGGATGCTCTGGCCGCCGTTCAGGTTGAGCGTGACGGTCCAGTTGCTGGTGTTGGCGACCGCGACGTTCAGGTTGAAACGGTCGCCGAACTGCTCGCCGGCCGACAGGGTCGCGGTGCAGTTGCCGGACGGCGGCGGAGTGGTGGTGCCGCCACCGCTGCCCTCCCGGACGGTGATGTCCGAGCTACCGGCGCTCTGGTAACCCTCGGTCGCCATGATCTGGTAGCTGTGGTTGGTGCCGAGGTTCAGCCCGGCCCGCGCCCACGCGTCGAAGTGGTTGGCCGTGGTGATCGTGCCGGAGCTGCGTTTCTGCTGACGGACGCTCCAGTACTGGTAGAACGTCTGGATGCCGTCGATGGACGGGGCGTTGACCCGCTGGCTGCGCAGGATGTCGTAGGTGCCGCCGTCGGTGGTGACGGTGCCCAGCCGGGTGGCGCCACTGCTCGGGTTGTAGCTGCCGAAGTTCTCGACCACGTAGTACTCGATCAGCGGGTTGCGGGTCCACCCGTACAAGGCCAGGTAGGTGTTGTTGTTGCCCGGGTTGTAGGTGCCCGAGTAGCTGACCGTGCGGCGGTTGCCGGTGGCCCAGCCCTTGCCGCCGACCCAGTTGTTGGTGCTGCGGTCCCAGCTGCTGGAGTACCGGCCGTCGGCGCGCAGCGTCATGCTGGCGTTGCCGCTGTCCTTCCAGAACGAGAAGTAGTAGCCGTTGTGCGTGCCGGTGGTGTTCGAGGAGACGGTGCGGTCGGCTTCGGCGCGGGCCGGGCCGGCCACCGCCACCGCGGCCACCGTCATCGCGACGGCGCAGGCGGCGCCCGCCAGTAGGCGGAGTCTTCGGTTGAGTGCTGCGGTCATGGGGGAGTCCTCCTCCGGAACGGCTGTCGGGGAACAGCCCGAGGGCGCGGCGGGGGATCGCCGGTGCCACGGGGGATGACGGCCATCGAGCTCCGTCATGGCGAGATCGTGGCGCGAGCACCCTCGCCGTGTCAACAACTTCCGGAAACCTTTCGGAAATACCGAAGTTGACCTTCGCTGGACGATTCCGGCATCAACGCAGCTCAGGAGAGCGGAAAGCGCATTCCTGGCGGCGACCACCGGGCCCGTCGGTCGACCACGCAGGGCCTGGCTTTCGTAACTTACGAGATTCGCGCCCGGAAATATCGACCGGGTGCTCATCCCGAGGTTGCCAGGACGGCCCATCGGCTTCAAGGGCTCCGGATGATTTGCCGTGTTTCAGTGAGCCGGTCGAAACTTCCGGTCGATTGACGACTCCGATCGGCCTTCTCCCGTAACAGTTTTTCGTCCCCGATGTATCGCGCCATTTGCTGAGAAGAAATCTCCGAAAAGTGTTGCGCAACGCTCTGAGCGGCTCCGGCCTGCATTGCCGTGAATCGCAAAGAAATGGGCGCCATTCTTTTATTGAGCTGTCCGGGAGCGCTCCCGTAACATCGCTGAAATCCCAGCGCTAATCATCAGCGTCGATACTTTCGGGAGGCTTCCGATGGCACAGCCAAAGGCATGGAGCAGCGGCGTCGTCGCCGTCGTCCTGGCGATGCTCGCCGCGGCCGGGGCGGCGGTCCTCGCCGGCCCGGGCAGCGCGGCAGCGGCACCCACCGCCGGATGCGGGAAGGCGCCGACTCTGCGCGACGGCACCTACACGATCCAGAGCGGCGGCCGGGCCCGCACCTACATCCTGCGGCTGCCGTCCGGGTACACCAACAGCCGGCCGTACCGGCTCGTCGTCGGCCTGCACTGGCTCAACGGCAGCGCCAACGACGTGGTCGGCAACGGCTTCTACGGGCTGCAGCAGCGGTCCGGCGACAGTGCGATCTTCGTGGCGCCGCAGGGCCTGGACGCCGGCTGGGCCAACACCGGCGGCCGGGACGTCACCCTGGTCGACGACATCCTGCGCACGGTCGAGAACGACCTGTGCGTGGACACCTCCCAGCGGTTCGCCCTCGGATTCAGCTACGGCGGGGCGATGAGCTACGCCCTGGCCTGCGCCCGCCCCACCGTCTTCCGGGCGGTCGCCCCGATCGCCGGCGCCAACCTCAGCGGCTGCTCGGCACCGTCCGGGCCGGTCGCCTACTTCGGCATCCACGGCATCCGCGACAGCGTCCTGAACATCTCCCAGGGCCGGTCCCTGCGGGACGGCTTCGTGCGCGCCAACGGCTGCACCGCGCAGAACCCGCCGGAACCGGCATCCGGCAGCGGAACCCACATCACCACCGCCTACACCGGATGCCGGGCCGGATATCCGGTGCGCTGGGCCGCCTTCGACGGCGACCACGTGCCCCTGCCACTGGACCGCAACGCCGCCACGTCCTGGGTCTCCGGCGAGGTGTGGCAGTTCTTCGCCCAGTTCGGCAGCACCACGCCGTCGTCGCCCGCCCCCTCGTCGCCGGGTCCGTCCTCGCCGGGGCCGTCCTCACCCGCCCCCACGGCGTGCCGGGTCACCAGCACGGTCAACGCGTGGAACAGCGGGCTGACCGCCGATCTGACCGTCACCAACACCGGTGGCGCCACGGTCAACGGATGGACGCTGACCTTCGCCCTGCCGGCCGGCCAGGCGATCACCGGTGGCTGGAACGCCACCTACACCACCAGCGCCGGCCGTGCCACCGCCACCAACGTGGGCTACAACGCCACGCTGGCGCCCGGGGCCTCGGTCAGCGTCGGATACCAGGCGACACACTCCGGTGACAGCGGGGCGCCGACCGCGTTCGCCCTGAACGGATCCACCTGTACCAGCGGGTGAACCGGGGCCACCCCCGCCGGACGTGCGGCGGCAGCCCGGCTGCCGCCGCACGTCTCAGCCCGCAGATGTGAGCGCTATCAATGGGCGCCACCCACCCGGGAGAATCCCGGATCCTCCATCCCCAACCGCTTCGGTGAGGAGAACCGCATGACCACAGGCACCTATCCACCCGTACCGGCGCACGGATCGCAACATCCGCCCGCCGCGCCGCGCCGTAGTCGATGGCGTACCGCACTGGCCGCGATGGTCATGCTCGCCGGAGGCGGTGCGGTGGCCGTGACGGCGACCGACGCCTCCGCGGCGACCATCGACACCAGCGCGTCGTACGTGCTGGTGAACCGCACCAGCGGAAAGGCCCTGGACGTCTACAACCTGTCGACAGCCGACGGGGCGCGGATCACCCAGTGGACCCGCAGCGACCAGGCGCAGCAGCAGTGGCAGTTCGTCGACTCCGGCGGTGGCTACTACCGGCTCAAGTCCCGGCACTCCGGCAAGGTCCTGGAGGTCTACAACTTCTCCACCGCCGACGGCGGCTCGATCGTGCAGTGGACCGACAACAACACCACCAACCAGCAGTTCAGCATCCAGGACATCGACGGCTACATCCAGCTGATCAACCGCAACAGCGGCAAGGCGGTCGAGGTCCAGGGCGGCTCCACCACCGACGGCGCCAACATCGTCCAGTACTCCGACTGGAACGGCGCCAACCAGCAGTGGCAGCTCGTCAAGCTCGGTGGCGGCGGCACCCCCAGCAGCCCGCCTCCGTCCGGATCGTGCACACTGCCGACGTCGTACCGCTGGTCGTCGACCGGTCAGCTCGCCACCCCGAAGGCCGGCTGGGCCTCGCTCAAGGACTTCACCGTCGCGCCGTACAACGGCAAGCAGCTGGTGTATGCCACCAACCACGGTGTCGGCACCGGCAGCGACTGGGGCTCGATGAACTTCGGCCTGTTCACGAACTGGTCGGAGATGGGCTCGGCGTCGCAGAACGCGATGAGCCAGCGGGCGGTGGCGCCGTCGCTGTTCTACTTCGCGCCGAAGAACATCTGGGTGCTGACCTACCAGTGGGGTGCGGCGCCGTTCATGTACCGCACCTCCAGCGACCCGACGAACCCGAACGGCTGGTCCGCGGGGCAGCCGTTGTTCACCGGCTCGATCACCGGCTCCGGCACCGGCCCGATCGACCAGACGGTCATCGGCGACGGCACGAACATGTACCTGTTCTTCGCCGGCGACAACGGCAAGATCTACCGGGCGAGCATGCCGATCGGGAACTTCCCCGGCAACTTCGGCTCCTCGTACACCACGATCATGAGCGACACCGCGGAGAACCTCTTCGAGGCGCCGCAGGTCTACAAGGTGCAGGGCCAGAACCAGTATCTGATGATCGTCGAGGCGCAGGGCTCCAACGGCCGCTTCTTCCGCTCGTTCACCGCCACCAGCCTGAACGGCTCCTGGACCCCGAACGCGGCCACCCAGAGCAACCCGTTCGCCGGCAAGGCCAACAGTGGCGCCACCTGGACCAACGACATCAGCCACGGGGAACTGCTGCGCACCAGCGCCGACCAGACCATGACCATCGACCCCTGCAACCTGCAACTGCTCTACCAGGGCCGGGCACCCGGCTCGGGCGGCGACTACGGCCAGTGGCCGTACCGCCCCGGCCTGCTGACCCTGCAGCGCTGATCCGCTCCGTCGAAATCGGTTTCCGTCCCGGCCGGAAAGCCGGAATCATCCGCGGGAGGAAACCGATTTCGACGGTGGGGGAGCCGTGATGAGTGAGGCGTTCTACTCGCACGCCCGGCTGTACGACCTGATGTTCCCGGCCGGTGGGCCCGGGGCCGGCTTTTACCGGGCCGAGGCCGGCCGGCTCGGCGGGCCGGTTCTGGAACTCGGGTGCGGCACCGGGCACAAGCTGATCCCGATCGCCTCCGACGGCCGTCCGTGTACCGGGCTCGACCTTTCGGCGGAGATGCTCGCCGAGGCCGACCGGAAGGCGGACGAGCAGGGTGTGGCGGTGGAATGGGTACGAGGCGACATGCGGGCGTTCGACCTGGGCCGGCGATTCGACCTCGTGTTCATCACCGCCAACTCCCTGTTGCACCTGACCGACCCCGAGGACCTGGTGAGCTGCTTCCGGGCTGTCCGGCGGCACCTGGCGCCCGGCGCCGGGTTCGTCTTCGACGTGTTCAACCCGGACGTGCGCCGGCTCGCCGGGGCCGACGGCGTGCGTCGCACCCGGGAATCGGTGTCGTTCGTGGATCCCGAGCGTGGCGCCGTCCGTGTGGACATCGCCGAGGAGTACGACGCGGCCGCCCAGGTCACCCGCGGGACGTGGTACTTCTCGACCGCCACCGAACCCGACTTCGCCGCCGCCCCCGTGGAGATCCGCTGCATCTTTCCCCGGGAGTTGCCGCTGCTGCTCGCGGCAGGCGGGATCCGGTTGGTAGAGCGTTTCGGCGACTTCTCCGGCGGGTCGTTCACCGGGGACTCACCGATTCAGCTCTGCGTCTGCGAGCCCGTCTGAGCCGGGCAGGGCAACTCAGCGATCAGCTCCCAGCCGCCGCCCTGACGTGGCCCGGCCCGGAGCCGGCCGCCGAGCGCGGCGACCCGTTCGTCGAGGCCGGTCAGGCCGAAGCCGGGGCCGTGCGCGACGGCCGCCGGGCCCGCGGTGCGGCCGTCGTCGCGTACCGTGACGGCGAGGGTTCCGGCGGCGTAGCGCAGCTCGACAGTCACCTCGGTGGCGTCCGCGCCGTGCCTGCGCACGTTGGTCAGGGCCTCCTGCACGACCCGGAACGTGGCCGCCTGGATCTCGTGCGGCAGGTCGGCGGGGACACCGTCGTACGGCCGGAGGACGACCGGCGGCCCGGCCTCGCTGAAACCGCCGACCAGGCCGGGCAGAGCCGCCAGGTCCCCGGCCGGGCGGGCGACGTCCGGTCCGCCCGGCTCGGCCCG
>DATMVU010000782.1:0-6827 GCA_035562875.1 Actinoplanes sp. | reverse complement strand
GAGGGCCGGGCGGCGGCCGTGCTGCTCCGGGCCGGTGCCGTGGTCGACGGCGTGGAGTTCGCCCGGAAGCGGCGGCCCACCGCCCGGACCGACGCGCGGCTGGCCGACGGGCCGGGCAAGCTCATGCAGGTCCTCGGCCTGGACCGGGCCGCTGACGACACGCCGCTGTTCGGCGGGGACGGCCCGGCCGCGCTGACCCCACCGGAGGCTCCGGCCGGGCCGGTGTCGGCCGGGCCCCGCGTCGGCGTGACAGCGGCCCACGACGTGCCGTGGCGGTTCTGGATCACCGGGGACCCGACGGTCAGCGCCTACCGCCGGCACACTCCGCGCCGGCGCCCGCCGTCCGGAACACGGTGAGCCGCTGCGTCGCACGCGTCAGCGCCACGTAGAGGTCGCTGACCCCGCGCGGCGACTCGGCCCGGATCGTCTCCGGATCGACGAGCACCACCTCGTCGAACTCCAGGCCCTTCGCCTGCGCCACGGTCAGCAGCACCACCGGATCCTCCACGTCCGGCCCGAGGCCGGGCAGCGCGGCCGCGATCTCGCCCCGGCGGCTCACCGGGACGATCACCGCGAGGGTGCCGCCGGACGGGACCGTCAGGGCGGGCAGCGCGGACAGGTCGCCGGACAGCTCGCGCGGTTCGGTGCCGGTGGATCGGACCGGGCGCGGCAGGTCGACGGGCGGGTCGGTGCCGGCGAGCAGGCGACCCGCGTACGCCATGATCTCGGCCGGGGTCCGGTAACTCACGGTCAGCTCGGCGAGGCGCCAGCGGTCCGCGACGTACGGGTGGAACACCTCACCCCACGAGCCGGGCCCACCGAGCGCACCGGTCTGGGCCAGGTCCCCGACCACCGTCATCGACCGGCTCGGGCACCGCCGCATCAGCATCCGCCAGGCCATCGGGCTGAGTTCCTGCGCCTCGTCGACGATCACGTGCCCGAACGCCCACCGCCGGTCGGCCGCCCCGCGCTCGGCCGCCGACAGCGTGACCCGGCCGTCGTACCGGTCGGCGAGGTCGGCGGCCGCCACCACGTCCGTCGCGGTCAGGATCGTGTCGTCGGTCGGCCGGGACCCGGCGCTGATGTCCAGCACACCCTGCGCGTAGTCGAGTCGCCGCTGGTGGGCGCGAGCCTGCCGGGCCCGTTCCGCACGGTCGTCCTCGCCGAGCAGTTCCACCGCCTCGTCCAGCAGCGGGATGTCGGCAGCGGTCCAGCCACCACCCGGCTCACGGCGTAACAACGGATGGCCGGTGGTGGCGTACAGATCAGTCAGGAAGGTCTCGGGTGTCAGGATCGGCCACAGATCGTCGAGCACCCGCAGCACCGCCGGATCGCCGGCCAGATCGGCGCGGATGTCGGCCAGATCCGATTCCTCGAGGACGTTGCGTTCCGCCAGCGCGTCGTCCGCACCGAGCGGATCGTCCCAGAACGGGTCGGCACCGATCTGCTCGGCGACCTGGGCGGCCAGCACCGCCAGCACCCCGGCCACCACGATCGGGCGGGCCGGATTGTGCAGCACCCCGGACTCGCGGGCCCGCCGCCGGATCGGCTCACAGTCGTCCCGGTCAAGGCGCAGCACGTGCCGGTCCACGGTGATCTCGATCGGCTCGGCCGGCACCCGCTGCCGGGCCCGCAACCCGTCGGCGAGGAAGCCGGGCATCTCCGCCCGGCCCTTCACCTCGGCCACCTCCGGCGCCTCCACGGCGGTGGCGGTGACGCCCGGGAACAGATCGGCCGGGGTGGCCAGCAGCACCCCGGTCTCCGCCAGCGAGGGCAGCACCTGCGAGACGTAGCGCAGGAACGTGGGGTTCGGGCCGACGATCAGCACACCCCGGACGCTGAACTGCTCCCGGTGGGTGTAGAGCAGGTAGGCCGCCCGGTGCAGGGCGACAGCGGTCTTGCCGGTACCCGGACCGCCCTGGACCACCAGCACTCCCCCGGCCGGAGCGCGGATCACCTCGTCCTGCTCGGCCTGGATGGTCTCCACGATGTCGCGCATCCGGCCGGTGCGCCGCTCGTCCAGAGCCGCGATCAGCGCGGCCTCGCCGACCAGGTCACCGGTGGCGCCGTCGGGGCTGAACACCTCGTCGTCGAGTCCGGTGACGATCCGGTCGCGGGTACGGATGTGCCGGCGACGGACGACACCGAACGAGGTGACCGCCGTCGCCACGTAGAACGGCCGGGCGGCCGGGGCCCGCCAGTCCACCAGCAGCGGCTCCCCGGTGTGGTGGATGCCGATCCGGCCGATCCGCAGCGGGCCGCCGTCCCGCGGGTCGAGCCGGCCGAAACAGAGCCCGGACTCGACCGCCTCGTACCGGGCCAGCCGGTCGGCGTAGTGGTGGGCGGCGCTGTCCCGCTGGGACCGATCCTGCCGGGTGCCGCCGGAGCCGCGCCAGGAACCGTGCAGATCCGCCCGGGCTCCCGCACGCAGCCGGTCGAGGTGGTCGTACAACATCGTCAGGTGGTCCTGCTCTTCAGCGAACGGGCTTGACAAGACTGCTCCCAGGTCGTATTCTTAAGCTGTATTTATCTGCCTTGCGTCAATAATTGAACGCAAGGGCAGCCAGCTTAGCCCTGGAACGCGTGCCTCACCAGTGCGCCTGGGACCGCCACTGCTGGTCCAGCGCCCCGGTGCAGTCCTGCAGACGCACCCGGCCCCGCCCCGCCGCATCCACCTTCAGCTCCGTCACACAGGGTCCGTCCTGGTCACCGGCCTGCAGCACGGTGGTGAACCACCAATTCTGGTCGGCCTGGAACGAACACGCCGCCACCTTCGCCTTCACCCCGGCACTGGTCGTCCGCGGCTGCACACAGTTCTCGCCCTGGGTGAAAAGCCCCTCACTGGTCTGGTAGAACTCCTGCGCCTTGTTCGCCCGGTCGCACACGCTGGTGAACAACGTCGTCCCGACACCGCCGCCGGTCAGGCACCGGGACGGGTTCTGCTGAGAGACGATCCACCCCTGATGCAGCGGCGGAGGGCCGGGCACCGCAGCCGCCGGAACAGACGAGACGGTCAGCACAGCGGCGGTGACCAGGACCGGAAGAAGAAGACGCACCCGCCCACTCTAGGAACCACACCGGCGACGGCGCCGGAGTTCCACCCGGAATCCACCCCGGCGGTCTGCCTCGGCATTCTGCCCGGAACCACCCCGGCATTCTGCCCGGAACCACCTCGGCATTCTGCTCGGAAACCACCCCGGCGGAGGCGGACGGACATTAGCGTCGGCGGTGATGTTCACGAGACGCGCTCTGGTGTGGCTGAGCCTGGTGTCCGGGGCCGGCGTGCTGTGGTGTGCCGTCCTCATCACAGTCCTTGCCCTCGGGGCCCGGCCGGTGCTCACCCCACTCGCGGTCGGGCTGGCCGCGCTGCTGACAGTGCCCGGATTCGCGGCCGGCATCCTGGCCAACCGGCGCGGCTACCGCACCCAGCAGCCCCGGCGCCGGTGGAGCCTGGCCTCCTGGGTGCCACCGCACGTACCCGGCTGGGCCGCAATCACGGCGGCGGTCGTCCTCGGCGGGTTCTGGCTGGCCCTGGTGCTGGCGTTCACCGCACTGAACGGCAGCCCGCTCGAACGCGGCGGGACATACCTGCTGGTGGACCGGGGCCGGGAGACGGTCGTGGCCCGATCCGTCTACGAGCGGCAGATCGACCACGAGACCCAGATCTCGCTGTCCGTGCTGGGCGCCTTCGCGATCGGTGGGGCGTTCCTGTGCGCCGCCCGCGCCACCGACACCGACCATCACTGAGCGCAGGACCAGCACCGACCGCCTCCGCTGCCCCGGCGATGACACCACCGGGTGATCGGTCCGGCCACCCGGAGCCTGGGTGGACGGGCCGGTGGCCAGACCCGGCGGAGCAACAGTGGCAGGAACCGGTACGCCGGACGGGGCATGCGGGCATCCACGCCCGCCCCGGCAACGATCCGGTCACGCGACTCCACCGGATACCGTCGGAGCCACACACCCGCGGGTGGCCACCGAGGGGGAGGCCACCCGCGGGCCGGATGGGACGGTTGGCGGACTGCGGCTACCGTGAGCCGGTGGAGATCCGCCTCTGGGAAGTCGTCGCCGAGGCTGGAGCCATCGCCGAGGCCGGACCGGGCGCGCGGGTGCACACCACCACCGACGCGATGTTCGCCGCCGGACCGGACGGCACCGTCATGATCACCACCGGGGTGCGCAACGCGGAGGACCTGACCGTCTCCGGGCCGTTCCCGCGTCTCATCGAAGGCCGCCTGACCGCCGGCGACGGTCTGCCACTGCACGTCTTCGCCCGGCTGCCGGAGGGTTGCCTGACCCTGGGCACCGCCCGGGTGACTGATCCGGCCCACCGCCGCGGGGTCCTCCAGCGGCTGGACCTGCGCCTGGACACACCGTTGCCGGAGCATCTGCTGGGCCTGGCGGAGACCCCGTGGCCGGGCCCGGACTGGCTGGACCTGCTGCCGGACGACCCACTGACCGCGATGCGGCTATTCGCCACCGACTGGTGGCCGGAGCAGACCGACCCGTGGCCGGGGAAGACCGACCCGTGGCCGGAGCAGAACGGGCACCGGTTGCCGGAGCGGGCCGGGGAACGGCGGGCCGGGGACACCGGCGAACGACTGCCGGCGGCGCTGCGCGAGTTCCGGCAGGCTGTCGGCGGCCGGACCGGGAACGGCACCCTGCGGATCCACCGGGAGCCACTGCCCGGCGGGCCGGGCGGAACCCTGATCTTCGGCGAAGCCGTCGACGGAACGTTCGAACTGCTGATGGACGCGGACGGCGACGATCCCGCCGTCCACTATCACGGGCTCAGCGACCAGCCGTTGCGGGAACGTGAACCGCTCAGCCGCTACCTGCTGCTCACCATGCTGGCCGGCGCCGCGATGGACGGGACCGCGGCCGGCGGGATGGCGTTCGTGGACCGGCCACAGGCCCGGCGGATAGTCGCCCCGCTACGCCGGGTGCCGCTGCGGCCGCTGCGCTGGCCCAGTGCCCGGTCCCGGCTGTACGCCGGGCCGGACACGATCGCACTCGTCGGCGAGGACGACGCGGACTGGTTCGAGGTCTACGTCGGCACCCGGAGCCGGCCGGCACTACGCAGGCTGCAGAAACTGGGCCTCGACTGGGCGTCGTTCAACGAGATGCCCGAGGACGCCGCGGTCAGCGCGAGCTGAGCGCCGGCGCGCAGGCGTCCAGCGCCTGCGCCTGGCCGAGCAACTGGTCCCGGGTGGCGCCCAGCTCCTCGACGGCGGCCCGCAGTGACTCGGTACCGCGGACGTCACCGGCAATGGTCCGGGTGGCGGTCAGCACCTCGATGGTCGCGGCCATGGTGGCGGCCACGTCCGACAGCTTGCGGGACATCTCTTCACGCAGGAGCAGCAGCAGCGGGTCCACCAGCGGGCACCTCCGGTATCGGGCGGCCGACCGGCCACCGTGCGGACCGTTCTGTTCGGCGGCCCGGCCGGATGGTTGAGGATTTCCCGCACCCGTGGGAGTCGACCATCTCAACTGATTCAGTAGACAAGATCGACTGGGCGCTGGTCCGCCGGCTCTGCGCCGGCAGCATCCCCAGCGCCTTGCTCCAGCGCCCCGCCAACCTCGCTCTCGTGCCCACCGGGCTCGCTCTCGTGCCCACCGGGCTCGCTCCTGCACCCACTGGGCGCGCGCTTCTGCGCCCGCTGAGCTAGCTTCGTGCCCGCTGAGCTCGCTCTCGTGCCCACTGGGCGCGCTTCTGTGCCCGCTGAGCGCGCTTCTGTGCCCGCTGAGTTCGGATCTTGGTAAGCCGGCCACCGAGATCGGCGTTCGATCGACCAAGATCCGGGACGGTCGGGATGACCGAGGCGAGGCTGCCGATCTTGGTCAAGCGACCACCGGAACCGGCAGGCGATCAACCAAGATCCAGGACGGCCGGGACGGAACTGCCGAACCCGGTCAAGCGACCACCGGAACCGGTGGGTGGTTGACCAAGATCCGGGGTGGTCGGGGTGGGGCTGCCGAACTCGGTCGAGCGGCTACCGGGATGGGTGGGTGGTTGACCAAGATCTGGGCAGGGAGTGGTCAGGAGGAGTGGTCGGCTGGCGTCGGCGTTCCCGGTCGGCGGCTGCGGTCAAGGGAAGGGAAGGGCTCGGGGGCACCGTCGCGGGCACACGATTGATCAACGTGTGCCCGCGACCGGGGTGCCGACCAAGATCGCGGGACGCGGGACGCGGGACGCGGGACGCGGGACGCGGGACCTGGGACCTGGGAGGAGGGACCTGGGAGGAGGGACGCGGGAGAAAGGGCTCGGGAGGAGGGACGCGGGAGGAGGGAGAAAGGGCTTGGGAGGGATGGGGTCAGGACTGGACGAAGACGGCGACTGTCCGGGGTGGGATTTTCAGGGTTCCGGTTGTGCTGGTGAAGGAGGCTGTCCGGGTCGACGGGTCGGCTGAGGCCTGCTGGATCGGGTGCAGGGACACCTGCTTGCCGGTCAGGGCGGGTACCTGTTGGGTGGCTGTGCCGGGGGTCGCGTTGAAGACCACGGTGATGGACTTCCACTTCGGGTCCAGGCCCCGGCTGTCGATCGTCATGGTGATCACGCCGGGGGTCTCGGCGGGTCCGGCGAGCGGGAACTTCACCCGTTTCCGCACCTGGGCGCCGGTGGCCAGGCCGAAGGCCGGTGTCGACTTCCGGATTCGGAGCAACTCCTGGTAGAGGGTGCCGGTCAGGTTGATCGCGGCACAGTCCGGCACCAGTGCCGGGTCGGCCAGCAAGGGGCGGGCGTACTCGTACTTCGCCTCGTTGTCGGCTTTGGGTGGCAGGCCGCGACCGAATCCGTTGCCTTGGGCGCAATCCCAGGTGATCTGGTT
>DATMVU010000781.1:0-3698 GCA_035562875.1 Actinoplanes sp. | reverse complement strand
CCGGCCTTCCCGTGCCACTCCTACTTGCTGGGCGCCGGCAAGTACGGGCTCACCCAGTTGCGCAACCTGGACCGGCTGCCGCCGACCGGGGCGGTGGTGATCGCGCCGCCGTTGCCGATCGTGGGCGGCTCCGGCAGCCCGGTCCGGGTCCTCGCGCTCGTCGAGAGGTAGGGACTCGTGTCCGATCAGACGGTCGCCGGTGTGGTCGGCGAAACCCTGGCCCGGCTCGGCGCCGACCTGGTCTTCGGGGTGGTCGGCAGCGGCAACTTCCACGTCACCAACGCACTGGTCGCGCACGGGGCCCGGTTCGTCGCCACCCGGCACGAGGGTGGTGCGGCCACCGCCGCCGACGCGTACGCCCGGGTCAGCGGCCGGGTCGGGGTCGTCTCGGTGCATCAGGGCTGCGGCCTGACCAACGCGCTGACCGGGATCACCGAGGCCGCCAAGAGCCGCACCCCGATGATCGTGCTCGCGGCCGAGCCGGCGGCGTCCGCGCTGCGGTCCAACTTCCGGGTCGACCAGGACGCGCTCGCGCACGCCGTCGGCGCCGTCAGCGACCGGGTGCACGGCCCGGACACCGCGGTCGCCGACACCACCCGGGCCTGGCGGACCGCCGTCCACGAACGGCGGACCGTGGTCCTGAACCTGCCGCTGGACGTGCAGGCCGCCACCTCCGAACCGGCGACCGTCACGCCCGCCCCGGCGATCCAGCCGCCCCGCGCCTCCGACGACGCGGTGACCGCTCTGGCCCATCTACTGCGGGACGCCGAACGCCCGGTGTTCATCGCCGGCCGCGGTGCCGTCACCGCCCGCGCCGAACTGGCGGACCTGGCCGGGGCGTGCGGGGCGCTGCTGGCCACCTCGGCGGCGGCGAAAGCCCTGTTCCAGGGCGACGAGTGGAACCTGGACGTGTCCGGCGGCTTCGCCACCCCGGCCGCGGCCGAGCTGATCGCGGCAGCCGACGTGGTGGTCGCGTGGGGCGCCTCGCTGACCATGTGGACCACCCGGCACGGGGCTCTGATCAGCCCGGACGCGACGGTCGTACAGGTGGACACCGACGCGTCGGCGCTCGGCGGGCATCATCGGATCGACCTCGGCGTGGTGGGCGACGCGAGATCCAGCGCCGTCGCGGTCCGCGCCGCGCTCACCGGTTCGCGCACCGGTTACCGGACTGATTCGGTACGGGCACAGTTGCGTGACCAGGGCCGATGGCGGGACGTCGGGTACTCCGACACCGGGGATGACACGCACATCGACCCGCGCACCCTCACGATCGCACTGGACGATCTGCTTCCGGCGGAGCGGGTGGTGGCCGTCGACTCGGGCAACTTCATGGGCTACCCGTCGATGTTCCTGACCGTTCCCGATCATCAGGGTTTCTGTTTCACGCAGTCGTTCCAGTCGATCGGCCTCGGGTTGGCCAGCGCGCTCGGGGCGGCCCTCGCCGCACCCGGCCGGCTACCGGTCGCGGCCTGCGGGGACGGCGGCTTCCTGATGGGCATCGCGGAACTCGACACCGTCCGGCGGCTCGGGCTCGGCATGCTGGTGATCGTCTACAACGACGAGGCGTACGGGGCCGAGGTCCACCACTTCGGGCCGGCCGGCCACCCCCTGGACACGGTCCGCTTCCCGGAGACGGACATCGCGGCCATCGCCCGGGGCCACGGGTGCGCTGCGGTGACCGTACGAAAACCGGAAGATCTTGATCTGCTGAAGGAGTGGATCGCGGGGCCCCGGGCGACCCCGATGGTCGTCGACGCCAAGGTCACCTCGGGTGAGCCGGCGTGGTGGCTGGCGGAGGCCTTCCGGGGTCACTGACCGATCAGGGTGTGCAGACGGGCCAGCACCGCCTGCTGGATCTCCAGGAACGTTCGCTGCTCATCCGGCGTGACCCACACCGAGAACGCGGTACGGAAGACGGTCACGCCGGACTCGGCCGCCAGGGCGGCGCTCGTCGGGTCGGCGCCGCGGGCGGTCAGTGCCCCGGTCAGGGTCACCGCCAGGGCGGACATCTTCAGCAACTCGCGTTCCTGGAGGGCGACGTTCGCGGTGATCACCTTCTGACGGGCCCGGGACCACGGGCGGCGTTCCTCCGGGAAGAGGCCGGCGGCGCTGTCCAGGACGGCCGCGATCAGCCGCATCGGGTCGTCGCCGTCGGCCGGCAGACCGGCGTCGTCATCATCGGGTGGCAGACCGGCGTCGTCACGCTCCGGTGGCAGGCCGGCCAGGAACGCCTGCTCGAACGCGGTCTGGTCGACGAAGAGCACCTCTCGCTTGTCCGCGTAGTAGCGGAAGAAGGTGCGCTCGGTGACCCCTGCCGCGGCGGCGATCTCGGCGACCGTCGTGCCGTCGTAGCCCTGCGTGCCGAACAGCCCGAGGGCCGCCTCCCGGAGACGTTCGCGTGCTCCGCCCTGCCATCTCGCCATGATCCGCATCATAGTGATGTCAGATCCTGACATCAGGGTGTAGCTTCATGTCAGTCACTGACATCACTTGTGGAGGACTGTCATGCACGTGTTCCTGACCGGCGCCGGCGGCTGGATCGGCTCGCACACCGTCGACGAACTGCTCGCCCACGGCCACCGGGTCACCGGGCTGGCCCGCACCCCGGCAGCCGCGGACGCGCTCGCTGCGAAAGGCGCCGGCGCGCTGCCCGGTGACCTCGACGACCTGGACGCCCTACGCCGGGGTGCGCTCGCCGCCGACGCCGTCGTCCACCTGGCCAACAAACACGACTGGGCGAATCCCGCCGAGTCCAACCGGGCCGAACGCGCCGCCGTCCAGACCTTCGCCGACGCCCTGTCCGGCAGCGACCGCCCGTTCCTGTTCGCCTCCGGGCTGGCCGCCCTCGGGCTGGACCGTCCCGCCGCCGAGACCGACCCGTCCCCGCACCACGGCCCGGACAGCCCGCGCGGAGGCGCCGAGAACCTCGCCCTCGGCTCTGCGGGCGTCCACGCGATCGCGGCCCGGTTCGCCCCCACCGTGCACGGCACCGGCGACCACGGTTTCATCAGCTACCTGGTGGCGGCGGCCCGCCGCACCGGCGTCTCCGGCTACGTCGGCGACGGCGCCACCGCCTGGTCCGCGGTGCACGTCCGGGACGCGGCCCGGCTGGTCCGGCTGGCTCTCGTCCAGGCGCCCGCCGGCGCCCGCCTGCACGCGGTGGCCGAGACGGCGGTCCTCAGCCGGGACATCGCCACCGCCATCGGCGCCATCCTCGACGTCCCGGTGAAGGCCGTCGACCCGGCGGAGGCCGTCGAGCACTTCGGTTTCCTGGGCCGCTTCTTCGGCACCGACATGACCGCCACCAGCGACCTCACGCGGGCCGCCTTCGACTGGACACCGACCGGACCGGCACTACTGGAGGACATCACCGCCGGGGCCTACGCGTGACCGGATCCGGCATGATCGGAGGATGTCCACCGATGAGGTCGACGAGATGACGATCATGACTCCCGAGCAGTACCACGCGGCCTACCTGCGCATCCACGGCGAACCGCCGCCGCCCGAGCCGGCCCTCGACGAAACCCTCCCCGACTGCGAGTGCCGCACCGGCCTTGACGGGGCACCTGGGTTCCGGTGAAGTTGACGGATCTTCAGCGTCGAGCGGTGGCAATCGCCGGGCTCTACGACCGGCACAACGTCGCGGCCCGGCGAGTGACGGTCATGCGACGGGTTCCGGCCAGCCGTCCCGGACG
>DATMVU010000780.1:0-3883 GCA_035562875.1 Actinoplanes sp. | reverse complement strand
GTCCGGAACGGTCGAGACGGTGGTCCTCACCCGTGGCTCGCAGCGGCGGATGGACCCGTCCCGCGGTGTGCCGCAGGACGTGCTCACCACCGGCCTGCGGGTGGCCACCCGGGGCATCGACCTGCCGCACTTCGTGGCGGTGCACGACGTCGACGGGGTGCCGCCCGGCGTGTACCGGTGGTCCGCCCTCGACACCCCGATCCACGCCGGTGACCAGCGTGCGGAGCTGTACCGGGTGAGCCTGGAACAGGGCCTGAGCCGGGACGCGGCCTTCGTGGTGATCACCGCGGCCGAGGTGGCGAACCTCGACGACCGGGGGTACCGGGAGGCGCAGCTGGCCGCCGGGCTGGTCGAGGGCCGGCTACACCTGCTGGCGTACGCGATGGGCGCCAGCGCGACCGGCATGACCTTCCTGGACAGCGAGATCCCGGCACTGCTCGGGGCGCCGCTGGACGCGATGCTCTTCACCTGCGTGGGGGTGCCGGACTACCGGGCCACCCCGGGCGGTCTGCCGGGGGCGCCGGCCGCCGTGCGCCCGATGCGACACCGGGACTGACGCGACCGCGTCCCGGGTGGCGACTGCACGTGAGGCGCCAGACTCCGGCAGCGGCCGGGGCGCGATCGCCGTGCCGGCCGGCATCGACGCCGTCAGGCTCGCGTCGGTGCCACCGGGCCTCATCGTCGTTCCCCTTCCGCGGCCGGCTGGTCGGGGGGCGGTGATGCGTTGCGCCGCTGCGGGGCGTGATCGAACTCGTCGACCACGCCGGCGATCGCGACGTGCAGTTCGTCGAGGACTGTCACCATCGAGTGCAGGAACTCCTCCGGGTGCCGGCGCATCAGCTCGCCGACCCGGTCGGCGAGCGGGGTGAAGAACCCGATCGCCTGGTCCTTGACCTCGGGCGCGATGCGCAGGGTCACGATCCGGCGGTCCCGGTGCTCGCGTGACCGCAGGACCAGTCCGGCGGCCTCCAGCCGGTTGATCACGGTGGCGGTGGCCCCGGTGGTCAGGCCGAGGCGCTGGGCGAGTGCCGAGGGTGACAGTGGTGTGCCGCGGTCCTGGGAGTAGAGCACCTGCCCGAACGCTTCGGCGTCGGCGCTGTTCACTCCCAGCCAGCGGGCGAGGCGGTGAGTCACGTCCGCGTTGTCGGCGGCGTACACCCGCAGGGCGTCGACCACCTGATCGGCGACGGGCATCTCGGCGCGGGCGCTGGTGGGCTGGTGCATACGTTCCTTTTTCGATGCGGCAGTGGATGGTGTGGCAGCGGACAGGGTACCGTCTCACTCGTACCTCAAGTATCTTGAAATTCAAGCTACTTGAAATATGAGGAGTTGAGATGAGAGTTCTGGTGACCGGGGCCAGCATCGCCGGGCCCGCCCTGGCGTGGGGCCTGCACCGGGCCGGGTTCGAGGTGACGCTTCTGGAACGGTCCCCGCAGCAGCGCACCACCGGACAGAACATCGACATCCGCGGCATCGGCCGGGACGTCCTGCGGCGGATGGGTATCGAGGATCTCGTCAAGACCGAACTGACCGGTGAGGCCGGCACCCGCTTCGTCGACCGGGACGGCCGTACGAATGCCGAGTTCCCCGGCGAGGAAGGCCGGGACGGGCCGACCGCCGAGATCGAGATCCTGCGCGGCCGGTTCGCCGAGATCCTCGTCGGACTGGTCGCCGACGACGTCGACCTGCGCTACGGCGACTTCGTCACGGACGTCCGGCAGGACGACACCGGCGTCGACGTCCGCCTCGACAGCGGTGCCCGGGAACGCTACGACCTGCTCCTGGTCGCCGAAGGGCGTAGCTCCCGCACCCGCCGGCTGATGTTCGCCGACGAGACCCGGTACCGGGACTTCGGGGTGACCATCACCTACGGCACCCTCGACCGCCTCCCGGGCGACACCGGCTGGTGGGAGTGGTACACCGCCCCCGCCGGGCGGGTCGCCTCGATCCGGCCCGACAACGTCGGCACCATCCGCGCGAGCCTGTCGTTCCGCTCCGAGCCCATCGGCTTCGAGAAGCTGCCGGTCGAAGCCCAGCTCACCATTCTGCGCGAACGTTTCCGCGGTGCCGGCTGGCAGACCGGGCGCATCCTCGACGGCTTCACCGCCCGCCCGCTGGAGTTCTACTCCCAGCGGATGGAACAGGTGATCGTCTCCCGGTGGAGCAAGGGCAGGGTGGCGCTGCTCGGCGACGCGGCCTGGGGTTCCGGCCCGACCGGCATGGGCACCACCCTGTCCCTCGTCGCGGCGCACGTCCTCGCCGGGGAACTGGCCGCCGCCCCGGACCACGGCGCCGGCCGGCACATCCAGGCCTTCCGCCGCTACGAGTCGATCCTGCGCGGCTACGCCGACAGCGCGCAGGGGCTGCCCCCGGGCGGCGCCAAGCTCCTGCACCCGACCACCCCGGCCGGGGTCACGCTGATGCGCACCGCCCATCGGGTCGCCGCCACCCGGGCCGTCCGCACCCTGGCCCAGCGAGCCTTCCTGACCAGCGCACGCCATGTTCCGGTACTGGAGGAGTACCCCGTGCTGCGAGCCGTGGAATCCGCGGTCCGGCCCACGGAACGGTAGGACCACATGGCTGACGAGAAGCGCCGGGTGCCGGTCATCGGGCTGACCGGTCATCTCGGCGCGGGAAAGACGAGCCTGCTCAACCACCTGCTGCGCTGGCCCGGCGCTCGCCTGGGGGTGGTGGTCAACGACTTCGGGACGCTGAACGTCGACGCGGCGCTGGTGGCCGGTCAGATCGACGACGCCGAGGCGATCTCCGGTGGCTGCGTGTGCTGCCTCGACGACGCCGGTGGGCTGGACGACGCGTTGCGGCGGCTGTCCCGGCCCCGGCTGCGGCTGGACGCGATCCTGGTGGAGGCCAGCGGGGTGGCCGAGCCGGTCGTGCTGTCCCGGCTCATCGGCCTGAGCGCCGTCAAGGGGATCCGGCCGGGTGGCCTGGTCGAGGTGATCGACGCCGTCGAACACTTCCGGACCGTGGACCGCTGGCCGGATCCGCCGGTCCGGTACGCGGCGGCGACACTCGTGGTGATCAACAAGGTGGACCTGCTGCCGGCCGGCGAACGTGACCGGGTGGTCGCCCGGATCCGGGAACGGGTGCGGCAACGCCACCCGAAGGTGCAGATCGTCACCGCCCGGCACGGCCGGATCGATCCGGCGCTGGTGTTCGACACCGCCGCCGACGAGGATCCGGTGGACGAGTTGCCGCTCGCCCGGCTCATCCGCGAGCAGCACGGCGGCCACCGGGACCACGAGCACGCGCGGGCGGCGTCCACACCCCTGGTGCGGCCGGTGTGTCCCGGCGCGCTGATCGACCTGCTCGAGGATCCGCCGCCCGGTGCCTATCGGATCAAAGGCCGGATCGCGGTACGGGGTACCCGGGCCGAGCAGGGCTATCTCGTCAACGTGGTGGGCACTCAGATCCACGTCCTGCCGCTGCCGGAACCACCGCCGTCCGGGGAACTCGTCGCGATCGGCATGGACCTGGACCAGGCGGCCACCCGGCAGCGTCTCGACGCGGTGGCGGGCGCCCCGGCCGAGCAGCCGGACGCGGCAGGTCTGCGGCGGTTGCGCCGCTACCAACGGCTCAGCAGCTGATCATCGGCCGAAGGGTGGTTCGCGGTGGAAGCAGGCGGCCGCCGCGCCGCCGGACCTGAGAGCCCGTCACACCGGTGAGAGATGACCCCGTCAAACCCCGCCCAGAACCGGCAGGCGGAGCCCACCGCGGAACCGGTGAACAGAACCGTCCCCGATTCCGTCGAGCAGAGGGACGGATCCGGCTGACGCGGAGGCGGCATGGGCGACATCGATCGGGACCTGGCCGGGCGGTGCCATCGGCTGCTGCTGCGGCAGGCCGGGATCGCGCCGGACGAGGC
>DATMVU010000779.1:0-9462 GCA_035562875.1 Actinoplanes sp. | reverse complement strand
GCGAACTGCTCACCGCAGACGGCCACGGCTCCCTGCTCGGGGACACCGGCAGCGCCTCGGCTCTGGTCCGGGAGACCGTCCGGGCCGGTCTGCGACTCGCCGACGGCCGGAGCCCCGAGGCCGCGCTGGCCGATCCGGCGGTGGCCCTGCTCTGTGCCGTCTATCAGGCCCCGGTCCCCGCCGAGTTGGCCGTCGCAGTCTCCGCCGACGACCCCTACCAGTGGGGACGCCACGCTCCGCTGATCTTCGACGCCCTCGCCCAGGGATCGGGCATCGCCGCCGCGGTGCTCGACGAGGCAGCCGACGTCCTGGCCACGAACCTTGCCGCACTCCGCCGCCGGGGCGCCCGCGGCGATACCGTGGTGGGTGCCGGTGGAGTGCTCACCGCCCAGAGCGAACTGCAGTCCCGTCTCACCGCCCGGCTGAGCGTGCACGCCCCCGACCTGACGCTGCGGATCCTCACAGCGCCTCCGGTCGAGGGGGCCCTGGTGCTGGCCGACCGACTTTGATCAAGAAAGACTCACTCCTGTGACAACGTTCGAAGCCGACCTGGCCTCCCCGCAGCCCGGCCGTGGCGGCCTGCCCGCCCGCGCCCACCTGAACACCGACGCGCCCCGGCAGTCGCTGGACGGCACCTGGCAGGTCCGCCGGTACCCGAGCCCGCGGCACCTGACCGGCGACGGTGACTGGTCGCCGATCCAGGTACCGGGCCACCTGCCGTTGCAGGGCCACGGCCATCCGATCTACGCCAACCTGGCCTACCCGTTCGCGGTCGACCCGCCCCACCCGCCGGACGACAACCCGGTCGCCGACCACCGTCTGGAGTTCGAGGCCGACGCGGCGGTGCTCGAACACCCGTCGGTGCTGCGCTTCGAGGGTGTCGACGGCGCCGCCACGGTCTGGCTCAACGACGTGGAGCTGGGCACCATCCGGGGCAGCCGGCTCACCACCGAGTTCGACGTGTCCACGGTTCTGAAGGCCGGACCGAACGTGCTCACCGTCCGCCTGGCCCAGTGGTCCGCGCACAGCTACCTGGAAGATCAGGACATGTGGTGGATGCCGGGCATCTTCCGCAGCGTGACCCTGCTGGCCCGCCCGCTGGCCGGGATCGGCGACGTGTTCGTGCACACGTCCTACGACCACCGGGACGGCTCGGGAACCGTGCGTGTCGACGTCGACTCGGCGGGCCCGGTACAGATCAGCCTCGCCGCCTTCGGCGATCTCCAGAACGGGCAGACCCATCACTTCCGGTCGGTTTCTCCCTGGACCGCCGAAACTCCGATTCTGTACGACCTGAGCGTACGAGCCGCCACGGAATCCGCGGATCTACGGATCGGTTTCCGGACCGTGCACGTCGAGGACGGAGTCCTCAAGCTCAACGGCGTCCCCCTGCTGCTGCGCGGCGTCAACCGGCACGAACACGACCCGCTCCGGGGCCGCGCCGTCGACCTGGAGACCGCCCGGGCCGAACTGCTGCTGATGCGGTCGCACAACATCAACGCCGTGCGCACCTCGCACTATCCGCCGAACGCCGCGTTCCTCGACCTCACCGACGAGCTCGGCTTCTACGTGATGGTCGAGAACGACCTGGAGACGCACGGTTTCGAACTCAACGGCTGGCGCCGCAACCCCAGCGACGACCCGATGTGGGCCGACGCCTACGCCGACCGGATGACCCGCACCGTGGAACGCGACAAGAACCACGCCAGCGTGCTGTTCTGGTCGCTCGGCAACGAATCGGGCACCGGCGCCAACCTGGACGCCATCGCGGTGTGGGCGAAGGCCCGCGACCCGGAGCGCCTGGTCCACTACGAGGGCGACCGGCGCTCGATCTACACCGACGTGTACTCGCGGATGTACGCGATGACCGACGAGGTGGAACGCCTCGGCACGGGCGACATCCCGTCGCCGCGGAACCTGCCGTTCGTGCTCTGCGAGTACGCGCACGCGATGGGCAACGGCCCCGGCGGGCTCACCGAATATCAGGACCTCTTCCACACGTACCCCCGCCTGGCCGGTGGTTTCATCTGGGAATGGGTGGAGCACTCGCTGCACGGCGGGACCACCGCGGACGGCCGGACCATCGAGCTCTACGGCGGTGACTTCGGCGAGAAGGTGCACGACGGCAGCTTCGTCGTCGACGGCCTGGTGCACGCGGACAAGACCCCCGGCCCGGCCCTCACGGACCTGGCCCGGGTGTACGCCCCGGTGTCGCTGTCGCTGTCCGGTGGCGAGCTGACGATCGTCAACCGGTACCACGGCCTGGACCTGTCCCACCTCGACGCCGAACTGACAGTCGACGGGGTGGCCACCGCGTTCGCGCTGCCCGAGGTCGCTGCGGGGGAGTCGGTGACGGTGCCGTTGAAGCTGTCCTCGGCCACCACCCTCTCGCTGCGGCACCGTGCTTTCGGGCATGAGGTGGCCTGGGCGCAGTACCTTCCGGACCGCAGCGTCGCCTCCCTGGACAAGACGGTCACTCCGGACGGTGTGACGCTCGGCCCGGCCGTCTTCGATCCGGCCACCGGCATGCCGATCCGGCTCGGTGACCTCGACCTGCACGACGTGGCGATCAGCCTGTGGCGGGCCCCGACCGAGAACGATCGCGGCATCGGCTGGGACGAGACGAACCTGCCGCCGGTCGCCGACCGGTGGGCCGCCGCCCGCCTGCACGACCTGCGCACCCGGCTCGTCGGTTTCAGCACCGACGGCGACACGGTGATCGTCCGGACCCGCAGCGGCCCGCCGATCATCGACGCAGGCGTCGACGTCACCTGGCGCTGGACCAGCGACGGCACCGCCCTGGCCCTCGACCTGACGATCGAGCCGTACGGGGCGTGGCCCTGCGACTGGGCCCGCGCCGGCGTCGACCTGCGCCTCGACCGGCCCACCGCGCAGGTCGCCTGGACCGGGTACGGGCCCGGCCCGCAGTACCCGGACACCGGCCAGGGCGCCCGCTACGGCACCTTCACCGCCGACCGGGACGAGTTCGCGGTCCGGACCGTGCGCCCGCAGGAACACGGCGCCCGCCGGATCGACGACGCCACCGTCGACCTCGGCGGCACCGGCCTGCGGATCACCGGCGTGGACGTGCCGATCACGGTGCGCCCGTGGTCCCGCGAGGTGATCGCGGCCACCGGCCACGACCACGAGCTGCCCGCCGCCACCGAGACGTGGATCTCCCTGGACGCGGCCGTCGCCGGGGTCGGCACCGCCTCCTGCGGTCAGGGCGTCCTGCCGCAGTACCGGCTGGCCGCCTCCCCGCAGCGTCTGCGCGTGGTGCTGCAGCAGCGATGACACCCCTCCCCGGCGGCCCGCCCGGCCGCCGGGGAACCCGCTGTCCGCGATCCGGCGCAGGGCCGACCGTCAGGAACTGCCGGAAGCCGGCCGGGTGGTGATGGGCTCCCGCGAATACCGGGTGCCGGCCGCCCCCGACGGCGCCTCGGTGACGGTCGTCAAGGCCATGCGCAGCCGCCGTTGACACCCGGTAACCCGTGCGGATGACGCCCTCTCCCGGCGCGGTGGCGGGCGGCCGACAATGGTGCCGTCCGCCCGGCTCAACGGTGAGCCGTCCCGGGGCTGGTGGAGGGTGAGCCGTGATGCCCGCGACGGTCGAATACCTCGCCGCACAGACCGTCGGCGACGTGCTGTCGGCGCTGGCCGACGGATCCACGGCGGTGCTCGCCGGTGGGCAGAGCCTGGCCACCGAACTCGGCCGCGCGGACCTGCCGGTACGCCGGCTCGTCGACATCAACCGGGTGGCCGGGCTGGCCACCCTCCGGCAGGGCGACGGCGTGCTGCGGGTCGGCCCCCTGGTCCGGCACCGGGCCTTCGAATCCGGCCGGGTCGGCGGCCCGCTGGGAGAGTTGATGCACCTGATCGTGCGTCATCTCGGGCACCCGCCGATCCGGGCGCGCGGCACGATGGTCGGTAGTCTCGCCTACGCCCACCCGGCCGCCGAATGGCCGGCCCTGGCCGTCACCGTCGGCGCCCGCCTGCGGCTGACCGGCCCGGACGGCACCCGCACGGTCCCGGCCGCCGAGTTCTTCACCGGCCCGTTCACCACGGTCCGCCGCCCCGAGGAGATGCTGACCGAGGTGACCCTGCCGGTGCTGCCCGACGGCACCGGGGTGGGTTACGCCGAGGACCGCCGGTTCACGATCTTTCCGCAGGCCGGTGCCCTGGCCGTGGTGACGGTCGCCGGAAGCCGGGTGACAGCCGCGGCGATCGGCCTGGTCAACGCCGGACCCCGGCCGCTGCGCGCGACCGTCGCCGAACGTGCCCTGCTCGGCGGAACACTCTGCGACGCGGCGATCACCGCAGCCGCCGAAACGGCCGCGGACACCGATGCCGACCTGCCGCCGACCGGCCACGACCACCGCCGGGCCCGCCGCAACGCCCTGAAAACCCTGGTCCGGCGCTCGCTGACCCAGGCCCGCTCCCGCCTCGAGACCCCACCGCCCCCGGCGGCGCCCCGCGGTTGACCCGAACCGTCAGCTCGCTCCCGAGGACCGGTCACCACCTGGTGATCCGATGCCGGGCGGACCCGATCCGCGACCTTGTTCGTGCCCGGTCGTGTGTGGAGGATCCTCCGGCTGCCGGTCCGAGGTGTGGGGAGGTACGCCTTTCGGGTGAAGCGGGAAGTGTGGCAGATTGGTGCGGCAGGTACCCGGGGTGGAGGTTCGAGGAGCGTCATGGTGAGAGTCCTCGGTGGACCACAGGCCGGCTCGTGGGTGGTGTCCGCTGTCGCCGTCGCGGCTGCCGCTCTGTACCCGGCGTCGCCCGCCGCCGCCGCGCCGGTGCTGGGACTTGCCGCGCCGGCCAAGGTGGCGCCGTGTGGTCCGGGCGGGGTGAGCGCTGCCGACGAGGCGGTCGCGGACCAGGTGCGGTCGTCGATGAACGGGAAGCGGCTCGGCCGGGCGGTCAACGGCCGGGGTATCGCCTGTGCCCGGGCGATCGTCGCCACCGTGCAGGCCCGCGGGCTCGGGTTCCGGGCCGCTGTCATCGCGCTGACCACGGCGATCGCCGAGAGCACCCTGAACAACCACACCGTCGCGCTCGACCACGACAGTCTCGGGCTGTTCCAGCAGCGGCCGTCGCAGGGCTGGGGCCGGGTGGACCAGCTGATCGACCCGGTGTACTCGACGAACGCCTTCCTCAGCTCGATGCTGCGCAAGTTCCCCGGCAACCGGTGGATGACCGGGGACATCGGTGCGATCTGCCAGCGGGTGCAGGTCTCGGCGTTCCCGCTGGCGTACACGCCGGAGGCCCACGACGCCGAGGTCATCGCGGCCCGGCTGTGGGGATCCCCGGCCCGGACCCCGGACACGTCGACGGCCACCGCGGCTGACCCGGCGGGCCCGTACCAGAAGGCCCTGATCGTCAGGGGTGCCGAACTGGGCCCGCTCGGTGGACGGCACGAACTGGCCCTGACCGACTGGAACGGCGACGGCCGGCCGGACCTGACGGTGGTCAAGGGCACCGGCACGGTCACCGGCAAGACCGAGGTCCGGGTCCTGGACGGGGCGAGCGAGTTCGCCAACCTGCTGCTGGACAGTGCGACAGCGCTCGGGCCGACCGACGAGACGTACTCGTACGCTTTCACCGACTTCAACGGGGACAAGAAACCGGACCTGGTGGTGGCCCGCCGGTCCAGTGACGCGACCGGTGGCCTCACCGAGGTGAGCGTGCTGGACGGGGCGTCCGCGTTCCGCCGGTTCCTGGTGCCGGCCGGTACCGTCCCCGCGGTCACCGGCGCGCAGCACCGGTTCGGGGTGGCGGACTGGAACGCCGACGGTAAACCCGACCTGGTGATCACTCAGACCGAGGGCACCGCGAGCCGGAAGATGGAGGTGCAGGTCCTGGACGGGGCCGCGAACTTCCAACGGCACCAGACCCCGACGATCATCACGTCCGAACCGGCGGACACCGGCCGCGATGTGATCGTGACCGAGTTCAACGGTGACAGGAAAGCCGACCTGGCGATCGTCGAGAAGGCCACCTCCGCCGCCGGTAAGACCCAGATCACCGTGCTCGACGGCGCCTCCGGCCTGCAGACCGTGCGGCAGAGCGCGGACACCGCACCGGGAGCCAGCGCCCACCTCGACATCCTGGTCACCGCCTGGAACGAGGACAAGAAACCGGACGTGATGATGGTGCAGAAGACCGGCACCGCCAGCGGCCGCGCCGAACTGGTCATCCTCGGCGGCTGACACCCCCTCCGGCCGGACGATGTGGACCATGCGATCGGTCAATGAGCCGATCGCGCGGGCCGCCCTATTCTGTTCGGCGACAAATGCTCATGCTCGGGCCGAGCAGGTCGATGGTCCGTCCGGTTCGACCGGCGGACGTTCGGTCCCGGTGACGAGGGGGAACCGCTTGACCGGCATCAACGCGACCGACAGCGACATCCTGCCGGTCAGCGCCCTGCTGGAGCGGGCCGAGCGCAGACGGCTGGCCGGCGACTACCAGGCCGGTGCTGAGCTGGCCCGGACGGCAGCCGACCTGGCCGCCTCCCTCGGGGACACCGCCGGGGAGGCCGCCGCGCTGCGCTCGCTGGCCAACCAGCTGATGCGGGTCGGCCGGCAGGAGGAGGCGATCGCGGCCTGCCGCCGGGCCGTGGTGGCGCTGGAGGGACTCGGCGACCCGGTCGGGCTCTGCGAGGTGCTCACCCTGCAGGCCATGCCGCTCGTCGACCTCGGTATGCACGACGAGGCCCTGGCCGCGCTGGCCACCGCCCGGGAGATCGCCCAGGAACTCGGCGACCGGGAACTGCTCTACTGGGTGCACAACCGGACCGGTGTGGTGCACGGCAGCCTCGGTGACCGGGAGCTGAGCACGCAGTGCCTGATGCAGGCTCTGGACATGGCCGGCGGGATGGACGCCGAGGCCCGGTTCTGTGTCCTCAACAACGTCAGCGACAACGCGGTGTACGAGGTGGCCCGGCTCCGTGGCCGTGGTGAGACGGACGCCGCCGACCGGGTGCTGACCGGCGCTCTCGGCCACGTGACCGAGGCACTGCGCCTGGCCCGGGAGGCCGGGCATCCGTACCGGGAGTCGATGAGTCTCGACAACTACGGGATGCTCCTCGCGCTGGCCGGCGACCTGGACGGCGCGTCGGCGCTGATCGAGGAGTCCCGGCTGATCGCGGTCCGGTCCGGCTACCGTTCGCTGGAGTCCGCGGCGCTGCAGCATCAGGCCCGGGTCCGGTTCATGCGCGGCGACCACGCCGAGGCCATCGAGGGTCTGCTGCTGGCCCTGGACCGGGCGCATCAGGCCGGTGAGAAGCCGATGGCGATGGAGATCTCCCGGGAGCTGTCCGAGGCGCACGAGCGGATCGGTGACTTCGTCGCCGCGCTGGCCCACTACCGGGACTACCACGACCTGGAACGTGAGGTGCACAACCAGGTCGCCGCGGCTCGCGCCCGGATGGCAGCGCACCACTTCGAACTGGACAACGTGCGCCTGGAGGCGGCGAACGCCCGGCTGGAGGCGGAACTGCACCGGGCCCGCAGCGCCGAACTGGCCGCCGACAACGTGCTGTGGCAGCGGCAGGCGACCGAGGACGCGCTGACCGGCCTGCCGAACCGGCGGTCGGTCGACGAGCGACTGCCGAGGCTCGTCGCGTCCGGTGGCCCGGTCTGTGTCGCGGTGGCCGACGTCGACCACTTCAAGCGGGTCAACGACCATTACGGCCACTTCGTCGGCGACGAGGTGTTGCGCCGGATCGCGTCGGTCCTGCTGGACCGGATCGGGGAGACCGATCTGGTGGCCCGGTTCGGTGGTGAGGAGTTCCTGATCGCGCTGCACTGTGCCGGGATCGCCGACGCGCGGGCGCAGTGTGAGCTGTTGCGGGCGAGTGTGGCGGCGTACCCGTGGGAGTCGATCGAACCGGGTCTCTCCGTGACGATCAGTATCGGTCTCGCCGAGGTCTCCGGCCCGGCCACCCTGGCGGCCGCGATGAGCCTCGCGGACCAGCGGCTTTACCAGGCGAAACGTGGCGGGCGCAATCGCGTGCAGGTGGACTGACCGAACGGGTGACCGGTACCTGTGCGTGTGGACGGTCACGAGTGTGTCGGTCGACACGAATCCGTCGATTCAGCCGACTCTGTTCATCTTGCGATCGTAGCTTCGGAGGTTGCCGCAAACGGCGGGTGAACCAGAGGTGAAGGTGGAGCGCGCTCAGTGACCGTGACAAGCGATCTGCAACTGATCGAATTGCCCGAATTGACGTTCCCGGCCGAGGCGCCGGCAGTCTTCCGGTCCAGTTCCGCCCCGGTCCGCCGCACCCTGATCGACATCCTCGACGCCACCGTGCAGACCCACCCGGGTGCGCTCGCGATCGACGCCGGCTCCACCACTCTCACCTACCGGCAGCTCGCCGCCGAGGTGGAGACCCTGCGCACCGTCCTGACCGGGCACGGGATCGGCCCCGGCGACCGGGTCGGCATCCGGATCGCCTCCGGCACCGCCGACCTCTACCTGGCGATCCTGGGTGTGCTCGCGGCCGGTGCGGCGTACGTGCCGGTCGACGCCGACGACCCCGACGAACGGGCCGAACTGGTCTTCGCCGAGGCGGCGGTGTGCGCGGTGCTGGGCGACGGCCTGACCGTCGCGCTCCGGGGCGCCCCCGGGGCGGAGACCGGGCGGCCGGAGGCCTCCGACGACGCCTGGATCATCTTCACCTCCGGCTCCACCGGCACCCCTAAGGGGGTGGCGGTCCCGCACGGCGCCGCCGCCGCGTTCGTCGATGCCGAGGCCCAGCTGTTCCTGGTCGACGACGACGTCGAACCACTCGGCCCGGAGGACCGGGTGCTGGCCGGCCTGTCGGTGGCGTTCGACGCGTCCTGCGAGGAGATGTGGCTGGCCTGGCGGCACGGTGCCTGCCTGGTCCCGGCCGCCCGCTCGCTGGTCCGCAGCGGTGTCGACCTCGGCCCGTGGCTGGCCGAGCAGCGCATCACCGTCGTCTCCACGGTGCCGACGCTCGCCGCGCTCTGGCCCGCCGAAGCCCTCGAGGACGTCCGGCTGCTGATCTTCGGCGGCGAGGCCTGCCCGCCCGAGCTGGCCGAGCGCCTGGCCGTCGAGGGCCGCGAGCTGTGGAACACGTACGGCCCGACCGAGGCGACAGTGGTCGCCTGCGCGGCCCGGCTGACCGGCGAGGGCCCGGTCCGGATCGGGCTGCCGCTGGCCGGCTGGGAACTCGCCGTCGTCGACGCCGCGGGCGAACCGGTCACCATGGGCGGGACCGGCGAACTCGTGATCGGCGGTGTCGGCCTGGCCCGCTACCTGGACGCGGCCAAGGACGCCGAGAAGTTCGCCGCGTTGCCGTCGCTGGACTGGTCCCGCGCCTACCGCAGTGGTGACATCGTCAAGGCCGAACCCGAGGGCCTGCTCTTCCTCGGCCGGGGTGACGAGCAGGTCAAACTCGGCGGCCGCCGGATCGAGCTGGGTGAGGTGGACGCCGCC
>DATMVU010000778.1:0-8828 GCA_035562875.1 Actinoplanes sp. | reverse complement strand
GGGGGGCCTTGGTCGCCCGTCCGCCGATCATGGCGGACGGGCGACCACCCTTCCCCGGCGGTCGCCGCCACCTACCGATAGGTGAAGATCCGGACCCTGCTCCGGTACGCCCCGTCCGCACAGGTTCGGCATAGTAACAGTACTTATATAAGTACTGTTACTATGCGTCGATGATTGATCCGACCGAGGAGAGCGCCTGGCGGCCGTGGCGGCTGCTGCAGGCGCGGATGGACGACGAGATCGCGCGGGTCTACGCCGACGCCCGCATCGACGGACTCAAGCCGACCTGGGTGATGGAGCTGATCCGGCTGCACGTGCACGGGCCGATGACGATCACCGAGCTGGCCGAGTCGGTGCAGATCACCCACTCCGGGATGAGTCAGAAGGTGGCCGCGCTCAAGGCGGGCGGCTGGGTTCGTACCGTCGCCGGTCCTGATGCCCGGAGCAAACGTGTCGAGATCACCGACAAGGCGCGGTCGGTGGTGGGCCGGCTGGCCGCCGAGTGGCGTGCCACCGAGGCGTCGATCGCGGAGATCGAGGCGGAGATCCCGTACCCGCTGAGCCGGGTCGTCGCCGACATCGAGACCGCCCTGGAGCGGAAGAGCCTGCACGCCCGGATCACCGAGCGGCTCGCCGGGGACCCCTCGTGGGAGTGATGATCGACGTCGGTCCACTACGGACGTCACCGGACTTCCGGCGACTGTGGCTCGGGCAACTGCTGTCGGGGCTGGGCGGGCAGATGGCCATCGTGGCAGTGCTCTACCAGGTGTGGGAGAGCACCCACAGCACGATCTGGACAGGAGCCGCCGGTCTGGCACAGGCCCTGCCGATCATCGTTTTCGGACTGTTCGCCGGATCTCTGGTGGACCGGGTGGACCGGCGGCGGTTCTATCTCGGCACCAAGATCGGGCAGGCGCTGTGTGCGGTGCTGCTGACCGTGCAGGCGTTCACCGGAGGGCCACCGCTGCTGCTGCTGGCCCTGGTCGCGATGCAGGCGACGTTCACCGCCGGTGGTGGTCCGGCGGCCCGGACGTTCGTGTCCCGCCTGCTGCCGCCGGAGCAGCTGGCGGCCGGTCTGGCCCTGAACCGGATCGGCTTCCAGGCGGCGATGCTGGCCGGCCCGGCCCTCGGCGGGCTGGTGATCGCCGAGGTCGGGACCGGTGGCTGTTTCCTGTTCCACACGGTCACGTTCGTGGTGGCGCTGTGGGTGGCCTTCCGGCTGCCGCCGATGCCCGCGTCACCGCAGCCGGGTCTGCGCGGCGTGGTCGCCGGGTTGCGGTTCATCAAAACCAGTGCTCCGGTACGCGGGGCGCTCCTGACCGATCTCGCGGCGACCGTCCTGGCGATGCCGATCAGCCTGTTCCCGATCGTGAACGCGGAACGTTTCGACGACGACCCGCGCACCCTGGGACTGTTCCTGACCGCGATCGCGGTGGGTGGGGTGGTGGCGTCGGCGCTGTCCGGCACGTTCACCCGGCTCAACCCCGGCCCGGTGATGATCGCCGGCTCGCTGACCTGGGGTATCGCGCTGGGGTTGTTCGGTCTGGCCCCGAACGTGTGGGCCGGCCTGGCCCTGCTCGCGGTGGCGGGTGCCGCCGACACGGTCGCCGTGGTGTCCCGGTCGACGGTGATCCAGGCGCACACCCCCGATGCGTTCCTGGGCCGGGCGGCCGCCGCCGAACAGATCGTCGGCCAGGCCGGCCCGGACGTCGGTAACATGCGCGCGGGTCTGGTGGCGGCCGGTTCGTCGGCGATGATCGCCCTGGTCAGCGGTGGTCTGCTCGCTGCCGCAGCGGTGGCCGTGATCGCCGCCCGCACGCCGGAGCTGCGGCGACGTTAGGCTCGGCCGGTGCGGATACCCACCGATGCCGAGATCCGGGCGCTGCACGAGCGCCACGCCCCCTCCCCGGAAGCGTTCGACCTGGTGTGGACGCACTGTGTGATCGTCGCCCGGATCGCCGCCGCACTGGGCCGCGACGACCTGGACATGGACCTGGTCCGAGCCGGCTGCCTGCTGCACGACATCGGGGTCTACCGCCTGGAACCGGCGGAACATTACATACGCCACGGCCTGCTCGGTCACCGGCTCCTCGAGGAGACCGGCCTGCCGGAGCCGCTACGCCGGTTCTGTTCGCATCACACCGGTGTCGGCATCACCCGCGACGACGTACGGGAGCAGCAGTTGCCCTTGCCGGACTGCGACTTCCTGCCGGCGACCGGTGAGGAGGAACTCGTCATGTACGCCGACAAGTTCCACAGCAAGAGCACCCCGCCCCGGTTCCTGACCGCCGCCACCTTCACCGAGCGGATCGCTCGTTTCGGCCCGGCCAAGGCGAAGAGTTTCGCGGCCCTGGTCGACAGGTACGGCGAACCGGACCTGACCGCCCTCGCCGCCGAGTTCGGGCACCGGATCACCTGATCGGGGTTGCGGCCGGGCCCGTCCATCGGCAAGATCCGCCCGGTGAGTCGCATGCGGTTCGTACCGGCCGGAATCACCCTGCTGCTGGCGGCCCTCCTCCCGTTCTGGCGGTGGAACCCGGCCGGCCTGATCCTGCTGGACGACCACCCCGTCCGGGACGTCGTGTGGTGGCCGGCGATGTGCCTGCTCCTCGGCGCGACGGTGGTGTTCCTGACCCCGCCCGCCCGCCGGACCGCAGTCCTCGCCCCGGTGGCAGTGGTGACAGTGCTGCTCCTCGCCGTGGGCGCGGTCCCCGTCTGGATCGTCACCCCGGAACAGTCCGGTGCCCCGGCAGCCCGGGACGCCGCGGGCCGCTACGAGGTACGGATCCAGGAGTGGCACGCGGTCCTCGGTGAAACCGGCTGGGACGTGACGATCCGCCGCAACGACGGGTACACGTTCACCGACGCGGACGCCGGCTGCATCTACCAGGAACCGGCCTTCGAACGGGTCGCATCGGTCACCGCCGGCACCGCCACCCTGATCACCAGCGACGGGCCGCTGACGATCACCTTCGATCCGGACACCATGCAGGTCAGCAATCCGATCGAGCACTGTGCGGGCTTCGACTGACGGTCACACTTCGGTGATCGATCGGTCACGTAACGGTCACCCCGGGCACCGTCGGCTGTCGCATGTGGTCTAAACGACTATGCGTATCCCACGGGAGATGAAGCGCCCGCTCGTTGCGGCGCTCGCGATACTGCTCACGGTCGGCGCCTGCGCGGAAGGCGACCGGTCCCAGGGTGAGGCCCGGATCCGGGACAGCGGCCGGACGATCGCCCCGGCCCCCGAGGCCGATCCGGCCGAGAACCCGAAATCCACGTTCGCGATGGACGTCGACACCGCCTCCTACGACTATGCCCGCAACCTCATCGGGCAGGGCGTGGTACCCGCCCCGGACACGATCCGGCCGGAGGAGTTCATCAACGCGTTCCGGCACCCGTATCCGCAGCCGGACGGTGCCGGATTCCGCATCACCATGGACGGCGCACGCCTGCCGGCCGGCCACCGGGTCACCCCCGGCGGCGACACCCGGCTGCTCCGGATCGGACTGCAGACCCGCGCCGACGACACGACCACCCGCAAGGACGCCCGGCTCACCTTCGTCGTCGACGTCTCCGGCTCGATGGCGGACCCCGGCAAACTGGACGTGGTCAAGGGCGCCTTACGGGCGTACGCCGAACAGGCCCGGCCCACCGACGAGATCGCCATCGTCACCTTCAGCGACCAGGCTCAAGTCCTCCGGGCGATGTCCCCGGTCCGGGACCGGGCCGGACTGCTCGACGCCGTCGACCGGCTGCGCACCTCCGGCGGCACCGACCTGGAACGTGGGCTGACCCGCGGCTACCAGGAGGCCCGCGCCGGTTTCCGGGACGGCGCCACGAACCGGGTGGTGCTCGTCTCCGACGCCCTCGCCAACATCGGCAACACCGAGGCGTCCCCGATCCTCACCCGGGTCCGGGAAGCCGCCGCCAAACAGATCACCCTGCTCGGGGTGGGAGTCGGCAACGACTACGGCGACAGTCTGATGGAGGAGCTGGCCGACAACGGTGACGGCTTCACCGTCTACATCTCCGGGGCGAACGAGGCCCGCGAGGTGTTCGTGAACCAGCTGCCAGCCGCCCTCCCGGTCCGGGCCCTGGACGCGAAAGTGCAGGTCACCTTCGATCCGAAGACGGTCGCCGGGTATCGGCTGGTCGGCTACGACAACCGGCGGCTGGCCGCGAGCGAATTCCGGGACGACGGAGTCGACGGCGGCGAGGTGATGGCCGGGCACAGCGTCACCGCGCTCTACCTGGTTCGCCTGCAACCGGGTGCCGAAGGCGCCGTCGCGAGCACCCGGCTGCGCTGGCAGGATCCCGGCACCCGCGTCCCCGCGGAATCCGGCGCCAACGTCACCACCGACACCCTGAGCGGCGGCTACGAGGACGCGGCGGCCGGCCTCCAGGTCTGTTACGTGGCCGGCTGGTTCGCCGAACAGCTCCGGCACAGCGAACAGGCCGCCGAGATCAGCCGCGCCAACCTGATCACCCTGGCCGAATCGGCCGCCGCCCGAGCCGACGACCCAGCGGTGACCGAACTGGCAGCCCTCATCCGGAGAAGCGCGGAGTAGACGAGAAAGCCCGATCCGGTACGGGTGCGCCCGTACCGGATCATCATGGCGTCGCTGTCCCGGGCCCGCGGAGGGCACTTGATCGTCCGCCGCCACCAACGCACTGTCATGCTCGATATGCAGGTGATGCCGAGGTGAATATGCGCTTGATTGCCAGTTGACGTAAGTAGAGATTGAATTCAATTCCCATCTAGCAATACGTTCGAGGCGTCGGCGACAGGTCTTCACACAGTGCCGAACGAAAATCCTTGCGCGCCTCATCGAGGGCATCGTACTGAATACATATTTCACCACTGTCGACCGCGGCGGCAACTATTTTAATTGCACGGCGGGCTAAATGATCAACTTTGGCGGGTTGAGGCGGCAGCGATCTCAGCTGGAGGATTCTTCCGTTTCGCCGGCCCCTTGTTCAAGACGGTCACGACGCCCTCCGTCAAGAACTGGGCACCCCCAACGATTGGCTCTCCGGACACCTCTGATCGACTCACTTACATGCCACTCAGATTCACTTCGACACGGATAGGAGGAGCCACTTCCGGGCTCTCTGAAGTTTTCTTGCCAATGCAGTCCTTCACGCGTTGGGGCTTGCGAGTGCATGCGTCCAGTAACGGTAACCATTCCTTCTGCCCCCAGGAACCCGCTCCGCCATCCAATCGGTGATCAGGTGCACACAGCTGTCGATAGGCGCGCCGGGCCACCGGACTCGAACTGGCTCGTGCCGAAATGCTCGGGTGCTCAGCGTCAGCATGGTGCACTTTCCGTCCGTCTTTGCCCGGCACTCGATCAGGGAAACAGCCGCCGCGGTTGCGCGCGTAGCCTCGCGGGCTTACTCACCTGCCGCTGATCGAGTGGAATGGTGGCGGCTGCTTCAGCGCCGCGGATCGGCTATGCGCTGTTCAAGAGGTGCGCGGTGGGCGAGTAGTCGATCTTCCAGTCCGCGTAGACGCCCAGCGTGCCGTCAGTGAGACAGCGCAGGCCGACACTGACCCAGCGGACCTCCTGATCGACCCGGTAGGCGATGCCCAGAGCGACAGCGAACGTGTCGGCACCGCACGGACACTCGCAGCACTCGAGATCCGCTTCGTCGGCGAAGTCCACACTGTCGGCCAGGTAGGCGCTCGTGCCACAGTCGACGCAGACCCGCTCAGCGCAACCCGCGGCGTCGTCGGCCGAAAGACGGAACCGGCGCCCCCGGCAGCCGGCACACACCGATTCGACGACGTCGGCGACGTCGTAACCGCCGGCCCGGAACTCGCGCAGATATTCGGCGAGATCCGCTGAATCCTCACCACGCCAGTACTCGCCAGAGGTGTCGATTGCCATCGGCGCATCCTTCTCCATCATCCGCTCGCTGACAATCGAGCCGCAGATGCGGCACCGCTCTCGTCGGCGGGCATCTGCGGTTCCGGACGCTGATCGTCGAGCATGCAGTATCGAACACCATGGGTTCTTCGGGTGTTCTGCTACCGCTGTGCGGGGTCGGACCGGCCGCGGCCGGGGGCGTGCACGAGAGGCGGATCGCCTCCCCACATCTCCACCACTGTTCCGCCGGCCCCGTTGCGGATGAGGTCCAGGATGACGGCGACGACTTCGGCCGGAGGGATCAGCGGGCGAGACGCCGCCCGTTCGGCGGTGCTCAGGCGCTGCCATTGGGCCTGGGCTCGGCTCAGCCCGATCCAGTCCGGTGCCACGCACATCATCCGGATCCCGTGGGTGTCCGCCAGACCGGCCAGACTGGCGGTGTAGCGGATCAGGCCGGCCTTTGCCGCGCCGTACTCGGGGGACCCGTAGGGTTCGAAACCGATGCCGCCGCTGGAGGCGATGTTGATGATCGCTCCACCGCCGCGTGCTCGCAGGGGATCGATGACCGACTGGCTGAGCGCCATCGGAGCGATGAGGTTCAGGTCGATCGTCGCGGCCCATTCGTCCGGCGCCGCCTGCGGATACTGCCGTTGCGGGGTCCAGCCGCCGGCGTTGTTGACGAGTACGTGCGGGCCGCCCAGCTCTTTCGCGACCGCCACGATCCGCTCCATGTCCTGACGTTCTCTCACGTCGACACACAACGCCCGGGCCGGCACCCCGTGCTCCTCGATCACCCGCGCGCACGCCTGTGCAGCCCGGCCGTCGACATCGGCTACGACGACGCCGTAGCCGGCTCGGGCCAGGCCGAGCGCGATCTCGCGTCCCAGTCCGGCACCGCCACCGGTGACGATCGCGGTTCTGGCCGTCACATCCGTCATGGTCGGCACTTACCCACCTGCATGCCGGTCAAGACGCTCGGGAAGCCCTCGTCGGCGCCGCCCGGCACCCGGCATCCGGCATCCGGCGGTTCGGGTAGCCGGTGACCGCCGCATTCGGCCCGGCGGGCGCGGGTCGGTCTCGGCCCCGGCGTCTCCTCGCGCGGTCGCAGCGGTACGGGCCGCTGCGGTCGGGCGGCCCGGTAGGCGTACTAGATCCGGTATTTGACTGGGAGGTGTTTGATGCCGTTGATCCAGCCGGAGCGGAGGCGCTGCGCCGGGCCGGCCAGGGTGATGCCGGGCATGTGGTCGGCCAGGGCGTTGAAGATCAGGTCGATTTCCAGGCGGGCCAGGTTGGCGCCGAGGCAGAAGTGGGCGCCGCTGCCGCCGAAGCCGAGGTGCGGGTTGGGGCTGCGGGTGATGTCGAAGGTGTGCGGGTCGGTGAAGACCTCGTCGTCGTAGTTCGCCGAGCCGTAGAACATCGCCACCCGCTGACCCTTCAGGATCTGCTGTCCGGAAAGGATCGTGTCGCGGGTGGCGGTGCGCTGGAAGACGTTGATCGGGCTGCCCCAGCGGACGAACTCGTCGACGGCGGTGCGCGGGCGGGTCTGTTTGTAGAGTTCCCACTGCTCGGGGTGGGTGAGCAGGGCGTGCATGCCGTGCGAGATGGCGTTGCGGGTGGTCTCGTTGCCGGCTACCGCGAGCATCAGGACGAAGAAGCCGAACTCGTCGACGGAGAGATGTTCACCGGCGATCTCGGCTTTGACCAGTGTGGTGACGATGTCGTCGCGGGGGCAGGTCTGGCGTTCGTCGGCCATCTGCATGGCGTAGCCGAGCAGGCCCATCGCCGACTCCATCGGGTCGGCGCCGTTGAACTCGGGATCGTCGTAGCCGATCATCGAGTTGGACCATTCGAAGACGTTCCCGCGGTCCTCCTGGGGCACGCCGAGTAGTTCCGCTATCGCTTGCAGGGGTAGTTCACAGGCGATGTCCGCTACAAAATCGCCGTCATCCGTATCGACGGACGCGACGATGCGTTCAGCGCGAGCTTCCAACGCGGAACGGAGGCTGTTGATCGCTCGCGGTGTGAACCCACGGGACACGATCGCCCGCTGGGCGGTGTGCTGCGGCGGATCCATGTTCAGCATGATCGCCTGCTGCATCTCGATGCCCTCGCGGGTCATGTCCGGCTGGAAGCGGGCGATCGCGGTGTTCTCCCGGCTGGAGTACGTCTCGCTGTTCCGGGACACCGCCATCACGTCGGCGTGCCTGGTGACCGCCCAGTACCCCTCGTCGTCGAACCCGGCACTGCCCCGCGCCTGCGGGATCCAGCAGACCGGATCAGCACTGCGCATCACGGCGAACTCGGCGTGCGGGATGCCGTGCAGATAGATGTCCGGATCGGTGGGGTCGATGCGGGTGCGCGGCTCGGCCACAGCTCCTCCTACAGCAACAAGTTCTACCGATTCAAACATGAGCGTTAAGAGATTTGGTAGGTTCAATCGAGAACAGGTTCTAGTTGGAGGTCGCGGTGGGTACACCGGTGATCGTCGATGCGGTACGCACCCCGATCGGCAAGCGCGGCGGCTGGCTCGCCGATCTGCACCCGGCCGAACTCCTCGGTGCGGCGCTCCGCGGACTCGGCGATCCGGTCGATCTGGCCGAGCAGGCCATCGGCGGCTGCGTCACCCAGGGCGGCGAACAGTCCAGCAACATCACCCGGACCGCCTGGCTGCACACCGGACTGCCGTGGACCACCGGCTGCACCACCGTCGACGCCCAGTGCGGCTCCGCCCAGCAGGCCGCCCACCTGATCGCCGGGCTCATCGCCACGGACACCATCACCGCCGGTGTGGCCTGCGGCGTCGAAGCGATGAGCCGGGTGCCGCTGCGGGCCAACCTCGGCACCGCGGGCCTGCCCCGGCCCGAGTCGTGGGACATCGACCTGCCGAACCAGTACGTCGCCGCCGAACGGATCGCCACCCGCCGCGGCCTGAGCCGGGAGGACCTGGACTCG
>DATMVU010000777.1:0-11583 GCA_035562875.1 Actinoplanes sp. | reverse complement strand
TCGTGCCTGGTCACCACCGGGCCGATGTACGGGGTGAGCAGGGACTTGTCGAAGTCGAGGGGGCGGACGGCGAGCCGCCAGGTCCGCAGTTCGGTCCGTTGCCGGGCGTCGATGGTCTGCCCGTGATAGAGATCGTCGGCGATCACGTCGGAATTGTCGGCGGTCCACGTCTCGTCGGTGACGATCAGCCGGCTGCTGCCGTCGGCGTACTCGATCTCCAGTTCGGCGATCAGCCCGAGCCGGTCACCGTAGAAGGCCCGTCCACCCATGAATCCGAGCCGCCCGCGGTACCAGCCGTTGCCGATCAGAACGGTCAGGACGTTGTCGGTGGCGAGCGATTCCGTGACGTCATGGGTGACGTACCGCAGCCGGTGTTCGTAGGAACTCCAGCCGGGGCTGAGAACGTCCTCGCCGACCGGGATCCCGTTGATTCGCGCCTCGTGCACTCCGAGGCTGCTGATCCGCAACGTGGCCCGCACGAATGAGGGCTCGAGGCTGAACTCCTTGCGGAGAACCGGTGCGCTGCCCAGCTCGGAAACGGGGGTGATCATCCGACCTTGCATGTGGTTCAACCTTTCACCGAGCCGGCGATCATGCCGGACACGATCTGGCGCTGGAAGATCATGAACATGACCAGCGGCGGCACCGTGATCAGCAGGATGTCCATGAAGAGGAGGTTGTAGGAGCTGACGTACTGGCTCTGGAAATTGAAGAGCGTCAACTGCACCGTGGCGTTCTCGTCACCGGGCAGGAAGTAGAGCGGGCTGGTGAAGTCGTTCCAGATGAACACCGTCTGCACCACCACGACGGTCACGATGATCGGCCGCAGCAGCGGCAGCACCACCCGGAAGAAGAGGCTGAGCGGCCCGGCCCCGTCGATGGTCGCCGCCTCGTCCATCTCCTTGGGAATCCCGGCGATGAAGGCTTGGAAGAGCAGGACACAGAAGGCCATGGCGTACGCGATCTCGACCAGGATCAGGCCCGGCATCGTCTTGAACAGTCCGAGCTTCTGGAGCACCCAGATCGTCGGCACCACCGCGGGCGGCAGTACCAGGCCGGACAGGATGACCAGGTTGACCGCCCGGGTCCAGCGGCTCTTCCGGCGCTGGAGCACGAAGCCGGCCATCGCGGCGAGCACCACCACCACTGACACACTCGCCACGGTGAGAACGGTGCTGTTGATGAACGCGATGATCAGCAGATAGTCCCGGGCCTCGACGACCGCGACGAAATTCTCGGCGAAAGCCCACTGGGTAGGCCAGGAGAATTCCAGGGCGGCCGCCTCCTGCTGCGTCTTTCCCGCGGTGAGCAGGATGAAGGCGAACGGGAGCAGGAAGACCACACCGAAGACGAGAACGGCGAGAGTGCTGAGTGGATAGTTGGGCTTGGTACGCGTACTCACGCAGTCTCGTCCTTTCGGTTGAAGAACCAGAACAACGGGAGCGCGATCACGATCACCAGCAGGAAGAGGACGACGTTTCCGGCGGTGGAGAGCCCGTAGAAACCGGCCTGGTACTGCTTGTAGATGACCGATGCCATGACGTCGGAGGTGAATCCGGGGCCACCTTTGGTCATGGCCCAGATCAGGTCGAATTTGCGCAGCCCGCCGATCAGGGACAGCAGGATCACCGACACGGTCGCCGGTTTCGCCAGCGGCAGGGTGATGTTGCGGAACCGGTGCCAGGCACTCGCGCCGTCGACCCGGGCGGCCTCGAAGTATTCGCCCGGGATCGACAGGATGCCGGCCATGTAGATGACCGTGGCCAGGCCGACACCCTGCCAGACGTCGACGAACGCGACCGACAGCAGCGCCCAGTCCGGGTCGACCAGCCAGGCCGGGCCGGTGATGCCGACCCAGCTCAGCAGTTGATTGATGACGCCCTCGGTCGGGTGCATCAACACTTGGAAGGTCAACCCGACACCGATCGTGCTGACGAGCACCGGGAAGAACGCCACCGACCGCATGAACCCGCGGCCCAGGATCGGCCCGGTGAGCAGTACCGCCAGGGCCATCCCGAGGATCACTTTCAGTCCCGAGGTGACAGTGGCGTAGACCAGCGTGTGCCACAGTCCGGAGCTGAGCGCCGGTTCCCGGAAGAACTGCAGGTAGTTGTCGAGGCCGATGAACTCCTGGTCGAAAAGAGTCCACCGGGTCAGGCTGAACCAGAACGCCATCACCGACGGGACGAGGAAGAAGACGGTGAAGACCAGGCCCCCCGGAACGAGGAACCAGTACGGGTACGGGCTCTTGCGTGTGGACATCACCAGCCCTGGATGCCGAGCTGCTGAGCCTGCTTCTTCACGTCCTCGTCGTAGAGTTTCGCGGCGTCGGCAGCCGACCGGATGCCGGAGCCGACCTCGACGGTGATCTGCTCCAGGGCCGGGCCCTTGATCGGGGACAGGAACTCCAGGGCGGGACTGGCCTGACCGGCCTCGACGTAGGCGCTCAGGTCCTTGACCGCCGGGGCGACGTCGGCCGGCAGCGTGCAGGACTCGACCACGAACGGGCCACCGAGCGGGGCGGCGCTGCCGTACGCGGTGCAGCCGTCGGGCGAGGCGACGAACGCCTGGAACTTCTTGGCGGCGGCGAGCTTGTCACCCTCCGTGCTCTTCGGGATGTAGATGCCGGACGGCTCCCACAGGGTGACGCCGTTCTTGCCGGCGTCGGTGCCGGGCAGGGCGAAGAAGCCGACGTCGTTCACATTGTCGGGGGCGGCGGTGTCCAGCGCGGGCACCCCGAAGGTGATCATCGGGTAGTGGCCGGCCTTGCCGGTGGCCACCGCGGCGAGACCGTCGTTGTACTTGGCCGACGCGTAGTCGGAGTTCCAGTACCCGGCCTTCTCCAGCTCCTCCAGGTGCTGGAAGCCGGCCTGGGCGGCGGGTGTGGTGGCGTACTTCGCCTTGTTGTTCGTGTAGTTCTCGGCGAATGACGGGTCCGCGGCGGCGACGTTGTGGAAGTCGGCGAGCACGATGACCTGTGAGGTCCAGGTCTCGCTGTAGGTCTGCTGGACCGGCGCCACCCCAGCCGCCTTGATCTTGGCGTTGTTGCTCATGAAGTCGGCCCACGTCTTCGGGACCTGCAGGCCGAGCTTGGTGTAGAGCGGCTTGTTGTAGAAGATGCCGCCGCCGACCGCCGGGCCCCACGGCGAGCCGTAGACCTCGTTGTTCGCGGTGACGACCTGCTTGAACACCGGGTCGAGGTCGCCCACCCAGGCTTCACCGGTGACCGGGGCGAGGTTGGTCTGCGGGGCGATGGCCTGCAGCAGCGAACCGGAGTTGTACTCGAAGACGTCGGCCATGTCGCCGGTGGCGAGGCGGGTCTTGACCAGGTTGTCGCCCTCGCCACCCTGCGGCCGGGTGTCGAGCTTGACGTCCACGTCGGTGTTCTTCGCCTCGAACGCGGCGATCACCGCCTCGGCGACCTTCACGTTCGACGGGTCGTTGTTGGTGAGGAAGGTGATCTGGGTCTTGCCGGCGGCGGCGTCGTCACTCGAACCGAGCGATCCCGCACTGCAACCCGACAGACAGAGCGCGCCGGTGAGCAGCGCCGCACCGAGTTTCCTCATATGAACCTCCGGTTTCACGCATGTTTGTAGATCGGTCTCCATGTGTAACTGGCGTCACAGTAGACCGGTCTACACGAGCTCCACAAGATGTTTTGCGAAACGTTTCAAAACCGTCCGGGCCGCAGCGGAGAGAAAAGGAGAACGGTCTACAGTGAGGCATATGTCGATCGCCAGGAGCCGGTCCGTCACGATCAGTGACGTCGCCCAGACGGCCGGGGTCTCCCGCGCCGCCGTGTCGAAGGTGATCCGCAACGCGTACGGGGTCAGCCCCGCCATGCGGATCCGCGTCGAGGCCGCCATCGCCGAACTCGGCTACCGGCCCAGCGTCGCCGCCCGGGCCCTGCGCGGATCCAGCTACCGGCTCGGGCTGGAGATCCCCTGGGTCGGCGCCCGGTTCATGACCCAGATCGTCGAAGGTGCCCAGCTCGCCGTCGACGGAACCCCGTACCAGCTGGTCCTGGCCCCGGCCGACGGCCCGGCGTACGGCACCCTGGAGTCGATGGCCGACGGGCTCGTCGACGGCATCATCGCCGTCGCGCCACTGACCGACGCGGCCTGGCTGGAGGAACTCGCCACCCGCATCCCGGTCGTGATGATCGGCAGGCATGACCACCCCCAGCGGTACGACACGGTGGTCGGCGACGACACCGCAGGCGCCGGCGCCGTCATGGACCACCTGTTCGAACTCGGTCACCGGCGGATCGTGCACCTCACCGAACCGGAGGCCGTCACCGCGCCCGGCTCCGGCACCCCGCACGCCGTCCGGCTCCAGGTCTACCGGGACCGGATGACCGAAGCCGGACTCGCCGACCTGATCGAGGTGGTCCGGCGCGACGACAGCCGGGCCGGGACCCTGGCCGGCACCCGGGCACTGCTCGCCCGCGACGACCGGCCCACCGCGATCTTCGCCGGGCACGACGACATCGCCATGGACGCGCTCGCCGGAGTCGCCGCCGCCGGGCTGACCGGCCGGGTCGCCGTCACCGGATACGACGACACCGACCTCGCCCGGCACCCGCTCATCGACTTGACCTCGGTTGATCAGCAGGGCGTCGAGATGGGGGCGCGGGCCGCGACCATGCTGCTGGAGCGTCTCCAGGGCCGGACCGAGCCACGCCGCCACGCCGCCGCGACCACCCTGCGGGTGCGCGGTTCGAGCGGTCGACCCGTCGGCTGACTCTCGTCATCAGTTGACTCGCGTCATCAATTGACTCGTGTCATGAGTTGACTCGCGTCGTCAATTGACGACCAAGGGCTGCAGGACCTCATGGACGTACGTGTTGGGATGCTGCCCGTTGAACCTCTCCGACCCCGGCCCGAACGCGGTCACCGGCACGCTCTGCCCGGTGTGGCCCTTGGTGGTCCAGTCGATCCAGAACTTCAGCTCGGTGCCCTTCACCGGGAACGGACCGTCCCCACCCGGATAGTCCTCGATGGCGAGACCGCCGGTCTCGTGGTCGCCGGTGACCACGACCAGGGTGTCCGGGTGGTCCACGGCGAACGCCTTCGCCACCGCGACCGCCTTCTCCAGCTCGCCCATCGCCTGCAGCACCCGGCGCCCGTTGTCGTCGTGCGCGAACTCGTCGACCGCCTCCTCCTCGACCAGCAGGAAGAACCCGTCGGCGTCACGGGAGAGGGTGTCCAGGGCCTTCCGGGTCATCGTGGCCAGGTCGACGGACGGCCGGTAGACGTCACCCTTGCCCTCCGGGTTCTGCTGGAACATCTCCTCGTTGGCGAAGAGCCCGAGCAGCTTGCCCGGCTTGGCCGCGTTGAGTTGAGCCCGCGTTGATACATATTGATAACCGTTCTGCCGCGCCTGGGCGATCAGGTCGCCCTTCGTGCCCCGGCTGCCCTCCTCCGGGTCCTCGGCCGGCTTGTCCCGGTGCACACCCGGCTTACCGGCCGGCAGCCACCAGTCCTCGCCGCCACCCAGGATCACGTCCGGTTTCGACTTCTCCAGATACTGCCGGGCGATGTCGTCCTGAGCCGCGCGGTCCTTGGCGTTGGCGAAGAACGCGGCCGGGGTCGCGTCGGTGACCTGAGCGGTGGTCACCAGGCCGGTGGCCCGGCCGGACTGCTTGGCCTGCACGCCGAGCGCGGGCAGCGGGTCACCGTCCGGGCCGACACTGATCGCCCCGTTGTAGGTGGCGACCCCGGTGGACCAGGCGCTGGCCCCGGCCGCCGAATCGGTGACGATCTTGGCGGGGTCGTCCGGGCTGGTGGTGAGACGGCCGGACGCCGGGAAGCCGTCCATCGTCAGGGTCCCGCGCGGCCCCGCGTAGTAGAGGCGGGCGGCCTCCCGCGCGGCGGCACCCATGCCGTCGCCGTTGATGAAGATGACATTGCGGGCGGTACGCCGGGCGGCGCTCGCCCCCGCGGCGGTGGCCGTGTCACTCGTCCCGCCGATGTCCGCGCACGCACCGGCCGCTCCCGCCGTGCCACCGTGGGTTCCGGTCACCCCAGCGGCGCCGGCACACGCGCCACCGGTCGCCGCCGGCCGGGCCCCCGCGCGGGAAAGCGGATGGAAGAAGATCAGTCCGGCAGCGGCCAGGGTGCCGGCCACCACCGGGGCGGCCAGCAACTGCACGGTTCTCGTCCGCATGTGCTCCTCCTCGAGCGTCCGGCAATCACCGCCAGTAAACGCCCTCGGCGAAGCGACGGCACGGAAAGGGGCCGGCTCTCACCCGCCGTCCCCTTTCCGCCGTGTCAGGTCAGCACCAGGTCAGGGTGGAGTTGTTGCGGGTCACGTTGCTGATGGTGTTGCCGGTGCCGGTGCACGGGCTCCAGCGGATGGGGGTGTTGGAGACGGTCAGGTTCTGGAACCGGATGCCTGAGGACGGGGGGAATTCGGTGCGGGCGGCGATCCTGACCTCGCCGCCGCCGGAGACCGTGCCGGAGACGCCGGCGATCGTCACGTTGTAGCAGTTCTCCACCAGGATGGAGTTGTTGCCGGTGTTGGCGATGTCGACCCGGTCGATGGTGGCGCCGCCGCTCTCCGAGACGCAGAAGACGCCGCGGCCGCCGCCTCGGGCCTTCACCGTGCCGACCTTGATGTTCTGCGGGTACGCGTCGCCCACCCGGCCGTTGCGGTTGGCCATCCGGAACGCTGCGTAACCGGTGCCGGCGCCGGCGTTCTCGGCGTCGACAGTGCCGACGGTGGCGTTGATCGTCTGATTGAGGAGCAGGCCGGACTCGCCGACGTTGCGGGCGGTCACCGTGCCGATGGTGATGCCGTCCACACCGTACGTCTCGACGGCGTGCGAACTCGCCCCGGAGACGTACACGTTGTCGATACGGACGTTGCGGGTCCATTGACTGGTGTCGCCACGGTTGTCAATGCGTACACCCAGTCCGCTGTTGATCCTCATGTCGATCTGACCCAGCCAGACGTTCGTCACGTTGCGCATGAAGATGCCGTAGACCGGCGCGCCGGTCACGTTGAGGAACGGCACCTCGATGTTGCTGACGCCACGGGCGTAGACCGGGGCCTGGTCGCCGCTGCCCGAGCCGGTCACGTTGATCGTGCCGCAGACCGACAGTGACGTGTAGCTCGCGAGGGAGATCCGGGTGCCGGCGGCCATCGTGCCGTTGCCGCGGACCACCACCCGCTGGATCGAGGTGCGCCCGGCGGTGAGGCTGCCGATGCCGGCCTGGACGGCGGCGCGGAAGTCGGTGCCGGTGTAGACCGCACTGCCCGCGGCGTTGCGAGCGGTCCAGGTGCTGCCGCTGACGGTGACCTGCGACTGGTAGCTGCCGTCGCCGCACGCGGCCTGCGCCGGCTGGGCGGCGACCGCCAGGCCGGTGGCGGCCAGCACCGCGACGATCAATGCTCGTCGAAGTCTCATGACAATTGTCTCCTGACGTCGGGGGACGCTCAGATTGGGGATGTGAGCGTTCACAGGAAGCACAAAGGATACGCCTGCGTCGATGCCTTCGGGCACGCTCCCAGGAGAGTCTCAGGGCGGACGGCACATCCTGGGGTCTGGGATCCGGCACGACGCCGGTCCATGGACTTGATCGTCTGCGGTTACCATCGGCGCCGTTGTTTCCGAGAGCGCCGTCGTCTTCCGAGACCGGCGCCGTTCCGAGATCCGCAGAGGTGAACCTGTGACCCAACCGCCGAACATCCCCGCTCCCGGCCCCGCCTCACCGTCGCCACAGGCGCCGCCGCCCGAGGTGATACAGGCCGCCGCCAGCCGCGGGCTCGGGCAGATGACGGCCGCGCAGCGCGGCACCAACCCGATCGGCAACCTGACGTTCGGGATCGGCGGCGGCATCGCGCTGATCGCCGGCGGCATCCTGGTCGCCTGGATCGGCTCGCTGATCGACGTCGGCGCGCTGCGGTTCATCGCCTGCCCGATGATGGTGTTCGGCGTCATCGTGCTGGTCTACGCGGTGATGGCGCTGTTCGCCGGTTTCACTGCGACCTACCTGTTCGAGAACGGCCTGGTCCACACCAAGAACAAGAAGATCGACGTGGTGGCGTGGAACGAGGTGGACCAGCTCTGGCTGTGGAAGGCCGGCGGTGACAACATCCTGACCGGCCAGTTGCTCTGCTACTACGTGGTGACTGTGGACGGCCGTAAGGTGCCGGTCGAGTCGGCGGTGGCCAAGGGCGAGACGCCGCTCGGCCCGCAGCTCGAGCAGATCGTCGCCCAGCTCGGCCGCCCGGTGGTGGACAGCGGCCCGCTCGTCGGCAAGATGCGCCCCTGACCCGGGGCTCTCAACGCCGCCGGGCCAGGTGACGAGCCCGGCCGAGTAGTCTCTCGACGCGTTCCGCGGCGGTGCCGTCGTCCGGTTTCGCCAGGTCACCGAGCACCTCGGTGTAGTCGGCGGCCAGGGCGGCGTACCGTCGCCGGAATTCGTCGTCGCCGTTGCGGTACCGCGCGTCCAGGTCGATGAGCTGCTGGGCGACGGCGGCCGCGGCGGCGCTGACGGCCACCCGGGAGTCGGCGGCGATCTCCAGACGTTCCCGCCGGTCCACAGCGGCCTGGGCGGCACGCCGCCCGGCGGTCCAGATCAGCAGCGAACCGAGCAGGACGGCGAGCACCGCGGCGGCCGCCATCAGGTAGCGCGGCAGGTACGGGTTGATCGTGCGGGGACCGTCGGTCAACAGTCCGGTCCGGACCAGCCGGTCGTAGTTGACCGCCGCCACCTTGACGGTCGAGAGCGGGTCCCCGGCGAACTGCGGGATGCCCGGTCCGAGGCCGCCTTCGAGCCGCATCAGCTCGAAACCGCCGTCGAACATCGCGCAGGTGTACTTCTTCCAGCCGTCGGCCTCGGGTCGTAGCACCAGCACCAGGGTGCCGTCGGCGGCCCGTTCCACCGCGTCGCAGACCGGCGGCAGCTCGGCGGTGCCCTTGTCGACGAAGATCATGACCAGGCGGCGGTTGCCGATGATCCGCTCCGCGGCGGGCACGTCCAGGCCGGTGCCGGGGGCGGTGTACACCGACGAGGTGCGGACCTGCCGGGCGATCGGTCCCTCGAAGACGCCACCGGTCCACAGCGACCAGCCGGCCAGCACCAGGCAGGCCGCCGTCGCCACGGAGAGTGGTGTCACGACGGACTTCACGGCGGCTTTCACCGTGCCGCCCGCGCCGGCGAGGCCCCGCCGGAACACGGACCGGTGTGCCACCACGGCCTGCCGGGCCGGGACCGGGCGGCGGCGCCGCGTCATGCCAGCCTCCGCTGGAAGTATTCGGCGGGACGGTAGCCGCGGTACGGCAGCAGACGGGCGGCCAGGTCCAGCTCCTTCTCCGCGGTCCGCAACAGTGATCGTACGTGCGCATCGGGAAGTTGATCCTTGAGCGCGTCCCGGGCGGCGGTCAGGGTGATCAGCGCGCGGGCCAGCGGAGCCTCACTGCGCCGGCCGGTCAGTGCGGACATCTCCACCGCCAGGGCCGTCAGCGCGGCGAGCTGACCCGGAGCGCTGCCCGCCGCCCTGGTGACGGCGGCGGTGCCGGGCGTGCCCACGATCGGGCGCACCGAGAGGCCGACGAAGATCAGCACACAGACGACGAAGATCCAGGGCAGCGCGGGCAGGGCGACGGCCAGGGGATCCGGCGGGGCATACGGCAGCGGGCGATCGGCGAGACCGGCATATCGTACGTCCGTCACCTGGTCCAGATAGACCTTCAGGACGGCCTGCTGCGGGTAGGGGGAGCGCTCCAGCGCGGTCGAGAACCGATCGTAGAAGACCGCGGCGGCGATCTCGGCGAAATCAGCGGCGTGCGGGCCGGCGTACTCGATCCAGCCGCCGTACATCACCACGATCGGGGTGTCCGGGAACATCTCACTGAGGACCGGGGCGTACGCGGGGACCGGCTCGCCGTACTTCTGCGTGGGCAGCGCCACGTACAGCGCACGGCCGCCGGGAAAGGCGGTGGAGTTCTCCGGAGCGGCCTCCAGAGTGGCCCCGGGCGCCCGGTGGAAACCACTGTCACGCAGGTCGCGGGCGACCACAGCGGTCTCGGCTGCTGTCGGTTCACGCCACTGGAAGGCGTACTGCGCGGTGTGTTCCGGTTGTTCGCGCAGTTTCGCAATGAGCGTCAGGAGATCGCGGGTCACGTCACCGGTGGCGAGCTTGTCCCGCCGGCTGTCCAGGTCGGTGCTGCTCGCGGACCAGTAGTAGGAGCCCACGTAGGTTCCGACGACCCGCAGGTCGGCCTCCTTGATCCCGTGCAGCCGCAAGCTGTCGGCCTTGGCGAGGCCCGGCGGGGCGACCACGATCCGCAGGCCGCTGTCGCCGATCGCGGCCTGCACGGCGGCGGTGTCCCAGTGGGCGATCGACCCGGGCAGCCGGACCACCGGCTCGGCCCGGATCATCGCGGTCAGCTCGGCGGTCGACGGCAGGGTCACCGTGTCCAGGCCGGACGTGCTCGTTGTGCTGTCGGTGCCGGGTGACTCCGCGTAGCTGATCTTGATGTCCTCGTGCTGACTGCCCAGGAACACGATCATGCAGAGCGCGGCCAGCGCCAGCGCGCCCCAGCGCAGCACCTCGTCGATCATGGCCGCGGCCCACTCGGTCAGGTCGGCGGTCTTCCGAGTGAAGTACAGCAGGATCAGGTCGATCACGGCCGTTCCAGCTCCGATCGGCCCGATCCCGGACGGCCCCGGGTTCGACCGGTCCAGATCCGGTCGGCGCGGCGGGCCAAGGCGGTGGCCTCGTTCGCGGCGTCCGGGCCCCCGCGGGCTGCGGCGATCGACTCCGCCCGGCGCAGGAGTTCGGTGGCCTCGGCGTCACGGGGCGTCTCCGGCCCGGCCGCGTCCCGGCTGATCGCGGCCGTCGCGATCGCCGTGTGGGCCTCGGACCAGGCGATACGGCGCCGAAGGGAACGCTCCCGGAACCGGGGCACGGCGATCATGGCGTAGCCGGCGCCGAAGAGGAGAGCCGAGCCTGCCGCCCAGATCCACCACACGGGCACGTATCTCCTGTTCGATTCGCCTTAGCCAGAGTCCGGCCATGACAGCCGATGACGTTGACGTCGTCAATGAGGACCATCACATCCGCAACATCACCGCATCACCGTCGAAGCCCACGGGCGCGACATCAAAATCAACGACCGACTCATCCACGTCCACAAAGCCTCTGCGATTCCGCCGATCTACACCCGCCCGCCTCTGCCGTACCGGCCTCGCCGAACACACCGCCCACGACATTCCCTGCCACGACCCGCCCGACCTGTACCTGAAGCCCCTCATGAAGGGCGGCTCCCGAAGGGACTGCGACCGTGCCCTCCACTGTCCAGGTCGGCAGACCGGCCGAAGTCTCAACGAAGGGCAACTCCCGAAGAAGCTGCGACAAACTGGCCGAGCAACTGCTTGTTGATCGCTTCCCAGCCTCAATGAAGGACAGCTCCCAGAGGGGCTGCGACGCTCGGCAGCCTCCAGAACAAGACGCTGCGGACCAATCCTCAATGAAGGACAGCTCCCGGAAGAGCTGCGACGGCCGTGTTGGAGCCGTACGGGTAGACCTGGGTGTTGCCTCAATGAAGGGCAGCTCCCGGAGGAACTGCGA
>DATMVU010000776.1:0-9229 GCA_035562875.1 Actinoplanes sp. | reverse complement strand
AATCTACGAGTTGAGGAGCCGGTCGAGCCAGCGGACCCGGGCCTGCCGGGCGTCCTGGGAGAGCGCGGCGCTCGGCACCATGGCGTCGAAACCGTGGAACGCGCCGGGCCAGACGTGCAGTTCGGCCCGGCCGCCGGCCTGCCAGATCCGGGTGGCGTAGGTGACGTCCTCGTCCCGGAAGGTCTCCGCGCTGCCGACGTCGATGAACGCGGGCGGCAGTCCGGCCAGATCCGTGGCGCGGGCCGGGGCGGCGTAGGGCGACACGTCGGGCCCGCCGGCGGCCGCACCGAGCAGGGCACCCCAGCCGGTCCGGTTGGACCCCCGATCCCACACCCCCAGCCCTTGCATCTGTACGGCCGACGCCGAGTCGTTCCGGTCGTCGAGCATCGGGTAGAGCAGCAGTTGCCCGAGGATGTCCGGGCCGCCGAGGTCCCGGGCCATCAGGGCGACCGCGGCGGCCAGCCCACCGCCGGCGCTGCCTCCGGCGACGATCAGCCGGCCCGGGTCGAAGCCCAGCTCACCGGCGTTGGCGGCGGTCCACTGCAGGCCGGCGTAGCAGTCGTTCACCGGGCCGGGGTGTGGTGTCTCGGGGGCCAGCCGGTACTCCACCGACACCACCGCCAGGCCGAAGCGTTCGGCCAGGTCCAGCATCTCGCCGATCCCGGTCCGGCTGTCGCCGAGGATCATGCCGCCGCCGTGGGTGTGGTAGAGGCAGCCGAGCGCGCCGGTGGCCGCCGTGGGACGGCAGATCAGCAGCGTGACGTCGGGGTCGCCGGGCCGGCCGGGAACGGCGCGTTCCTCGACGGTGAACCGGCCGTCGCGGCGTAGTTCGTCGTCGCTGACCGGGGCGAGGGTGGCGCCCTGCCGCATCGGGGCGATCATCTCCGGGGTGATGGACGGCGGAAGCTGTTCGCTGATGACGCTGAGTGCGGCGGCGAGTTCGGGATCGAACGGTACGGTCGTCACGGCGGCCTCCTGGAATCGGTACCGGTTCACCTAGGTGTGACCGGTGTCACCAGCATGCGGGGTGCCGTCGTGCGGATCGAGCGCCATCCGGCGGAAACGCCCCGCCGACTGGCGGGTCGGCCGTTCCATAGAGGAGCTTGACGGCGCGGTCTAGGTTGTGGCCGGTGAACATCAGGTATCTGTTGCACAACGCGTACGCGGTGGGCGGAACAGTCCGCACGGTCTTCAATCAGGCCGGCGCGATGTGCGGCGAGCACGATGTCGAGATCGCCAGCGTCTACCGCACCGGGGCGCAGCCGGTGCTGCCGCTCGACCCTCGGGTCCGGCTGGTCCCCCTCACCGATCTGCGACCCGACGGCACCCGGTGGGGCGGCGGTTCCCGGCTGATGCGCCGCACCCGGATGCTGCCCAACCCGCTGCCGCACGGCCGGGACTTCCGCTATCAGCGCTGGGATCCGGTGGTCGACCTCACGGTGATCCGCTCCATGCGGGCCCAGCGGGACGGGGTGCTGGTCACCACCCGTCCGTCGCTGAACCTGTTGTCGGCGTGGTTCGCGCCGCGCCGGCTCACCCGGATCGGGCAGGACCACATGAACTTCGGCAGCTACCGCAGACGGCTCCGGGACCGGATGGTGCGGGCCTATCCGCGGCTGGACGCGGTGACCGTGCTGACCCGGGCCGACCTCAAGTCGTACCAGCAGGTACTGGGGGACCGGGTGCGACTGGCCCGGATCCCGAACGGTATCCCGCCGCATCCCGCCCGGCTCGCCGAAGGCCGGGAACCGGTGGTGGTGGCGGCCGGCCGGCTCATCCGGCAGAAGGGCTTCGACCTGCTGATCCGCGCTTTCGCGCAGGTCCACGAAGCGCACCCGGACTGGAGGCTGACGATCTTCGGGGAGGGGCCGTGGCGGCCCCGGCTCACCAGACTGATCGACAAGCACGGGCTGGGCGGCACCGTCACGTTGCCCGGGGTGACCCGGGAACTGGACGCCGAGTTCGCCACGGCGTCGATCTTCGCGCTCAGCTCCCGCAAGGAGGGCCTGCCGATGGTGCTCCTGGAAGCGATGGGCTCGGGCCTGGCGGTCACGTCGTTCGACTGCCCGACCGGCCCGGCCGACGTGGTCGACGACGAGGTGAACGGCCTGCTGATCCCGGCCGAGGACGTGGATGCCCTGGCGGCCGGGATCATCCGCCTGATCGAGGACGTGGACGCCCGCGAACGGATGGGTGCGGCCGCCCGCAGGACCAGCGCCGGTTACGAGATGCCGGCGATCGTGCCGCTCTGGGAGGACCTGTTCAGCCGGCTGCGCTGACCGCGGCTGCGCTGACCGCGGCGGCCAGGCCACTGGTGTCCGGGCCGCCGAACCGGCGCCGCACGTAGCCGTACGCGATGCCGCTGCCGGCGTCGCCCCAGCCCAGTGCGCCGGCCGCACCGCTGTGCCCGAGGGTGTCCGGGCCGGCCCACGGCATCGTCGTTGCCGGGTTCTCGAAACCGAGCGCGTAGTGGTCCGGCTCGCCGATGATCAGGTCGACGCCGAGCGAGTACGGCGTGGCGAACTCGCGGATCGTCTCCGGGTGCAGCAGTGCCGGCCGGCCGTCGAGCGGGCCGATCGCCGCCGCGTACATCCGGGCCACCCCGCGCGCGCTGCCGACCCCACCGGCCGCCGCCTGGCCACCGGCGTGGGCGGCCCGGGAATTGCCGAAGTCGACCAGATCGAACGACCCGAAGGCGACGTCGTGCAGCGATCCCGGCTCCGGCACGAACGGCGGTCCCGGGGCGGGCAGCACCGGGCGGAAGTCCGGCTCCCGATCCTCCGGAAGACCGAGGAACAACTCGATGCCGTACGGGTTCCGCAGGCGCTCGTCGTACCACTCCCGCAGGGACCGCCCGGTGACCACGCGCAGTTCGGCGTCGATCAGTGCGCCGATGGTCCGCCCGTGGTAGCCGGTCGCGGTGCCCGGCTCCCAGAACGGCTTCTGCCGTAGCAGCCGGGCCGCGAGCACCGTGTCGTCGGCGGCCTCCTCGATGGTCAGGACGCCCGCCACCCCGACCAGCCCGGCCCGGTGCCCGAGCAGCTCCCGCACGGTCAGCGGGAACGGCAGGCTCCGGGCCGGGGCGTCGAGTTCCAGCCGCCCCTCCTGGACGAGCAGTGCCACGACCAGGAACGCCGCACCCTTCGACACCGAGAAGACGCTGGTCAGCGTGTTGTCCTCGGCGGTCCACAGATCGACGACCAGTTCGCCGTGCCGGTACACCGCGAGCTGTGCCGACTCCGCGACAGCTCCGGAGAACTCGGTGCGGACGGCGTCGAATCCGGGAGCCGTGTACCCGTACACCTCAGTCATGCCGGTCAGTCTGGCACCCTTCGATCCACGCGCCGACGGTCGTGACACCGGCCTGCATCGGGAAGACCTTGCCGGTCAGCACCGCGTGCACCTCCGGGTCGGCGTCGAGGCAGCCGTCGGACAGGACGGTGAGCCGGTAGTCCAGGTCGGCGGCCTGCCGCAGAGTCGACAGCACCACGCCGCTGGTGGCGATCCCGGTCAGCACCAGATGATCGATTCCGGACGAGCGCAGCAGCATGTCCAGGTCACTGCCGGCGAACCCGGAGACCCGTCGTTTCACCACGATCGCCTCGCCCGGTAGCGGCGCCACCGCCGGGTGCACCTCGGCCGCCTGCGCCGGGGTGTCCCGTCCGGCGATCGCCCCGAACATCTTGTTGGCCGGGTCGACCTCGGGAGCACCGGGGCGGAACCCGACCACCACGAAGATCACCGGAAGCCCGGCGGTACGGGCGGCGTGCACCGCGGTGGCCAGGCGGGGCAGGTATTCCGGATCGGGGTAGCGGGCCGTGACGGCGAGCTGAACATCCATCACGAGCAGGGCGGTACCGGTCATCAGCGTCCTCTGTCGATCGGGGTGGTGGTGGTGGTGGTGGTGGTGGTGGTCCAGTTCGCCAGGAACTGGAGGGCGTGTGCGGAGGGGGAGCCGGGTTCGGCGGTGCCGGCCGAGAGCCGTAACCCGGGGTGGCCGGCCAGCGTCATCGACTCGAAGTCCACGGTCAGCGGCCCGGCCACGGGGTGCCGGAACCGCTTGCGGCCGGAGCGGCGGTGTCGTACGTCGTACGCCGCCCAGTGCGACCGGAACACACCGCTCGCCGTGAGCAACTCGCCGACCAGCGCCGGAAGGCCCTCGTCGGCGGGGTCGCGGCCCGCCGCCGTGCGCAGCACCGCGACCGCGTCGTGCGCCAGCAGTTCCCACTCCGGGTAGAAGTCCGGGGCCCGCTCGTCCAGGAACAGGAACCGGGCCTGGTTGACCGGCTGGAACGGGCTGTCGAACAGCGGCGCGAACAGGGCCCGGGCCAGGGTGTTGGCGGCCACGACGTCGAGCCGGTGGTTCCACACGTAGGCGGGTGTGCCGGTCATCGAGTCCAGCAGCCGCCGCACGCCCTGACGCAACGGGGTGTCCGGGACCGGCCGGGATCCGGAGTTCGCGGCGTGCACCAGGTCGAACAGGTGCTCGCGTTCGGCGTCGTCGAGGTGCAGTGCCCGGGACACCGCGGCGAGTACGTCGTCGGAGTAGCCGCGGGTGTTGCCGCGTTCCAGGCGGGTGTAGTACTCGACGCTGACCCCGGCGAGCCCGGCGACCTCCTCGCGGCGCAGCCCGGCGACCCGGCGTTCGCCGTACCGGGGCAGGCCGGCCTGTTCGGGGGAGAGCCGCGCCCGCCGGGACAGCAGGAAGTCGCGGATCTCGTCTCTGACGCTCACATCCCCGACGGTAGGCGGCGTGATCGCCCGCCGGGAGGAACTGTCAGTGCCCCCCAATCGGTGACGCGGTGTGACGGCACGAATGTGTGATTCAGCGCGGTCGTTGTCCGGGAAATATCGGTGGCACAGCAGTTCCACAGATGAAGGGGAATCCCCGTGCTCCGCAACCTTGGCATGATCACCGCCGTCGCCGCTCTCGCACTGACCCAGCAGGCGTGCGCCGGTGCCCAGACCAGCCAGACGCCGGCCGCGGCCCCGACAAGCCCGGCGACTGCGGAGACGGCCTCTGCCGAACCCGCCACCACCTCCTCCCAGCCGGCCGCGACCACCTCGACGAAGGCGGCGGCAAAGCCGAAGGACCCGATCCTCGCCGGTAGGCGCCAGATCGTGATCAAGCCGGTCGAGTCCTTCGAGAGCATCGTGGTGCTCGACGGCGGAAAGCTGACCCTCACCGACGGTGAGGCCGAGCACGGGTTGTTCGTGCTCACCCCGCACAACGGCAAGTTCCTGATCAAGACCGCGAAGGTGACCGCCGGCGGCGAGCCGGACTGTGTCGGCGTCAAGAACAACGGCAGCCAGTCGCTGACCGCGGTGGCCACACCCTGTGACACCAGCAAGTCCGGTCAGCTCTTCGACATCACGGCGACCGGCAAGAAGGACAACGGCCTGCCGACCTACTCGATCGCGAACCAGTCCGCCTTCCTGCAGATCACCAGGTCCGGTCTGATCCTCGAGGAACTCGGCGACGCCCCGCTGCTCACCACCTACGCCTTCGTCGACAACGGCGCGTCGAAGCTGCCCACCCTGGGCTGAACCCGGTAAGGGGTGTTTTGAAAAACGTTCCTGACGGCTAGTGCTTACTGTCAAGGGCCAATATGCTGCGAGTGGTTTCCGGACGTCTCCCGGAAACAAAAGCCGATTACCGTTCGGCCTTCGATCGACGAGGGGGGCGGGGACCGATGCGAATACTGCTCGTGGAGGACGACCGCCGGGTCGGTGCGGTGATGACCTCGATGCTGCAGCGGCGGGGCTACGCGGTGGAGCACGCCGCCACGGCCACCGCCGCTCTCGAGGCCGCCCCCGCCGACCTGGTGCTGCTGGATCTCAACCTTCCCGACGGTGACGGCCTCGACGTGTGCCGCACGTTGCGGGCCCGCAACGAGAACCTCGGCATCATCGCCGTCACCGCCCGCGGCGAGGAGCGCGACCGGGTCACCGGCCTGCGCACCGGTGCCGACGACTACGTGGTCAAACCGTTCTCGATGGCCGAGTTGCAGGCCCGGATCGAGGCCCTGCTGCGCCGTACCGTCCGGCAGGCCCCAGTGACCCCCGCCACGGTCCGGGTCGGGCCGATCCACATCGACCTCGGCGCGCGCACCGTCGAGGTGGCCTGCCGGCCGGCGAACCTGACCCGCAAGGAGTTCGACATTCTCGCCTCGCTGGCCCGCCAGCCCGGTGTCGCCCTCACCCGCGAGCGCATCATGCTGGACGTCTGGCAGACCACCTGGTCCGGCAAACACACCCTGGAGGTCCACGTGGCCTCGTTGCGGACCAAACTCGGTGACGCCGACCTGGTGCAGACCGTCCGGGGCGTCGGCTACCGTTTGCGGGCAACATAGGGAGGTCGAGTGCGCAGGCGGCTGGTGGTCACCTACCTGCTGCTGCTGTGCATCACGTTGCTGGCCCTGGAGATCCCGCTCGCGGTCACCGTCGCCAGCCGGGAGACCGAGCGGGCCGTCGCCGACCGGCTCGCCGACGCCACCCGGTTCGCCTCCCTGGCCGCACCCGCCGTCCGCAGCGGGGAGCGGGAGACCCTGACCGAGGAGTTGCGCCGCTACCACGAGCTGTACGGCATCGGCACCATGCTCGTCGACCAGGACCAGCGGCTGCTCAGCGTCTACGGCCGGCCCCCGGAGGACACCGGCCCGGCGATCCGGGGTGCGCTCGCCGGTCACCAGGTCGGCACCCCCGAGACGCTGTGGCCGTGGGAGAGCCGGCCCCTGGTGGTGGCGGTGCCGATCAGCGACGGGGGTGCCGTACTCGGCGTGGTCCTGACCGTCTCCCCGACCGACCGCAACCGGCGCGCCGTCCTCTCCGTCTGGGTCGTCCTGGCCCTGATCGGGGTCCTCGCCGTGGCCGCCTGCCTGACCACCGCCCACCGGCTGGCGAGCTGGGTGCTGCGGCCGGTGACCAGACTGGACGCCGCCGCCCACGAGATCGCCGAGGGGGACAGCACGGCCCGGGTCCCGCCCGGTGTCGGCCCGCCCGAGTTGCGGCGGCTGTCCGGCAGCTTCAACGAGATGGCCGACGCGGTCGCCGAGGCGATGCGTCGGCAGCGGGAGTTCGTCGCCCACGCCAGCCACCAGCTGCGCAACCCGCTCACCGTGCTGCGGCTGCGGATCGAGGACCTGGGCAGCCGGTACGACGACGACGCGGAACTGCACGCCGACCGGGAGTTCGCCCTGGAGGAGACGGACCGGCTCGCCGACGTGCTGGACGGCCTGCTCGCCCTGGCCCGTGCCGAACGCGGCCGCCAGCGGATGGAGACGGTCGACGCCACCGCGCTCACCGCCGACCGGGCCAAGGCGTGGCTGCCACTCGCCGACCGGCGCGGTGTCACCCTGGACACCGACCTGCCCGCCGAACCGGTGCCGGCCCGGGTCGTGGCCACCGCCCTCGACCAGGTGCTGGACGCGCTCATCGACAACGCGCTGAAGTTCACCCCGGCCGGCGGCACCGTCACCCTCGGACTGCGGGCCGTGGACGGGGGCGCCGTGGTGACGGTCCGCGACACCGGTCCGGGGATGACCGAGGTGCAGTGCCGGCAGGCCACCGAGCGGTTCTGGCGGGCCGCCGACACGCAGAACGTCGACGGCGCCGGCCTGGGACTGTCCATCGTCGCCGTGCTGATGGAGGCGTCCGGCGGGCGGTTCGACCTGGCCCCGGCTCCGGGCGGCGGACTGGCGGCGACGATCCGCCTCACGGCTTGACCGACTTGTAGTAGCGGGCCGCGCCCGGATGCAGCGGCACCGGCAGAGTGGCGATCGCCGATCGCAGATCCAGCCGTTCGGCCGCCGGATGCGCGGCGGTCAGGGCGCCCCGGCGCTCCATCAGCAGGCGGGTCAGGTCGTACGCCAGATCCTCCGGCATCGTCGCCGAGGCCACCAGCAGGTTCGGTACCGCCACCGTGGACACCGCCGGCATCGTGTAGGCCGACGCCGGCACGTCCCGCACCACGTAGACGTCGCTGTAGACCCGCCGCAGCTCGCTCGCCCACGTCGACAGGTCGATCAGCCGGGTGCCGACCTCCGCACTGAGTTGCTTGATCCCGGAGACCGGCAGCCCGCCGGAGAAGAAGAACGCGTCGATCTCCTTCGCCCGCAGCGCCGCCATCGAATCGTCGAGGCTCAGCTCCCGCCGCTTGATCTGCTGGGGCATGCCGGCCACCGAGAGCAGCCGGTCGGCGGTGACCGTGGTGCCCGAGCCGCGGGCGCCCACCGAGACCCGCTTGTCGCGCAGGTCGGCCAGCCCGGTGATCCGGCTGTCCGCCCGGACCACCAGATGCAGCAGGTCGTCGTAGACCCGGGCCAGCGCCACCGTTCCCGGTTTCGGCTCGCCGCCGGTGACCAGCACGTCCGCCTGGGTGAATCCGACCTCGGCCCGGCCGTCCGCCAGCATCTCCAGGTTCTCCGCCGACGCCGCCGTCACCAGCACACTCGCCCGGGTGTCCGGCAGTTCCCGGTCGATGATCCCGCTCAGCGCGGTGCCGATCGCGTAGTAGACGGCCGTCGGGCTGCCGGTCGCGATCCGCACCTGACGCTCCTGCGTCTCGCCACGATCACAGCCAGTCACCATGAGGAGTGTGAGGAGACCGGCGATCGCCATCCGGCGGCTGTTTCCGAGGGTCACTGTGCATCCAAGATCACTGTGTTTCCCTACGCGGGAGGGCCCGGTCCGCGCAAGTTTCCCTCAAGTCTGCGCCACGGGTGTACCGGCCGAACGGCCGATCGGCGACGGTGACGTGACAAACCACGGGAAGGGAGAGGCCGATGGACCGCACTGCGATGTTGGACCACACCGCCACACGCGCCGTCGTACTCGCCGGCGCGCTACCCGCAGCCTTCGAATCGGCAGTACTGGCCGCATGTGTGGACACCACCCGCACCCTGCGCCCGGCCGCGATCAAGGCGGTGCCCCGGGCCGGCGAGGCCCTCGCCGAATTCGACCGCGAGGACCCGGCCGAACGGCTCGAACTCCTGCTCACCGGGCTCGGCTGCATGACCTGGCGGGACAGTCGCTCCGGTGGGGAACGCCGCCGTTACTCGGTGGAACGGGTCCTCGTCCACGAATCGCAGCGGCACGCCACCTCCCGGATGCTCGACTCCGCCTGGCGTCAGGGACGGCAGGCCCTGCTCAGCGCCGAACCACTCGGCGCATCTTCGCCCCGCAACGCCCAGCGCCTCACCCTCGCGCAGGCCGCCTGGCGGGCCGCCCT
>DATMVU010000775.1:0-1727 GCA_035562875.1 Actinoplanes sp. | reverse complement strand
CAAGCCAGTCCAGATTGATGGCGGCGTAGTCACGCCGGAGATTGTCGAACCAAATCTCCTCCGCGGGCGAGTGATCTAGTGGAAGCACCAGGACCCAGCGGATTGGGGAGTGGATAGCTGCGTTGCTGAGCGACCTTTTGATCTTGGATTTCTGAGAGGGCTATAAGTTCGCTTTAGGTGGGTTTCGTATTTGAGTTGGCGTCAGGGCCGCTGGTGGCGGCCGATTCGGTTGCCTCGATGGGCTTGATCAGGGCGAACTGCCCGGGCGGCGACTCGGTGAGGACGTGGCGTTTGACCAGGCGTTTCAGTTTGGCGCGGATGCCTTCGGTGTCTTTGGGCTCGGTGCCGAGGCCGAGTGCGTGACAGACGTCCTTGGCGCGCATGGTCGGGCTGTCGCTGTTCGTGAAGGCGGTGATGATCTGCTGGTAGGCGAGGTTGTCGGGTGAGCCGTCGACCGGGGGTCCGGCCTCGTTGTTGCTGATCAGCCTGTCCAGGGTGGTGCGGGTGGTGGCCAGGTCGTTGAACTCGATCTCGGCGGTGCGCAGGTCGTCGGTGAGGGCGCCGATCTGTGCCCGCAGCGCGGTGATGGTCGCGGCGACCGTGGTCTGGCGTTCGGTGATCAGATCCATGATGGGCTGCATCAGGCCACGCTCTCGCCGGAGAAGCGCCAGGTCGTGGTGGTGGTGCCGGTGAGCCGGCGGGTCAGGTTCGCCGTCGAGGCCCACAGGGTGTGCGACACGGTGGAGGCCGGCAGGATCTCGTAGTCGCGGACCAGGCGGCGGTGCAGCATCAGGGTGCCGTGGGTCTGCTCGATCACCCATCTTTTCGGGACCGGGACGAACCCGGGCCGGGTGTCACTGCGTTTGACCTGCTCGACGGTGATGCCGAGGACCGCGCCGTGGATCATGACGTCGTCCTTGAACCCGGCGTCGACCCAGGCGCGGGTCACGGTCGGGGTGTGCTCGACGACCTTGTCGAGCAACTGGATCCCGATCTGGTTGTCGGTAGCGGACGCGGCGGTGACCACGACCGCGATGATCAGGCCGAGAACGTCGGTGGCCAGGCCCCGCTTGCGGCCTGGCACCTTCTTGCCCGCGTCTTTGCCCGTGGTCGCGGCGGGAACATGGTTGGCTGCCCGGACCGACTGGGTGTCCAGGGCGATCGCGGTCGGGTCCTCGGCGCGGCCGGCCTTCTCCCGGACCTGGCAGCGCAGTAGGTCGTGGATGGCCTGGTCGGTGCCGTCGTCGCGCCACAACCGGAAGTAGTAGTAGACCGCCGACCAGGGCGGTAGGTCGTTGGGTAGGTACATCCACTGGCAGCCGGTCCGGTTCTGGTAGAAGATCGCGTTCACGATCGCCCGCATCTCGTAGCGGCCCTCGTGCCCCGACGGTGACGGCCGTTTCGCTTTCCACGCCTGCAGGAACGGCTCGATCAACGCCCACTGCGGATCGGACAGATCACTCGGATACCCGGAACGCACGCCCATGACCAGGTATTACACGGCTCCGGCTGGTCCCGCCGAGGTCCGGGCCGATACATCACGACATCGAGCGATGACGAATCATGCCAAGGCATCCCGGAAGCCATCAAAGCCTGAAAAGCACTGATGCCGCGCTTATAGCCCTCTGAGATTGATGGCGACGATACTTGCGATCGCCGACCGGTCGGACGTCGCGGTCATCTTCGTGGAGCAGGCGGTGTTGGTGGCCCGTTTCATCATGCGGGTC
>DATMVU010000774.1:0-10482 GCA_035562875.1 Actinoplanes sp. | reverse complement strand
GTCGTCCAGGGGCCACAGTTTCGCCTGGATCGTGCCGCCGAGACATTTGAGGGCGCAGGCCGCGGTGATGCCTTCGGGGGTGCCGCCGACGCCCATCAGCACGTCGACGTCGGATTCGAGACGGGCTGCGGAGATGGCGCCGGCGATGTCACCGTCCGAGATGAACTTGATGTTGGCGCCGGCGTGCCGGACCTCCTCGACCAGTTTCGCGTGGCGCGGCCGGTCCAGGATGCACACCGTGACGTCGGAGACGCTGGACCGTTTGGCCTTCGCGATCCGCCGCAGGTTCTCCTTGACACCGGCGTTGATGTCGACGACGTCGGCGCAGTCCGGACCGACAGCGATCTTGTCCATGTAGAAGACGGCGCTCGGGTCGAACATGGCACCCCGTTCGGCTACCGCGAGTACCGCGATCGAGCCGGGCATGCCCTTGCTCATCAGTGTGGTGCCGTCGATCGGGTCGACGGCGACGTCCACCTCCGGGCCGGTGCCGTCACCGACCTTCTCGCCGTTGAAGAGCATCGGCGCTTCGTCCTTCTCGCCTTCGCCGATCACGACGACGCCGCGCATCTGAATCGAGTTGATGAGTTTGCGCATGGCGTCGACGGCGGCGCCGTCACCGCCGTTCTTGTCACCACGGCCGACCCAGCGGCCGGCGGCCATCGCCGCGGCTTCGGTAACGCGGACGAGGTCGAGGGCGATGTTGCGGTCGAGGTCCTGAGGGACTCGGGCTGGCACGTGCGGCCTCCTCGCGACGTTGCGGGGCCAGGCGCCGGGCCGGTGATCGAGCGAGGTGGCGCCTGGATTGGTCTCCCGATCCTGGCACCTGAGGACGCGCCAAGTCTCGGTTCAGCGACATGGTTAACAATGGGATTCGTGGAACCAGCATCCTCCCCAGCTCCGGCCCAGGACGAAACCGTGACTCCGGACCAGGCCGCCCGCCCGGCGGAAAGCCCGGCGCAGGGCGCTGCGGAAAGCCCGGCGCAGGGCGCTGCGGGACGCCCGGCGCAGGGCGCTGTGGAGGTCGAGGAGCAGGATCCGGTGCCGCGTCTCGCGCCGAAGGAGGGCCGCCGCCCCCGCGACATGATCATCTCGCTGCTGGTGCTGCTGATCCCGATCGCGCTGCTGATGGGCTTCTACCGGGTGGTGCTGGACGGCGACCGGCCGGTCTCGGTCGACCCGGCCTCCTCGATCGATCTGGCGTCGCGGGTGTTCCCGGTCGCCGTGCCGGCCGGGCTGACCGAGGACGACGACTGGCACATCACCTCGGCGAACTTCCGCCGGGAGGACGGCGGGGCCACGCTGCGCCTCGGCTACATCCCGCCGACCGACAAGGCGATCCTGATGATCCAGAGCAGCGTGGACCCGAACACCCTGGTCCCGGCCGAGGTCGGCGCGGAGGGCAAGCGGACCGGCTCCTTCCGGACCGAGGCGCGGACCTGGATGCAGTACTCCGGCCGGGTCGGTGAGACCGTGCTGATCTGGACCGAGCAGGACCGGACCGTCGTGCTCATCGGGGACAGCGGCGACACCGCGAACCTGGAGAAGCTGGCCGCCGCGATCCCCTAATCCTCGGCGCGGGCCGCCCGGGCCGTTTCGATGCGTTCCCGGGCCCCGTCCAGGCGCTGCCGGCAGACGTCGGCCAGTTTCTCGCCGCGTTCCCACAGGGCCAGCGACTCCTCCAGGCTGCCGCCGCCGCGTTCCAGTTTCTCCACCACCTCGGCCAGCTCGCTGCGGGCCTGCTCGTACGTCATCTGCTCGTCGCTCATCAGCTCTCCTGTGCCACTGCGTGCAGCTCGCCCTCGGCGAGCCGGATCCGAAGGGTGTCGCCGTCGGCCACCTCGCCCGCGGCGCGGACCACGTGGCCGTCGGCACGTTGCACGATCGCGTAACCCCGCTCCAGCGTTTTCGCCGGGGACAGTGCCCGCAGCCGGGCGACGGTGTGTTCGAGGGCGTCGTCGGCGCGCCCGAGCCGGTGTTCCAGACTGCGGACGGCCCGCTCCCGCAGGGCCGTCGCCTCGGCGGCCCGCTGGTCGAGCAGCGCCTCCGGCCGGGCCAGCACCGGCCGGGACCGCCACGCCTCGATCCGCTGCCGCTCCCGGTCGATCAGGTGCAGGACGGCCCGGTCCAGCCGCGCTTTCGCGTGCGAGATCAGCCGTTGCTCCTCGGCCAGGTCGGGCACGATCCGCTCGGCCGCGTTGGTCGGGGTGGAGGCGCGCACGTCGGCGACGTGGTCGAGCAGCGGGCTGTCGGTCTCGTGGCCGATGGCGCTGACCACCGGGGTGCGGGCGGCGAACACCGCACGGCAGAGCGCCTCGTCGGAGAAGGGCAGCAGGTCCTCGACGCTGCCGCCGCCCCGGGCGATCACGATCACGTCGATGGTGTCGTCACCGTCCAGGACCTTGAGCGCGTCGATGATCTGCGGCACTGCTGTCGGGCCCTGGACCGGCACGTTCATCACCCGGAAGTCGACCGACGGCCAGCGGCGTTTCGCGTTGACCAGGACGTCGCGCTCGGCCGCGCTGGCCCGGCCGGTGACCAGGCCGACCCGGCGCGGCAGGAACGGCAGCCGCCGCTTGCGCTCGCGGGCGAACAGGCCCTCGGCGGCCAGGTGTTTCTTCAGCATCTCCAACCGGGCCAGCAGCTCTCCGAGCCCGACCTGACGGATCTCGTCGGCGCGCAGGCTGAGGGTGCCGCGGGCCGGATAGAACTCGGGTTTGGCGTGCAGCACCACCCGGGCGCCCTCGGCCAGTTGGGGCGCCCCGGTGTGGATGACGTCGTTGCTGGTGGTGACGGTCAGGCTGAGGTCGGTGGCCGGGTCACGCAGGGTCAGGAAGACCACGCCGGATCCGGGTCGCCGGCTGATCTGCGCGACCTGCCCGTCGACCCACACCCAGCCCAGCTTGCCGATCCAGGCCGTGATCTTCTGGCTGACGACGCGGACCGGCCAGGGCTCGTCGGCGGTGCTGGGATTGCTCACCGGGCCAGATTACGGAAACCCACCGACATTCTCGTTCGTGCTCGGCTCGGCGTGGCCCCGGTAGCGGCTCAGGTCGACCGGGATCCGGCGTTCCGGCAGTCGTCGTTCGGCGAGCGCCAGGGTGACCGCGAGCAGTAGTCCGGCGCAGCTCCAGAAGACCAGGTCGGCGGCCGTGTGGAACCAGTCACCGAGGGGGAACGGGTAACCGGCGAGCAGGCCGGCCACCCCGGGGAGTGGTACCAGGAACAGGACGGTGTGACTCGGTGCCGGCAGTCCGCCGATCAGCAGCAGGACGCCCCCGACACAGAGACCGAGATGGAAGACCAGGTAGGTGACGGTGAGTCCACCGTCCAGTTCGACGGCGATGTCGAGAAGGCCGATGCCGAGCAGGAACCAGCCGGTCATCACGCGGAGCACGGCCGGGATCGATGCCCTCATCAGCTGATTATCTCGCCTTTATGCCGCATCAGCCGCAAAACGGTCATCAGCTCGCCTCGGCCTGTGGTGGACATCGCAGATCGGCAGGGCTGGGTGCGGGCCACGTACCATGGCCGGGTGACTGAAGCTCGTAAACGGGTGTTGCTCGCCAAGCCGCGTGGTTACTGCGCCGGCGTCGACCGCGCCGTGCAGACCGTCGAGGAGGCGCTGAAGCTCTACGGCGCCCCGGTCTACGTGCGCAAACAGATCGTGCACAACAAGCACGTGGTCAGCACTCTCGAAGCCCGTGGCGCGATCTTCGTGGAGGAGAACTACGAGGTTCCCGAGGGCTCGACGGTGGTCTTCTCGGCGCACGGGGTCGCCCCCGAGGTGCACGACCAGGCCCGTGAGCGCAACCTCAAGGCGATCGACGCGACCTGCCCGCTGGTGACGAAGGTGCACCACGAAGCGAAACGGTTCGCCGCCGAGGACTACGACATCCTGCTCATCGGCCACGAGGGCCACGAGGAGGTGATCGGCACCGCCGGCGAGGCACCGAAACACATCCAGCTCGTCGACGGTCCCGACGATGTGGACAACGTGGTGATCCGCGACCCGTCGAAGGTCGTCTGGCTGTCCCAGACCACCCTGTCGGTCGACGAGACGATGGAGACGGTGGCCCGGCTCAAGACCCGGCTGCCGCTGCTCCAGTCGCCGCCGAGCGACGACATCTGCTACGCCACCTCCAACCGGCAGCACGTGATCAAGGAGATCGCGCCGGAGTGCGACGTGGTGATCGTGGTCGGTTCGACGAACTCGTCGAACTCGGTGCGTCTGGTCGAGGTGGCCCTCGGTGCCGGCGCGCGGGCCGGCCACCTGATCGACTACGCCTCCGAGATCCAGGACGAGTGGCTGACCGGCGCCACCACCGTCGGTGTCTCGTCCGGTGCGAGCGTCCCCGACGAGCTGGTCACCGAGGTGCTCGGCCACCTGGCGACCCGCGGCTTCGGTGAGGTCACCGAGTTCACCACCGCCGAGGAGCGGCTCACCTTCTCCCTCCCGCAGGAGCTGCGGCGGGACATGAAGAAGGCGGCCGCGGCGAAAGCTAGCTGAACTCCGGGGCCTGCGGCTGACGAGGAGCGATCTCCACCTGTACGGGTGGGAGCAGCTCCTCGTCCGAGACGCCCATGTCGGCCAGTTTCCGGGCACTGACCAGCACCCGGGACTCCAGCGAGCCGACCGCCCGGTTGTACGCGGTGACCGCACCGGACAGCGAGGTCCCCAGCTTGTCCACGTGGTCACCGAGCGTCGACAGCCGGCCGTAGAGTTCCCGGGCCAGCGTGTGCACCGCCGCCGCATTGCGGGTCAGCGCCTCCTGCCGCCACGAGTAGGCGACCGTCCGCAGCATCGCGATCAGGGTCGCCGGGGTGGCCAGCACGATGCCCCGGCGGAAGGCGTGCTCCATCAGCGACGGATCCCGTTGCAGGGCCACGTCCAGGAACGGGTCGGCCGGCACGAAGAGCACCACGAAGTCCGGCGACGACTCGAACGCCGACCAGTACCGTTTCCCGGCCAGCGCGTCGATGTGCAGGCGCAGGTGCCGGGCGTGCTGATCCAGGTGCCCGTCCCGGGTGTGTTCGTCGCGGGCCTCCATCGCGGACAGATAGCCCTCCAGCGGCGCTTTCGCGTCGACCACCACGGTCCGGCCACCGTACAGCCGGACGACCAGGTCCGGGCGCACCCCCTGCTCGTCCGTCGATGCCGTGACCTGCTCGGCGAAATCACAGTGCTCCAACAGGCCGGCCGCCTCGACGATCCGCTTGAGCTGATGCTCACCCCAGCGCCCGCGCACCTGCGGCGCCCGCAATGCCGCCACCAGCTGACGGGTCTCGGTGCGCAGCTCCCCGGAGACGGCACCCATCGACCGGACCTGTTCCCGCAGCTCGGCATAGGCGTCGACCCGGTCGTGCTCCAGTTGCGCGACACGTTCCTCGTACCGCCGCAGGGTGTCGTGCAACGGGGCCACCGCCCGTGCCACCGCCTCCTGCGACTGGACCGTCGCCTCATAGGACAGTGCCCGCAGCGACTGCTCCAGCCGCTGCTCACCGTCCCGGGCGGCCTCCAGGGTCGCCTCCAGCCGGGCGATGTCGGTCGCCGCGCGACCCCGGGCCGCCAGCCAGCCCACCGCCCCACCGGCGGCCAGGCAGGCGAGGACCACAGCGAGTGTTGAGAACGTCACCAAGGCAGATTGCCAGACAGAGAACACACAGCTCGCGCGGGTACGGTGGAAAACATGAAGGGCGTGTTGCTGATCCTGGCCATCGTCGCGGTGATCGCCTTGGTCATCGCCGCGACTCAACGAGGCGGGCAGGCCCGCCAGCAGACGAGTCTCGACGACGCGCGAGCCGAAGCCCAGAGGTGGTACGAGCGTCTCGGCGGTCAGGTGATGAACCTGAGCTCCGAGGAGCCGGCCGCGAAGCAGGCGCTCGCCGACGCGAGTGAGCGCTACAACGCTGCCGGTGGGCAGATGCAGAGCGCCAATTCGGTACGACAATTCGAACTGGCCCGTGAGTCGGCTCTCGAAGGCCTGCAGTACGTGCGGGCCGCTCGCCTGGCGATGGGCCTCGACCCCGGCCCCGACGTGCCACCGCTCAGCTCCGCTCAGGGCGTCGGGCAGATCACTCAGGCCCGTGAGGTGAACGTCGAGGGCCACTCCTACCGGGCGGCACCCCGACCAGGATCGGACACTCCGTACTACTACCCGGGTGGCCGTGTGCAGGGCCGTCCGGTGCCCGCCGGGTGGTACTCGACTCCGGTCTGGAAGACGGCGCTCGGTGCCGGTGCCGGTGTCCTCGGCGGCATGCTGATCTTCGACGCCCTGTTCTCACCCGGGTTCGGGGATTTCGGCGGCGGCGACATCGGCGGCGGCGACATCGCCGGTGGTGACTTCGGCGACTTCGGTGGCGGCGGCGATTTCGGGGACTTCGACTTCTAGCGGGTCAGATAGCGGTTGAGCTCGCGGCGTAGGGCCCGCGGGCCCGGCCAGATCTGGGTGAGGTCGGCGAAGTAGGCCGGCCCGCCCGGTGTGTCGGTCAGCGCCGGCCCGCCCGCGATGCCCTCCTGGACCGGGTGCACGCTGTCCAGGTCGGCCGGGATCACCTCCAGCACGGTCCGCAGCCCGTCCCGGTGGATCACCGCGGTGGCGACGTCCGCCCAGTCCAGCAGGATCGGATCGGAATCCTGGCTGGCCAGCTCCAGCCCGCCGGAGGAGACCCGCACCCAGGTCCGCAGGGCGGCCCCGGCCGAGAGCGTGTACGCCCCGGACACCCCCGCCCCGATCAGCAGCGCCTGCGCGACGATCATCCACCACGGGTCACCGGAGTCACCGGCGATCCAGCCGATCACCGGCGACACCGCCAGGTAGGCGGCCATCAGCACGGAGAACATCAGAAAGAAGGTCCGGGCCGGGGACGACCGGAACAGCACCGCGTCCCGGGCCGGGGCCCGGACCTCCTCAGGAGCGATCTGCATGCCACCCATGGTGGCCGCCGCGCTCAGAAATCGCAGGCGATCACCAGTTCCGGCGAACCGCCCGGAACCGGCTCCAACTTGCCGATCCGGGCCGCCGCCCGGAAATCAGCGTCGATCAGTGCCAGCCGCTCCAACAGCTCGGCCGGCCCGGAGACCGCAGCGACCGGAACCTCGATACGCATCGACACCTTCCGGTCCGATTTCGCCCGGCGAACCTGGCGCAGCGCCTCACCCGCCAGATCCAGCAGTGCCGGGTCGGCCGACGGCAACCCGTCCCGGACCGGCCAGGCAGCCGTGTGCACCGAACCCTCCCGCCACCAGGACCAGACCTCCTCGGTGACGAACGGCAGGAACGGCGCGAACAGCCGCAACAGCACCGACAGGCCGGTCGCCAGCGCGGCCCGGGCCGAGTCGGCGCCGGAGCCCTCCCCGTACGCCCGATCCTTGACCAGCTCGATGTAGTCGTCGCAGAACGTCCAGAAGAACGTCTCCGTCGCCTGCAACGCATCGGTGTGCTGGTAGTCCTCGAACGCCGCGGTCGCCGTGCTGACGACCTCGCCCAGCCGGCTCAGCATCGCCAGATCCAGCGGTTCGGTGACCGGCGCGTCGGAGATCGTCCCCAGCCCGAGGGCGAACTTCGACGCGTTCAGCAACTTCATCGCCAGCCGCCGGCCGACCTTCAACTGGGCCGGCTCGAACGCCAGATCCGCACCCGGACGGCCACCCGCCGCCCAATACCGGACCGCGTCGGAACCGAACCGGTCCAGCAGATCGATAGGCGTCTCCACCTCGTTGCCCAGCGACTTCGAGATCTTCTTGTGGTCCGGGTCGAGGATCCAGCCGGAGATCACCGCCCGCTTCCACGGCAAACCGTCGGCCCGCAGCACCGACGTGAACAGCCAGGTCCGGATGATCTCCTGACCCTGAGGGCGCAGATCCATCGGGTACGTACGGGCGTGCAGGTCCGGATCGGTACTCCAGCCGGTGACGATCTGCGGGGTCAGCGACGACGTCGCCCACGTGTCCATGACATCCGGGTCGGCGGTGAACCCACCCGGGACGCCCCGCTGAACCTCGGTGAACCCCGGCGGGCACTCCGACGACGGGTCGACCGGCAGCGCCGCATCATCAGGTAGAAGGAGACGGTCGTAGTCCGGTTCCCCGGACGCGTCCACGGCATACCAGACCGGGATCGGGACCCCGAAGAACCGCTGACGGCTGATCAGCCAGTCACCGGTCAGGCCGTTGACCCAATGCTCGTACCGGTGCCGCATGTTCTCCGGGCTCCACCGCAGCTCACGGCCCCGATCCAGCAACTCCGCCCGCAACTTGGGATCCCGCCCGCCGTTACGGATGAACCACTGACGGCTCGTGACGATCTCCAGTGGTCGGTCACCCCGCTCGTAGAACTTGACCGGATGTGTCACCGGCCGCGGCTCCCCGATCAGATCACCGGACTCCCGCAGGATCCGGACCATCTCGGTACGCGCGGCGTTGACCGTCAGACCGGCAAGCCCCTGATACCCGGCGACCGGGACACCCTTCGGAGCATCCGGCAGGAACCGGCCGTCCCGGCCCAGCACCACCCGGGTCCCCAGATCCAGGTCACGCCACCAGACGACATCGGTCAGATCGCCGAACGTGCAGACCATCGCGATACCGGTGCCCTTGTCCGGCATGGCCGCCGGATGCGCCCGAACCGGGACCTCGACATCGAAGAACGGCGTCCGCACCGAGGTCAGACCCGCGAACCGGGTGTCGTCCGGGTGATGGACCAGCGCGACACAGGCAGGCAGCAGTTCCGGCCGCGTCGTGTCGATCTCGACCGGCCCGTCCGGGCCGTGGAAACGCAACTTGTGGTACGCGCCGGGCCGCTCCCGATCCTCCAACTCGGCCTGCGCGACAGCCGTGCGGAAGCCGACATCCCACAGCGTCGGGGCCTCCGACGAGTACGCCTGACCGGCGGCCAGGTTCGCCAGGAACGCCCGCTGCGAAACCGCCCGGGACTTGTCACCGATCGTCGTATACGTCAGTCCCCAGTCGACGGACAGCCCCAGCCGCCGCCACAGCGCCTCGAAACCCTTCTCGTCCTCGACCGTCAGCCGGTTGCACAGCTCGACGAAGTTCCGCCGGGAGATCGCCTGCTGCTGCTTCGGCGCCTTCGCGGCCGGCTCCCACGCCGGGTCATACGGCAGCGACGGGTCACAGCGAACCCCGAACAGGTTCTGCACCCGGCGCTCGGTCGGCAGCCCGTTGTCGTCGAACCCCATCGGGTAGAAGACGCTCTTGCCGCGCATCCGCTGAAACCGCGCGACCGTGTCGGTGTGCGTGTAGGAGAAGACGTGCCCGACGTGCAGCGAGCCGGATACGGTCGGCGGCGGGGTGTCGATCGCATACACGTCGGCCCGCTCCTTGGAACGGTCGAACGCGTATGTCTCCTCCTCCTGCCAGCGTGGCGCCCACTTCCCCTCGAGCCCGTCCAGTGACGGCCTCTCGGGGAGACCGGGGCGCCCGGTTCCCGTATCAGTCATAACCGCCAGCGTAGGACCGTCCCGTCCCTCCCGGCCACGCGTTTATCCCCTGCTGCTCCTTACCACCGTCTCCTTCTTCGCATGCACTTCTCTCACCCGCCTTCTGCCCGCCCGTGGGCCGCCCTTCTCGGCCGCCCGTGTCAGCCGGCCGAGGGCCACACCGCGATCGCTGTGCGGTCACCGGTGAACGTCTTCCGGTAGAACGCCAGATGCTGCGCGAACTCCAGCAGATCCGGCGGGGTCCGCCACCGATCGGTCAGGAACCCGCTGACCGGCTCCTCGACCGTCTCCAACGGATCACCCAGGTCGTTCGTCATCACGATCAGCGGCTCGCCAGGCCGCAGCGAGAACGACCGTGTCTCCACCTCACCAGCACCCGGCAACGCCTCGACCGGACTCCAGAAGGCCGCCTCGTCCTCGTCGTCGTCCTCGACCCGGGCCAGCGGAATCCACTGCTCGCCCCGCAGCGTGAACACCGCCGAGTCACCTGCCACCCGGGCCAGCATCGCTCGGTGAACCCCGTCCGGCGACGCCTTGGTGGCCACCACGAACGCCAGCGCCGTACCGGCCATGATCTCCCGAGCCTCGTCCTGCGGCACCAGACCGGCCGGGTCCAGCGAAGTCCCCTTCTGCTGAGCGGCCAGACTGAGGTACGGCCACGCCAGCTCACAGACGGCGTCGTTGACCGACCGCAACACCAGCGTCCAGGGAATCGCCCCGATCTCGTTCTCCCAGCGACCCGGGTCGTCCGAGGGCGGTGAGGCCGCCAGATGCTCCACGAGCGCCCGGCTGATCCGGTCACTGATCACGGCGGTGGCCTCATGCGATCGGGCCGCCGCGGAAACCCCGTCCGAGATACAGCCGACCAGCCATTCCTGGTCCTCGGTGAGCTGCACCGTGTACGAGCCCTGCCGCGGCTCGCCCTGCTCCCGGTGGTTGAGGCCCCGTACCGACGCGGCCCGGTAGACGACGTCACCGGCCGCGGCCCCGTCGATCGTGGTGTCCGGCGGCGGACTCCGGAAC
>DATMVU010000773.1:0-1676 GCA_035562875.1 Actinoplanes sp. | reverse complement strand
GCTCGACGACGTCCGGCTGACCGTCGCCCTCCTCGGCGGCGCGGCCCGGGCCGCAGCCGAACGGATGACCCTCGAGAGGCGCGACCCGGCGCAGATCGCTGCCGCACTCAACGACGTCCTCCTGCACGCGCTCCGAAACTGACCGGGAAAGATCACTATGACGACTGAGTTCGACGCCTTCGGGCCGTGGATCGACGAGGTCCGCACCACCGGCGACCTGCCCCGCCTCTACCGGGACGCGGGCGTCGACCCGGCCGTACACCGCCTGGTCCTGAAAGTCCCCCGGGACATCGAACGGCGGAACGCCGACCCGGCCATGCACCTGTACGACTACCTGCTGGCGCTCGACGAGGAGTACCTGACCGTGCTGCACCGGCGCGGCGACACCTACGACACGAGCCGGGTGCCACTCGACCGGGTTGCGGCGATCGAGGACAGCGTGCGGCTGCTCAACGGCCGCCTGGTGATCCACACCGTGGACGGCGCCGCTACCGAGGTCGCGTACAACGGCTCCGCCAACGCCCCGATCCGCAAGCTGATCACGGCCATCCGCAAGTGGTATCTGCCCGAGACGCCCCCGGCCGACGACGTTCCCGCCCCGCCCCTGCCGCGCCTCGGCCGGGCGGACACCGGGCTGCTCACCGACTGGCGGCACCTGATGCGGCAGGAGCCCGGACTGCGCCTGTTCACCGTCGCCGAACAACTCACCGTCACCCCGTCACGCGGCTGGGAACGGCTGTACCGCAAGGTCTGGCCACTGACCCTGCACGCGTCGATCTCGGTCACCGACGACCGGGAGATCCAGGTCCTGCACCGCCGCGACTGGTTCACCCCCGGCGGCGACGAACTGTCCCTGGCCCGCACCGTGCTACCCCGCGACCGGATCACCGAGATCACCGTCCGGGACCACCTGCGGTACGAGGGAGTGCACGTGCTCACCGTCCGATCCGGCGCCACCGTCCTGGAGTTCCCGATGGCCGCCGGCCCCGCCACCGAAGCCCTGCGCACCACCTGAAAAGTCAGACCCCGGCAGGCCGGCGGCGCGTTCCTCGCCCTGAGCCGCGGCCCTCCTCCTGGTCGGCCTGCTGAGCAACGACTCCCGCTGACTTGAGGCGAGGAGCATGGACACGACGGTGGACGGCAAGCGAACGGCTCTGAGCGAAGGATCACGGTTGATGACAAGAAGATGGCGCGCCTCGATGCTGTTCGTCGTGGGAACGGCTGCTGCCGCGGCCATGGCGTCATGTGCTGCCGCAGCGGAGGCCCAGCCGTCCGGACCGGACGCCGTGCCACGGCCGTCGGCTGTGCCGGAAGTGCATCCGGCCTGGGTGTCGTGCGCGGACCAGCCGCCGGCGGCCGATGTCGAGCAGACCACGCGGGAAGCGGTCACCCTGCCGTTGCTCGATCCGGCCTTCCAGCCGGTTCAAGCAGTCGTCTGCGGCGCCGGCGAGCCCGCCGAGATCCGGTCCTCGGACATATCGACTCTGGTCGCCGTGCTGCGTGAGCCCGACGAGGCGACACCGACAGCGGTCGACGACGACGGGATTCTGGTGGCCTGCACGGCGGAGGTCAGGCACGTGCCCTGGCTGGCGCTGGTCGACGCGGGTGGCCGATGGGTCCGGCCGGCTCTTCCGCGTACGGCCTGTGACGTGGTGGCCGGACCGGTCCTCGAGCAG
>DATMVU010000772.1:0-3684 GCA_035562875.1 Actinoplanes sp. | reverse complement strand
GACGGCGGCACCATTCCCGGATGCTGCTGTTGCTGGTCCCGGTTCTGCTGGGCGCGCTGGTCACGCCGGGTCCGGGGAATCGGTTCCACCGGCGGAGGCGTCGGGGTTACCCGTCTGCGGGGTGGACGGCGCCGTTCGTGGTGGCGGCCGGGGCGGTGATCGTACCGGCGCCGGCGTTGTTGCTTGTGGATCTTGATCGTGGCCGGACGGCACTGGACTTCGCGGCGGCCGGGCTGGCTCCGCTGGTGGCGTTCGCCGTGACCCGGTGGGTGAGCCCGGCCTGGTGGAAACCGGCCCGGCTACGGCTGGCGGGGCGGGCGGCGCTGCTGGTGACGCTGGTGGCCGGTGCCGAGGTGTGGACCGCGGGAACGGTGTCGCCGGCCCGGGCGTATCTGGTGTCGGTGATCGTGACGGCGGGTTATCTGGCCTGCTGGCGGCTGGTGGACACCGGGTACTGGCCGCTGCTGCTGATCCGGGACGGCACGATCCTGCTGGTGGTCGCCGGTGGGGCGGCGGCGTGGGCCGGGCGGTTCGATCCGCGCGCCGGTGACCTGCCGGAACTGGCGGTGACGTTGCTGGTCGTGGTGCTCGCGGCGGCCGGGGCGACGGCGGTGCTGGCCGGCGGGTGGCGGTTGCGGCGCTGGCTGCGGGTGGGGGCGCCGTTCTGGCCGCGGCCGCCCGGTCCGGCGAGCTGGCCGCCGGAGCGCGGTGAGGTGTGGGACGCGGCGATCGTCGGTGCCGACGACCGGCATCGGGACCGGCCGGTGGTGGTGTGGGAGCGGGCTGCCGGGCATGTGCTGGTGCTGCCGGTGACCGCGGCGATCGAACCGGGCCGTGCCGACGGGTATCTGCGGCTGCCGCTGGCCGAGTGGCACCGGGTGCTGTCCGAGGATTCGTGGTTGTCCCTGGAGCTGACGCCGGTGCCGTACCCGGATTTCCGTAGTGTGCGCGGTGCGTGCCCGGACCGGTTCTGGAAGCGGATCGGGAACCGGCGGATTCGGCAGCCGCGTTCGTTCACGCCGAGTCTGACGGTTCGTCACCGGTTCCGGTCGGCGATGAACCGGCGGGTCACGACGCCACGCCGGTGAATCCGCTGAGCTTCTCCATGCGTACCCGGACCAGTAGTTCGCCGTCGACGGCATTGCGGGTGCCGTACTGTCCGGCGAGGTCGGCGCCCATGTAGCGGTGTGCGATGGCGGTGGCCCAGGGCAGCATCGCCGGCACGTCGGTGCTGAGGGTGGCGGTGCCGCGGACGGTGACGTACGCGAACGGCGGGTCCTCGGAGTCGACGCAGATCGCGACCCGGCCGTCCCGGGCCAGGGCTTTGCCCTTGACGGTGTCGGCGCCGGTGTTGAACAGCAGGTCGTCGCCGTCGAGGACGAACCAGATCGGTACCACGTGCGGGGACCCGTCGGCCCGTACGGTGGCCAGTTTTCCGGTCCTGGTGCCGGCCGTGAGGAAGTCGCGGATCTCGGCCTCGGTCATCTTCTTCGCCATCCCCGCATTGTGCCCGCCCGGAGCCGCAACCCGAATATGTCATTGACAGATGTCGATTGCAGCGCTTAACGTCGGCCGAGGAAAGCGCTTACCCGCAGCGTACGGCCGGACCCACCGAGCCGCCCGTGCGCTGGCGGGTATCCCCAGGCGCCTCCGATACCCATGCATCCGTCCCCCAACGGAAAGGGATCCCCGAAATGTCCAACTCGTACCGTCGCCGTACCGTCCTGGCCGCACTCTCCGCCGGAGTCCTCGCCGCGGGCGGCCTGGCCGTCGCCACCCCGTCCCCGGCCCTGGCCTACGAGAACAGCCCGGTCGGCTTCGCCAGCCTCAACGGCGGAACCTCGGGCGGTTCGGCATCCACAGTGGTCACCGTGACCTCCGCGTCGGCCCTCAAGTCGGCGTTGAGTTCCAGCACGTCACAGACCGTCCGGGTGTCCGGCCTGATCTCCATCTCCGGCATGTACAGCGTCGCCTCCAACAAGACGGTGATCGGCGTCGGCTCCGGCTCCGGCATCACCGGCGGCGGCCTGAACCTGTCCAGCGTGCGCAACGTGATCCTGCGCAACCTGGTGTTCCGCAACGCCAGCGACGACTCGATCAACGTGCAGGAGGGGTCGACCAACATCTGGATCGACCACAACGACCTGGCCAGCGGCTATGACGGCCTGATCGACATCAAGCGCGGTTCGGACTACATCACCGTCTCGTGGAACCGGCTGCACAACCACGACAAGTCGATGCTGCTGGGCCACAGCGACGACAACGCCTCCCAGGACACCGGGAAGCTGCGCGTCACCTACGTGCACAACTGGTTCGAGGGCACCGGCCAGCGGCACCCGCGGGTCCGGTTCGCGAACCCGGTGCACGTGCTGAACAACTACTACAGCAACATCGGGTCCTACGGGGTGGCCTCGACCGAGAACGCCGGCGTCTACGTCGAGCGCAACTACTTCGAGAACGTCGCCAACCCGACGGTCACCCAGACGGGTGATTCGGACTCCGGCAACATCAAGGTCCTCAACAACTACAAGGTCAACTCGGGTACCGAGCAGGTCCGCAACGGCGCCAGCGTCGCGGCGATCCCCTACTCCTACACCCCGGAGGCCAACAACACCGTCAAGGCCACCGTCACGGCCGGCGCGGGCACCGGCAAGATCTAAGACCATTCGGCGGTACGGCGGTGCCCACTCGTTCACGGGTGGGCACCGTCGCCGTGCGGGCGTCCTGCCGGAAGTCTATGGATAAGCTGTGAGCAGCCGGAACTCTCGACAGCCCGGCGACTCGGACCGTACCGTTAACGCACCGAGTCGGTCCGGTGAACGGGAGGCGTTCGCCATGAGCGCTAGCACGGTCGACGTCAACACTCACCCCGACGGCACCCTGGTCATCCACCCGCACGGCGACCTGGACGCCGACGACGCACTCCGGCTGCGGCAGGCCCTGATCCTGGCCATCCTGCACACCCGCCCGCTGCGCCTCGTCCTCGATCTGGCCGACGTCCACGAGCTGGACCCGCTCAACCTGGGCGCCCTGGCCGCCGCCTGCGACGTGGGCGACGACCACCACGTGACGCTGTTCGTCGACAACACGTCACCCGGCCTGGCCCACCTGCTGACCGCAGCCGGAGTCCCGCCGCACCGCCTCCGCTGGAACACCGGCGACTGGACCCGGGCCGCGTGACCGGTCGCCCTCAGAGGGTCGGGACGATCGGGCGGATGGTGCCGTCGGTGTTGAATTCGAGACGGTCGACGGCGGTCTCCCGGTTGGTGCCGTCGCCGGCCGGGACGGCGAAGCGGTGGTAGGCGATGTACCAGGTGTCGGTTCCGGGGACCTGCACGACCGAATGGTGACCGGTGCCCTTGATTCCCAGGTCGAGACGCTTCTGGAGGACGACACCGCGATTCGTCCACGGGCCCAGGGGCGAGGTGCCGGTGGCGTACGCGACCCGGTAGTCCTCGCTGCGGGTGTCGTTCTCCGACCACATCAGGTAGTAGGTGCCGTTGCGTTTGAGGACGAACGGGGCCTCGTTGTAGCCACTGGGCGTGATCGTGCGTACCTGGGAGGGGTCGTAGCTCGTCATGTCGCTGTTGAGGGGCGCGACCCGGCACACGCCCTGACCCCAGTACAGGTAGGACCGGCCGTCGGTGTCGGTGAAGACCGCCGGGTCGATGGCCTGGCCGCCGG
>DATMVU010000771.1:0-9909 GCA_035562875.1 Actinoplanes sp. | reverse complement strand
CCTGGACCTGCACCATCACGTCACCGTCAGCGGCGGCGTGGTCTTTCTGGGCGGCTGGCGCGGATACCGGCCGTTGATGCGGGTCTCCCTGATCAGCGGTGATCGCCTGCCGTTCGACAAAGCGGCGCTGGCCGGTATCGGCCCCTCGGCTTGGCCCCTGCCGGTCCGGTTGCGGACGGAGCAAGACGGCGATGACCATGCGGTGCTGGTCGCGGGTACCGACCGTCCCGCGCTGCTGGTGGTGGCCGCCTCCGGTACCGCTGTCGCCGAATGGCCACTGCCTGCGCCGATCCGCTTCCCTGACGGCGGCGCGGGTTACCGTGTCAGCGGCGACGGCCGGATCACGTTCGTCAGCGGCTCCCGTACGGTCGTGGAGTTCGACCCGGTACACGGCGTGCGGATGTTGTGGCGGCATACCCGCGACATCCGGGCGTTCCCGCCGCTGCTGGACGATCAGACCCTGTGGTTGGCCGACGATGCCGGGATCACCGTCGTCGACCTGGACCGTGAAATCGTCACCGAAGTCGAGACCCCGTCGTCCAGGGCTGTCGTCGCTGTGACCCGGACCGCGGGCCGGGCCTGGTTCGCCTTCACCGATGGTTCACTCGTGGCCGTCGACCGATCCGGCGGCCACAGCACTGCCGCACGGGTACTGCCCCGCATCGACCGGTTGTCCGCCGGACAAGACGGCCTGATCCACGCCCTCGGCAAAGGGCGGATCACAACGTTTCGTGCGTAGCGGCGTAACGCAGTCGTTCAGCGATTTCCTCACCGAAGCCCGCTCGACTACGACCTCGACGGGCCGGAAGACTTGCTCGGCGAACACCTCGACCTCGGCAACCATCTGCCGTCCAGAAGATGGCCACCTAGCTAACCAGGCGCACCTGTCGCCCGGGAACAGTGTTTTCCTGGGCGGCACCGTCCCAGGCGGTGGCGCAGCCACACTCCCGGACAGCCGGCGGAACCGTATCCGTGGAACAACGGCGAAGGCGGCTGGGCTCATGCCAGGGAGGTGGGGTCGTTCAGGGCTGCCATGACGTCGCGGTAGGTCTGTTCCGGGTCGCCGTTGCGGCTGGGGACGGAGCGGGCGGCTGGGCGGGTCGCCATCAGGGCCATCAGACGCTCGTACATGATGCCCAGTTCTTCCGGGCTCGGGGCGTCCTCGCCGTCGCGGTCGGCGCATCGCTGGAGCGCGTTGTCGCGGCTGTCCACCAGGACCACCTCGTGGAACGTGCAGCCGGCGGACGAGGCGAGCGCCGCGAGCTGTTCGATGAAGCCGGGGCGGTACAGCAGTTGCGGGACCACCACGTCGTACCCGCTGGTCAGATGGGTTCGTGCGGCGGCCAGGGCGATGTCGCGGGCCAGCAGCCCGGCCGGGCCGAAGTGGGCGCGCCAGTCGCCGATCAGGTCGCGGATGCGGTCGATGTCGAGGTTCAGCGCGAGCGGGTGGCGGTCGGCGAACATCCGGGCGATCGTGGATTTGCCGGATGCGGGTGGGCCGTTCAGCAGAATCAGCCGGGGCATCCGGGCAGTTTAGGTTCGGGCCGGGCTCGGCGCCCGCCCCGCAGAGCGGGTCAAGCGAGGCGCCCGGCCCTAAGAGCCGGTCAGGCGCGGCGCCCGGCCCGAAAGCGGGTCAGGCGCGGCGCCCGGCCGTAAGAGCTGGTCAGGCGCGGGCGGCCAGGGTGCGGCCGGCGGTGGCGCACGCCTCGTACGCGGAGTTGCGCATCTCGGCGGCGAGGTCCTTGAACTGGTCGAGGGCCGGGTTCTGGCCGACCAGGGTGAACTCGCGCTCGATCAGGGTGACGTCGGCACCCCAGACGTCGCCGACGAGGCGGCGCAGGTAGTCGGTGTTGTGGTCCCAGCCCTCGCGCGGGGTGCCGGGGCCGTAGGCGCCACCGCGGGTGGTGACGACGACGGCGGGCTTGCCGTCGAGGAGCTTCTCGCCGTTCTCGCCGCCGGCGATGGCCAGGTCGATCCAGGTCTTGGCGTGCTGGGAGACGCCGTAGTTGTAGAACGGCAGGGCCAGGATCACGGCGTCGGCGTTGCGCAGCTCGTCGGCCAGCTCACCGGCGAGGGCGACGGCGCTGTGGTGGGCGTCGCTGCGCTGGTCGGCGGGCACGTAGGCGGCCTGGATGGCGGTGGCCCAGGCGTCCGCGGGCAGCGGGTCGGCACCGAGGTGCCGGCGCTTGACCTGCACGCCGCCGAGCTCCTTCTCGACCAGGTCGGCGAGTTCGGTGCTCGCGGAGTTGGGGCCGAGAATGCTCGCGTCGATACGCAGGATGGCCATGGGGATTCCCTTCGCTCTTGAATGTTCAACAGGAGAGTGCCACGTCTCATGTTGAACATTCAAGTCACCCATCGCGTATTCTTCTGATCCGTGAGTGACAGCACACCCGTCCCCTGGCTCTCCACCGACGAATCCGCCGCCTGGAGAGCCCTGATCTCCGTGCTCACCACCCTGCCACCGGCCATCGACGCCCAGCTCAAGCGCGACTCCGGGATGAACTTCTTCGAGTACGCGATCCTCTCGTCGCTGTCCGAGGCACCGGGCCGGGCGGTCCGGATGGGAAACCTCGCCCACCTCGCCGCCGGCTCCCCGTCCCGCCTCTCCCACGCCGTCGCCCGGCTGGAGAAGCACGGCTGGGTCGAACGCCGCAACATGGAGTCGGCCACCGAGGCCCGCTGCGTGTGGGCGGTCCTGACCGACTCCGGCTGGGACGCGATCGCCGCCGCCGCCCCCGCTCACGTGCGCGAGGCCCGCCGCCTGGTCTTCGAGGCGCTCACCCCGGAACAGGTCGGCCAGCTCACCACGATCGGCCGCCAGCTGCTGATGGCCGCCGCCCCGCACATGCGCTCCTGCCTGGGCCCGCAGAAACCGGAACAGCCGGCTTCAGCCGACACCGCGGAAGCTTCGCCTTGACCGCAGCGGGTGCATGTCCCCGACTGGCCGACCGCTCCTTCCGCAGATCTCGGTGAGCCGACCACCGATTTCGGCGGCCGCCCGACCAAGATCAGCGGCCCACACCGATCATGGTCGGCTGACCACCGGAATCGGTGGCTGATCCACCAAGGTCAAGGCCCGCGGGACGGCTACCGAGGCCCGACAGACGCCCCATTGTGGATCTTGGCTCACCCGCCACCCGGCGGCGAGGTCGAGAGGTGGTCGATCGACCGAGTTCGAAGGTGTCCAGCGCGCCGGGCCAGGATGTGACATCCGCACCCACAGCAATCGAGCAGAGGTCTGCGGGACGATCGCGGACCGCCGTGGCCAGAACCCGGGAATTGGCCGCTCAGGCAAGGCCGGCGGGGCCGTAGCGTCGAGGGTATGACCGTGGGATTCGTCGGGCTCGGGGTGATGGGGCAGCCGATGGCGCTCAATCTGGCCCGGGCCGGGACTGAATTGATCGTGTGGAATCGGAATCCGGAGCGGGCTGAACCGCTGCGGGCGGCCGGTGCGACAGTCGCCGGGGACGTGGGAGAGGTGTTCCGGGGCGCGGACACCGTCATTCTGATGCTGGCGAACGACCGGGTGATCGACGAACTGCTGGGACGTGGAAGCGCGCGTTTCGCGGAGCTGGTCGGCGGGCGGACGGTCGTGCACATGGGGACCACCGCGCCGGACTACTCGGCGGGGCTCGCCGCTGATGTCAGGGCCGCGGGTGGGGCGTACGTGGAGGCTCCGGTCTCGGGGTCGCGCGGCCCGGCGGAGACCGGCGACCTGGTGGTGATGATCGCCGGAGCACCGACCGAGGCGGCGGCCACCGGGGACGGCGCGGAGGACCGGGCGACCATCGGAAACGCCGCGAAGGCCGAGGCTGCCGGACGGGATACGGCAGGGGTCGCGGCGATGTTGCGGCCGATGTGCCGGGAGATCGTGCCGTGTGGAGAGGTACCGGGGGCGCTGCTGATGAAGCTGGCCGTCAACACCTACCTGATCAGCATGGTCACCGGGCTGGCCGAGGCGTTCCATTTCGCGGGGGCGCACGGACTCGACCCGGGGACGTTGCTGGCCGTGCTGGATGCGGGGCCGATGGCGAGTGTGGTCGAGGGCGCCAAGGGGCGGAAGCTGCGGGACCGGGATTTCGGGGTGCAGGCGGCGGTCGGCGACGTGCTCTACAACAACGAGCTGATCGTCGGGGCGGCCCGGCGCCAGGGCATCGCGGCGCCGTTGCTGGAGGCCTGCCGGGAGTTGTACGCGGAGACCGTCCGAGCCGGTCACGGGACCGAGGACATGGCGGCCGTGGTGCGGGCCCTGGAGATCCGGACGTCGCGTTCGACACGCTGACCCCAGAACGTACCGGCCAGCACCAGCACGATGCCGGCCACCGCCAGCGGGGTCAGGTGTTCGCCGCCGAGTCCGACACCGATCAGGACCGCCCACACCGGTTCGGTGCCGAGCAGGAGGCTGGCGCGAGCCGGGGAGGTGCGGCGGATCGCCCACAGCTGGACCAGGAACGCGAACACGCTGCAGCCCAGCGCCAGGTACAGCACGCCCGCCCACTCGGCGGGACCCAGGTGGCCGGCCGCCAGCGGCCAGGCTGCGGCGCTGAACACGATCGCACCGACCACCGTCTGCAGAGTGGTCAGGGTGACCGTGTCGTATTCGGGCCGGCTGAGCCGGCCGGAGAGTGTCACATGCGCGGCGCGGACCAGTGCGGCGAGCAGCATGAGGACGTCACCGAGATTGGGCGTACGCAGTCCGGGCCCGGCCACCAGCAGGGTCACGCCGAGGGTGGCGACACCGGCGGCGGCGAAGAACCGGGCCGGCAGGCCACCCTGCAGCAACGGGGTGATCAGGATGGTCAGGCTGATCAGCACACCGGCGTTGGTGGCGCTGGTCATCGACACGCCGTAGGTCTCCAGGGCCAGCACCGTGGCCTGGGTGCAGCCGAGCAGGATCCCGGTGCCGAGTTCGCGGCGGCCGGGGCGGCGCCGGAGCATCAACGGCAGCAGGACGGCCGCCGACACCAGATAGCGCAACGCCAGCACGAGCAGTACTCCCCCGGCGATCACCAGGGTCTTGGCCGCCAGATAGCTGCTGCCCCAGACGGCCGCCACGGCCAGCAGTAGTAGGTCTCCCATCACAGGAAGATCCTCGGGCCGGGCGATACGGTAGACAAGACGGCAACTGGTGAATCGACGATGTAGTGGGGCCTAATGGATCCGCATCACCTCAGGCTGCTGCGCGAGCTGGGTGAGCGGGGCAGTGTCGCCGCCGTGGCGCGGGCCCTGCACATCACGCCGTCGGCAGTGTCGCAGCAGCTCAACGTGTTGCAACGGTCGGCGCGGGTGCCGTTGACCGAGCGCCGGGGCCGCCGGCTGGTGCTGACCGGGGCCGGGCGGGCCCTCGCCGCGGCGGCCGTCGAGGTGATGACCGCGCTGGACCGGGCGGCCCGCGCCGTCGGCGAACACCTGGACGATCCGGGCGTGCCGGTGACCGTTGCGGCGTTCCACAGTGCCGCCCTCACCTGGTTCCCGCCGTTGATCGCCCGGATGCCGACGGTGCGCTGCTCGGACGAGGACGTGGCGCACGCCGACTTCCCGGCCCTGGTCGGTGACTACGATCTGGTCATCGCGCACCGGCTGGCGCACAGCCCACCCTGGCCGAGCGGCCGGCTCACGGTGATCCCGCTGCTCAGCGAGCCGTTGTACGTCGCGATGTCCGCGGATCACCCGCTCGCCGGGCGCGACCCGCTGCGGTCGGTGGAGGTCGCGGCCTGGCCGTGGCTGAGTGTGCACGACGGATTCCCCCTGGAGGGCCTCCTGACGGCGATCGCTGCGGCGGCGGGACGGCCGCTCGACATCCGGCACCGGATCAACGACTTCGCAGTGGCCGGGTCGGTGGTGGCTGCCGGGGAGGCACTGGCGCTGTTGCCCGGCCGTACCACGATCGAAGATCCTCGCCTGGTCCGGAAACCACTCGCCGATCTTGCGGCGGCCCGGCAGATCGACGTGCTGGCCCGGCCGGAGACCCTGCACCGGGCGCCGGTCCGTGCGGTGCTGGACGCCCTGCGGGAGATCATCGATGCTCCCGGACCACCCCGACCGGCCAGCCGATGAAGTCGGCGATGTCCTGATCGGGGGTGGACGCGGCGAACAGCCACTCCTCGATCGCCTGGCCGAGCGACGGCGGGATGCCGGGCGTCAGCGGCTCGGTGATCTCGGTGAACAGGTCGTCGGCGTCGAAGTGGCCGGTCAGGGCGGCGGCCAGCCCGGCCGGGCCGTCGTCGCCGCGGAGGATCGTCGCGCCGGTGAGCCAGTCCCGCAACTCCCAGCCGGTGCCGGTGGACAGCACCCCCTCGACCACCCGGCGGCCGGTCCGGTGGATCTCCTCGGCGCGCCGTCTGCGGTCGGTCTCGGCACGGAACGGTGCCTCCAGCAGCAGCCGGACATGCTGTTGGAGGAGGTCATCGCAGGACACCTAGGGAAACTAGCTATCAACCTGCCTAGTTGCAAGGCATGGTGAAATAACTGCCATGCAGGAAGATCTGAGCCAGGCGTTCACCGGTCTCGACCCCGTGACCCTGGCCGTGCGCGACATGATCGGCAGTTCACGGGAGCTGGCCGGGCGGATGGCGGCCCGGATGAGCATGAACGCCACCGACATGTCCGCCATCGGCCTGCTCGTGCAGCACGGACCGATGGGCGCCACCGAACTCGCCGCCCAGCTCGGCATCCGCACCGCCTCGGCCACCCTCCTGATCGACCGTCTGGAACGCTCCGGGCACGTGGTCCGCACCCGGGACACCGTCGACCGCCGCCGGGTGACGATCACCGAGACCGCCGTCGCCCGGCAGGCGTCGGTGGCGGCGTGGGCCCCGATCATCCGCCGGTTCGACGAGGTCTGCTCCGCCCTCCCCGAGGCGGAGAAGGCGGTCGTGCTGGACTTCCTGACCCGGCTCACCGAGGTGATCGCCGCGGATCAGCGGGAGACCGACCGGTCCTGACCGTCGCCTTTCAGGAGAAGTTGGCCTTGATGCCGTCGGCCTCGCTGGTGATCGTGTCGGCGCTGACCAGATCGGACGCCTTCGCGGTCAGGACCGCGGCCCGGGTCTGCAGGATCTCGGCGGCCTTACCACTGGTGTAGAGGCTGGCCTTGAGATCGGTGAGCGCGGTCTCGTACGCCTTCTTGAACGTGGTGTTCGCGTTGAACCTGGTCACCAGGATGTTGCTCTTACCGCCCATCCGGCCGCCGCCACCCCGGTTCCCCTGCTGCTGGCCACCACCCTGGGCCTGGCCACCACCCTGGGCCTGGCCGCCGTCGCCCTGCTGCTGGGGCGCTCCGGAGGGCATCGCGCCACCGTTCGGGGGCTGCTGGCCGCCACCGCCGCGGTTGCCGCCGCCACCGCCCATGCCACCGAATGCCAGGTTGTGGTCCCAGGCGACCACGGTGAACTGATCCTTGCTGGTCGTGTAACGCAGGTACGAGTTGTTGCCCGGCCCGTCGATGTCGTCCGAGTTCTTGATCAGCTCCTGGAAGGCCAGGTAGGTGGCGAACGCCCCGGTGTCCAGGTGCTTGCCCAGGTCGGAGCCGAACGTGGCGTCATCGGACTGGTTGATGAACTTGAGGAACGCGGCGAGCGGCGCGAAGTTCACGTTGTCCGAATCGGACTCCTGATCGAAGACGTCGGTGTAGTCCTCGGCGGTGTCACCGCGGTAGCTGTAGTCGCCGTTCGCCTCCGCCTTGTAGAGGATGCCGGCACCGCTGAAGTTGGCCGCGTCCCACTGGTCCGACGGGTTCTCGATGATCAGGCGCAGCACCTCGTCGCCGCCGTTCACACTCAGCCGCGTCGACACCGACTTCTGCGTGGCCAGGCCGGCCACCCCCAGCAGTTCCAAGGCGACCGCCTCGTTCAGTGCCGACTCCGAGTTGTTGGACCGGACCACGAACTCCGAGTAGTCGCCGAGAGCCTGACCGTCGACGTACTTGTCCAGTCGTACCATCCACGGCAGGTCCTGAGGCTTGTCCGACGACAGGCTCCCACCCGGCCCGCCACCGCCGCCGCGATTGTCACTCTCCGTGCTGGCGGTGGCACCGGCCTTGGTCAGCCCGCGCAGCGTCGAGTTGCCTTTCAGCCGCAGCCCCGCCTTCTCGAACTTCGACCCGTCGATGGTGACCGTGGCCTCGATCCACTTCTTGTCGCTCGACGCCAGATAGGCGTCCACCATCGCGTCGTAATCGGCCTGCTCGAAGGTGAACTCGATGTCGTGCACCTGCGTCGCGTCGAACAGCCCACTACCGGCGGTGGCCGTCGTCGAACCCCCCGCCGACGCCGAGTCCTCGGCACAGGCTCCGAGAGCGACGAGGCCGACGACCCCGGCGAGAGCGGCACCGAAAGAACGGCGGGACAGCGTGTACGGCGGCATCAGGGGTCACCCTTCGTAACAGTTCATCGGGACGACACCCAGAATTTCCGGTGAACCGAGGATGCCGTTGTGCCCGCGCTGTGCCCGCGCTGTCAATCCGGGGTGGTGCTGGACCCCGGGAGAAGCCGGGGGCCGGCAGGATGGTCCACGAGTGCCGGGCGGGCGGACGATCCCGGCATGGGAGAAGGACAACAGGTTCCAGGGCCGGTACGCGGGGCCCGTGCGCTGTGGTTCGCCGCTATCGGGGCGGGCGTGTTCGAGACGGCTCTGGTGGTCGCCGCCGGGCGGGTGGAGGACGGTGCGGTGACCGGGGTCGCCGTGCGGGCCGTGGTGTTCGTGGCGGCGGCACTGGTGGTGCAGCGGATGGTGGCCGGGCGGGGGGGGTGGGCCCGGTGGGCGCTGCTCCTGACACTCGGTGTGCTGGGCACCCTGTCGATGGTGGTCAGCCCGCTGCTCTGGGTGGCGCGGGGCGGCTTGCCGGTCGCGGTGATCCAGGAGTCCGGGGTGGTCGATCTCCTGTTCGGGCTCAGCCGGGTCGTACACGTCACCGCGGTCATCGGCGCCTGCATCCTGATGTTCACACCGGCGGCGGGCGAACATTTCCGGGACCGGCGGTCACCTGCTCTGACGGACGACCGCAGTCAGCTGCCCTGACGGACGGCCCCGGTCACCTGCTCTGGCGGACGGTCCCGGTTCATCGCATTGGTGGACCACCCGGTTCACCTGCTCTAACAGACCGCCCCGGTTCACCGCGATTGACGGACCGACGCGGTTCACCTGCCCTGACAGAGCTCCGCGGTTCACCGCGTTGACGGGCCGCCGCGGTTCATCTGCCCTGATGGACCACCGCGGTTAGGAGGTCGTTCAGTCGCCTGCGGTCGGCGCCGAGGACTGCGAACAGGGCGGCTGCTCGGTTGTTCGCCTCGGTGGTCAGGCGGTTCTGACAGTAGAGGCCCTCGTCGGTCAGGACGACGTGTTTGATACGGCGGTCGGTGGGGGCGGTCTGACGGGTGACCAGGCCCCGCCTCTCCAGGCCGTCGACGATGCCGGTGATGTTGGAGGCGTCGCAGCTCATGATTTCGGCGAGTTCCCGCATCGGGGCCCGGCCGCGCAGGTGGACCAGGGCCAGCCCTTGGGCCGCGGTGAGTCCCAGGTCGGCCGCGATCTCGTTGAAGCCGTTTCGGAGCAAGCCCGCCGCCTGAAAAACAAGGTCGGTCAGCTCGGGCACCAGCGGGTCGCTCATGTCGCCGATGATACGTCGCCTCGATTGTTGAGTTGCTCAAGTATCTACATTAGGCTCCCAACTTACTTGACCACCTCAACAATCGATGGAATCAAGGAGTTATCGCGATGCAGGCTGGAAAACGTGCGCTCGTGGTCGTCGGGGCGGTTCTCGCCACTGTTCTGGTCTGGATGATCGGGGATCCGGTGCTCGGGCACGATCTGGTGGTGGAGTCTCCGGGGCAGCCCGCAATGGATCTCGGGCTGGCCCAGATCGGGTTCGTGGCGGCGGCGGCGAGCCTGCTCGGGTGGGCGGGGCTC
>DATMVU010000770.1:0-2121 GCA_035562875.1 Actinoplanes sp. | reverse complement strand
AAGATCGAGGAGCTGGTGGTCCGGACCCGGAACGGCGGCGCCGAGGTCGTGGCGCTGCTGAAGACCGGTTCGGCTTACTACGCCCCGTCGGCCGCCGCGGCCCGGATGGCGAAGGCCGTCGCCGAGGACTCCGGCGTGGTGCTGCCGGTGTGTGCCTGGGTCGACGGGGAGTACGGCATCTCCGGCGTCTACCTGGGTGTCGAGGCTGAGCTGGGTGCCCAGGGCATCAAGAAGGTCGTCGAGGACAAGCTGACCGACTCCGAGATCGCCGGCCTGAAGGAGGCCGCCGAGGCGGTCCGGGCCAAGCAGGCGGACGTCGCGAGTCTCTGATCGTCCAGTAAGAAGCCGGGGCGTCCGTCGCCCCGGCTTTTTTCATGGGGCCAGGACCACCGCGGCGGTCATAGTCGCGATCAGGACGGTCACCACCGGCGCGATCATCATCAGGCGCAGGGCCCGGTCACCGAACCGGGTGCGCAGGTTCTCGTTGAAGACCACGAACGGCACCAGCACCGACGGGAGCAGCCCGCCCAGTCCGCCGTTGCGTGCCCCGGCCACGAAGGCGGCGCCACCGGGCCCGGTGACGGCTTCGGCGAGGGTCTCGTTGTAGCCGCCCGGGAAACAGGCCACGGTGACCGGTGTGAGCAGGATCAGCAGGAACAGCGCGAGGCTGCCGCCGCGTTCGGGTCGCAGCAGGACCACCCAGAGCAGGCCGAACGGCGCGAAATAGCACAGCCAGCCGATCACAGCCATCGCCCCGAGGTGGCCACCGGTGGCCCAGCGGGACACGATGACCAGGGCTTCCACGGAGTATCCCGCGGTCAGGAACAGCCCGAGCATCAGCGAGACGACCAGGGCCACGGCCCACCAGCGGTGGCGCTCCCACAAGACATCGGCGATCACCGCTAGATGCTAAAACGGGGTATCCAGTCGGCCGGGCCTGGGATGGTAGAGCGGGGCCGCCCGGCGATCTCCGGTGGGCGGGCAGTACGCTCGTACTGCTAAGCATGTGTTTCGGGAGAGGAGCGCCGGCCGATGGCGAAAATCAAGGTCAAGAACCCGGTCGTCGAGATCGACGGCGACGAGATGACCCGGATCATCTGGAAGCAGATCCGTGAGCAGCTCATCCTGCCGTACCTGGATGTCGAGCTGGAGTACTACGACCTGTCGATCCAGTACCGGGACGAGACCGACGACCAGGTCACGATCGACGCGGCGAACGCCATCAAGCGGCACGGCGTCGGCGTCAAGTGCGCCACGATCACGCCGGACGAGGCGCGGGTCGAGGAGTTCGGGCTCAAGAAGATGTGGCGGTCGCCGAACGGCACGATCCGCAACATCCTCGGCGGTGTGGTCTTCCGTGAGCCGATCATCATGAGCAACGTGCCGCGTCTGGTGCCGAGCTGGACCAAGCCGATCATCATCGGCCGGCACGCCCACGGCGACCAGTACAAGGCGACCGACTTCGTCGCGCCGAGCGCCGGCAAGATGACCGTCACCTTCACCCCGGCTGACGGTTCCGAGCCGATGGAGTTCCTGGTCACGGACTTCCCGGCCGGTGGCGTCGGCATGGCGATGTACAACTACGACGAGTCGATCCGCGACTTCGCGCGCGCCTCGTTCCGGTACGGCCTGGCCCGCAACTACCCGGTCTACCTGTCGACCAAGAACACCATCCTGAAGGCCTACGACGGCCGGTTCAAGGACCTGTTCGCCGAGGTCTTCGAGACCGAGTTCGCGGAGACCTTCAAGGAAGCCGGCATCACCTACGAGCACCGGCTGATCGACGACATGGTCGCCGCCGCGATGAAGTGGGAGGGCGGCTACGTCTGGGCCTGCAAGAACTACGACGGTGACGTGCAGTCCGACACCGTCGCGCAGGGCTTCGGCTCGCTCGGTCTGATGACCTCGGTGCTGATGACCCCGGACGGCAACACCGTCGAGGCCGAGGCCGCCCACGGCACCGTCACCCGGCACTACCGGCAGTGGCAGAAGGGCGAGAAGACCAGCACCAACCCGATCGCCTCGATCTTCGCCTGGACCGGTGGCCTCAAGCATCGCGGCAAGCTCGACGGCACCTCCGAGGTGACCGCCTTCGCCGAGGCGCTGGACCAGGTCTGTGTC
>DATMVU010000769.1:0-13854 GCA_035562875.1 Actinoplanes sp. | reverse complement strand
CCGGATGGTGAGCCGGCGTGTTCGATGCCCAGGGCGGCGACCATGAACCGGACCCGTTCGGCGGTGGCCGCTGCCGCGTCCAGGTCGGTGTCGGCCATCACGATGCAGAACTCCTCGCCGCCGTAGCGGGCGGCGAGGTCGGTGGAGCGGGTGTGTGTGCCGATGGTGGCGGCCACCCGCCGCAGGCATTCGTCGCCGGCCGGGTGGCCGTACCGGTCGTTGTACTTCTTGAAATGGTCGACGTCGAGCATGGCGATGGCCAGCGGCATCCCGGACCGCAGGCGGCGCCGCCATTCGGTCTCCAGGGAATCCTCCAGGTGGCGGCGGTTGGCCAGGCCGGTGAGGGCATCGGTGACGGTGAGGATCTCCAGTTGTTGCCGGGCGTTCTCCAGGGCCTCGGTGCGTTCGGTGACCTTGCGTTCCAGGGAGGCGTACAGCAGCGCGTTGTCGATGGCCACGGTGAGCTGCCCGGCGATGAGCTGGACGGCTTCCAGCCGGCTGACCGTGAACGCGCCCCGGGCCAGGCTGTTCTCCAGCACCAGCAGGGCCCGCTGGGTGCCGTGGCTGGTGATCGGCACGATCAGCAGGGAGCTGCGCTGGTGGGTGTCGGCGTAGCTCTCCCGGGTGCAGAGTTCGTGGTTGGTCACGTCGTCGATGGTGAGCGGTTCGCCGGTGCGCTGGGCGTAGCGGACGGCGGCCAGCGGGAGCAGCCCGCGGGCGCCGGCCTGGGCGAGGGTGATGTCGGCGCCGTCGGGGCCGGGCAGCAGCCACTCGACGGTGGTCTCGTCGTGGACGGCCATCAGCACCCGGTCGGCTCCGGCCAGGGCGCCGAGGACGTCGCCGACCCGTTCACGGAGCCGGACGAGTTCGGTCTCGCCGCTGAGTGCCTGCCCGGCCCGGACCACGGCCAGCAGGTCCAGTGATTCGGCGCGGGACTTGGCGGGGGTGGCCGCCCGGTCCAGGTCGGCGATCGCGGGCCAGTCGGCGAGCAGTTTCGCGGCGGTGCCGGTGGCGCCCCACCGGGTCAGCGCCTGCCGGCATTCGGCGCGCAGGTGCAGGGCTAGCATCGGGGCGCCGTGGGCGGTGTGGAACTCGGCGGCCCGGGCCGCGATGACCGCGCGGTGCCAGGGCCGTTCCACCCGGGTCACGGTGGTGCGGGCCGCGTCGTAACCGGCGATGGCCGCCCCGAGGTCGCCGGCGGCCCAGGCCCGTTCCGCGTCGAGCAGGTGGGCCAGGTGGGTGACGTTCTCCGGGATCTGCGCCGCACGCGCCGACATCCAGGCCCGTTGGCGGTCCAGCTCGGGGAGGAGATCGAGGGCGCCCGACGCCCGGATCCGGTCGGCCAGGCTGATGCCGTGGATCAGTACGGACAGCACTTTGACATAGTTGACCTCGGTGTAGGCGTCGACCGCCAGCGCGCCCTCACTGGACTCGGCGGCGAGTTCCCGGTCCCCGGTGATCAGGCCGAGGACACCACGGTTGATGTGGTAGAAGCCGATCGCGGTGGGGTTGGGTGCCATCTCCGCCAGGTAGCGCAGGTGTTCGAACCCGGCGTCGTCGAGGACGGATTCGGTCTGCCCGCAGAGTGCCCGCACGATCTGGCGGTACGGCAGGAGCATGGCGACGATGTGATCGTTGGCGGTGCGGGTGGCGAACGCGATGGCGTCCTCGATGATCGCGCGGAAGCCTTCGATGGTGGGCGTGCAGTCCAGCGCGTTGGGCGCGGTGATGTAGAAGGTGAAGACCGCGTTGAGCGGGTCACCGGCCCGCACCAGTCCTTCCCGGGCGAGCCGGGCCTGCCGCAGGCTCTGTTCCAGCGGCTGGAACCAGTGTCCGGTGGAGAGGGCGTACAGGAACCGGCATTGTGACGTGTCGGGTTCCCAGGCCCGGTCCTCACTGACCGCGAGCACCCGACCGATCGCCTGGTTCGCGGCGGCATGGTCGTCGCGCATCGGGATGATCACGAAGCCGAGGTGGGCGAGTGGCCCGACCAGTGACGCGGTCGGCCCGTGTTCGGCCCACATGCCGACGGCCTGGCCGATCATCCACGCCATCACCGGGATCTGTTCGGAGAAGAAGGCGGGCGGGATCATCCGGTTGATGATGCGGGCCCGGGCGGCCAGCCGGGCGTCGGCCGGTTCGGGACGCCGCAGCTCCTGATCCAGGGTGCTGGCGGCGAGCCATCGGTACATGGTGTCGATGCCCTGGTCGATCTCGGCGCCGAGGCGGTCGGGACCGGGCAGTTCCAGTCCGAGTTCCCGCAGTTCGGCCAGGCCGAGTGCGACGGCTTCGCCGGCGAGGCGCCGGATGGTGAGGCTGGCGATCTGGGCGCACACCGCATCGCAGTTGACCAGCGGGTCGGGGCGGTGCCGTTTGAGCCAGGCGAAGGCCTCGTCGGCCTCGTCCAGGCGGCCGAGGGTGTAGAGCACGGTGTGCTGTTCGGCGATCAGGTCGGCGAGGGTGCTGGTGTCCGACGGCGGGACCAGGGTCCGGGCCGCGCGCAGGTAGCGTTCCCGCAGCGGCTGGTTGCTGGTCAGCCGGGCCGCTCCGGCCGCCGCGCGGTACAGCTCGACGATCCGGCCCCGTTCGGTGTCGTCGGCGGGTGCGGTGTCGGCGGCCAGGTACTGTTCGGCGGCGGTGCCGGCCAGTTCCGGCACGCCGACCAGGCGCCGGGCGACCGGCAGGTGCAGGGCGGCGGCCCCGCGGGCGAAGGCGGCCTGCTGGATCCGGTCGTGCCGGAACCGCAGGCTCTGCTCCTCCAGGCTCATCACCAGCAGCCCGTCCTCCAGGGCCGCCCGCAGGTCTGCTTCGACCTCGCCGGCGGGCCGGTCGGCGGCGACCGCGAGGACCGGGAGGGCGACCTCGCCACCGAGACAGGCCATGATCGTCAGGAGTTCGCCGGTGGCGGCGGTCAGCCGGTCGATGCGGGCGGTGAGGACGTCCAGCACGTCACCGCTGCGGACGTGCCCGCGCAGGGCCGCCGGATCCCAGTGCCAGCCGTGTTCGTCGCAGTGCAGGATGCCGTCGGTGCGCAGCGCGTTGATCAGTTCGACGGTGTCGAACGGGTTGCCGTGCGCCCGGGTGTCGATCTCGTGGGCCAGGCGCTGGGCCTCCTGGGGTTCCAGCCGCAGGATGTCGCCGACGAGGGTGTACTGGTCCACCGGCCGCAGGTTCTCCAGGCGCAGCTGCCGGGGCGCGAGGGGTGCGTTCTCCCAGCGGGAGAACATCGCCGCGAGTGGATGGGTGTGGTCGACTTCGGACTGCCGGTAGGCGCCGACCAGCAGGACACCCCGCAGGGCCGGGTCACTGAGCAGCACGTCGATCAGGTCGATGGTCGATTCGCCGGCCCACTGCAGGTCGTCGACGACGATCACCACCGGCTGGGACGGGTGCGCGACGGTCCGCAGCAGCTCCAGGGCGGCCTGCGCCAGACGGGGCCGGGTCTTGGCCGGGTCGGCGAGGGCGTGTTCGGGTTCCACGTCGAGCAGGGCCTGGAACTGCGGCAACTGCGCGGCCAGGATCCCGGCGTTGACGTCGAGGGCGCGCAGCAGGTCGGCCCGGACCGTGCTGAGGGCCTGTTCGGGTTCGGCGAGCAGCAGCCGGGCGATGCCGCCGAGGGCCTGCCACATCGCGTCGGCACCGGCGTCCCGCCGGTACTGGTCGAACTTGCCGCTGACCAGCCAGCCGCCGCCGACCGTCACCACGGTCCGCAGTTCGTCGATCAGCGCGGTCTTGCCGACCCCGGGCGCGCCGCTGACCAGCACCGCCCGGGTCTGGCCGACCAGGCACTCGTCGAAGGCGGTGTGCAGGGCGGCGATCTCGGCGTCCCGGCCGACCAGCCGGGACGGTGGCGCGATCCGCTGCGGGAAGTCGCGTTCGCCGAGCGGGAAGCTGTGGATCGCGCCGTTGCGGATGCGGCGCAGGTCGTGCAGCACCCCGTCGGCGCTCTGGTAGCGCTGGTCGGGTTCCTTGGCCAGCAGCCGCATCACGACGTCGGCGAGCGCCGCCGGGACCGCCGCGTCGTCCCGGTCCGGGCGGTCCGGGACGCGGGCCAGGTGGTCGTGCAGGAGTTCGAGCGGGTCGCGCTCCGCCGAGCCGAACGGCGGGTGGCCGGTGAGCAGCTCGTACATCGTGGTGCCCAGGCCGTAGAGGTCGGCACGCTGGTCGACGAGCCGCCCGGTCCGGCCGGTCTGTTCCGGGGCCAGGTAGGGCAGCGTGCCGGCGATCTCGTTCTCGTGCACGAAGCCGGGTTGTTCCTGGGCGAACGTGGTGGCGATGTCGAAGTCGATCAGCACCGGCCGGCCGGCCCGGTCGATCAGGATGTTGTCCGGGTTGATGTCCTTGTGCACGACACCGTGCCGGTGCACCTCGGCGACGATCTCGATGAGCTGGGTGGCCAGGGTGAGCGCCGGCCCGACCGCGAGGGGCAGGCCCCGGGCGCGCAGCGGTGTCCCGCCGACGTCCACCATCGCGACGGTGTCCACGCCGACCTGCTCGTCGGCGATCCGCGGTACCCCGATCACACCGTCGAGGCGTTCCAGCAGGGCTTTCTCGTGTGCCGCCCGGCGGGATGCGCCCGGCCCGGAGAGCACCTTGCGGATCGTGGTGGTCCGGTCGTCGTTCCACCGGCGCTGCACCGCGGTCCGTGCGGTCCGGTACAGCTCATCGGTGGTGGCTGCCTGCACGTCTGGAGCGTAACCACGCTCCGTTGTTCGCTGGCAGTGAACGCCGGAAGAGACGCGGGCCCCCGTGAGTTGAGCGTGGAGTACTCAACTTCCCGGAGGTAACCAGTGACCAGCAAGCGTCTCCCCGTGCTGTTCCTCGACGACATCGTCCTGCTTCCGGGCATGGTCGTGCCCGTCGTCCTCGACGAGGCGTCCCAGGCCGCCGTCGACGCGGCCCGCACCTCGGCCGGCGACGAGCTGCTGATCGCCCCCCGGCTCGAGGACCGCTACGCCTCGTACGGTGTGGTGGCCAGCCTGGAGCAGGTCGGCAAGATCCGGGGCGGCTCCCCCGCGGCGGTCCTGCGCACCGGCGCCCGCGCCCGGATCGGCAGTGGTGTGACCGGCCCCGGCGCGGCCCTCTGGGTCGAGGCCGAGCCGGTCGAGACCCAGAAGACCACCGAGGCGGTACGGGAACTCGCCGCCGAATACAAGCAGCTCGTCGTGACGGTGCTGCAGCGCCGCGAGGCCTGGCAGGTGATCGACTCGGTCAGTGCCATCACCGACCCCGGCGATCTGGCCGACACCGCGGGCTGGGCTCCCTACCTGGACAACGACCGCAAGCGGGAGCTGCTGGAGACCCCGGACGTCGAGACCCGGCTGCGGCAGCTCATCGAGTGGACGAGGGACTTCCTGGCCGAGTCCGAGGTCAACGAGACGATCGAGAAGGACGTCCGGGAGAACGTCGAGAAGCGCAACCGCGAGTACCTGCTGCGCGAACAGCTCAAGGCGATCCGCAAGGAACTCGGTGAGGGCGAGGCCGACGGCACCGACGACTACCGGGCCCGGGTGGAGGCGGCCGACCTGCCGGACGCGGTCCGTGAGGCGGCGCTGCGGGAGGTCGGCAAACTGGAGCGGGCCGGGGACAACAACCCGGAGGCCGGCTGGATCCGCACCTGGCTGGACACCGTGCTGGACCTGCCGTGGAACACGCGCACCACGGACCACACCGATCTGGTCGCGGCCCGCGCGGTGCTGGACGCCGATCACCACGGTCTGGACGAGGTGAAGGACCGCATCGTCGAGTACCTGGGGGTGCGCGCCCGGCGGGAGTCCCGCGGCCTGGAGACGGTCGGCGGCCGGGGTTCCGGGGCGGTGGTGCTGCTGGCCGGCCCGCCCGGAGTGGGTAAGACGTCACTGGGCGAGTCGGTGGCCCGTACGCTGGGAAGGAAGTTCGTCCGGGTGGCCCTCGGCGGCGTGCGTGACGAGGCCGAGATCCGGGGCCATCGCCGCACCTATGTGGGCGCGCTGCCCGGCCGGATCGTCCGCGCCATCCGCGAGTCCGGTTCGATGAACCCGGTGGTGCTGCTGGACGAGGTGGACAAGGTCGGCAGCGATTACCGCGGCGACCCGGCGGCGGCACTGCTGGAAGTCCTGGACCCGGCGCAGAACCACACGTTCCGGGACCACTACCTGGACCTCGATCTGGACCTGTCGGACGTGCTGTTCATCGCGACGGCGAACGTCCTGGAGACCATTCCGCAGGCGCTGTTCGACCGGATGGAGCTGATCGCGATCGACGGCTACACCGAGAACGACAAGGTGGCCATCGCCCGGGACTTCCTGATCCCCCGGCAGCTGGAACGTGCCGCCCTGACCGACGGGGAGGTGACGGTCACCGAGGAGGCCCTGCGCGAGATCGCCGCCAATTACACCCGGGAGGCGGGCGTACGTTCGTTCGAACGTCTCCTGGCCAAGGCGTTCCGCAAGGTCTCGCTGCGGGAACTGCCGGCCACCGTGGACCGCACCGACCTGAAGGACCTGATCGGACGGCCGAGGTTCACGCCCGAGTCGGGTGAGCGCACCGCGGTTCCGGGGGTGGCCACCGGGCTCGCGGTCACCGGGATGGGCGGTGACGTGCTCTACATCGAGGCGTCGCTGCTGCCCGGCACCAAGGGCGGCCTGTCGGTGACCGGCCAGCTGGGTGACGTGATGAAGGAGTCGGCGCAGATCGCCCTGTCGTACGTGCGGGCGCACGCCTCCGACTTCGGCATCTCGCCCGAGCAGCTGGACCACCCGATCCACCTGCACGTGCCGGCCGGTGCGGTGCCGAAGGACGGCCCGTCCGCGGGTGTCACGATGACCACCGCGCTGGTTTCGCTGCTGCTGGGCCGCAACGTGCGGGCCGAGGTGGGGATGACCGGTGAGGTGTCGCTGACCGGCCGGGTGCTGCCGATCGGCGGCGTGAAGCAGAAGCTGCTCGCCGCCCAGCGGGCCGGCCTGACCGAGGTCTACCTGCCGGAACGCAACGAGCCGGACCTGGACGACGTGCCCGCCGACGTCCTGGACGCGCTGACCGTGCACATCGTCTCGGACGTCCGGGAGATCCTGGAGACCGCCCTGGAGCCGGTGACCGCCGACTCCCGGGCCGCCGTCTGACCGAACGCCGGCCCGGAATGCGACAGTCGCATTCCGGGCCGCTCAGAGTAGCTGTTTGAGGAGGCCGGAGAACTCGCTCAGCTCGTCGAGCTGTTGCGGGCTGAGTGGTTCCTCGTCGAAGTGTGCGATGTGGTTACGAATTACCCGGACCCGGTTCAGTTGGGCTACGAACTGGATTCGGTCGACACCACCCCAGCCCAGGCACTTCCAGTTCTCGTCGGAGAGGACACGCAGGTTCGGGTTCTGCTGGTCACCGTCCAGGAGCCGGAGATACTCGCCGAACATCAGCTTGGAGAAGTCGCCGTCCGAATGTTTCGGCCCCAGCGACTGGACCGGGGCTCCGGTCAGCTTGGGCCCGAGGCACAACCGCAGCCGGGATTCGATTTCGCCTACCAGGAAGAACGGCAACGCCAGGGTGTGGAACCGGGCGGTGATATCGGAGCCGGTGATGATCCCGGCGATCTTGCCGTTGTTCGCCCGGACCAGAAGATATCCGTGCTGGGAGAGTTGCGTTAGGTAGCCGAACAGCTCCTGGTGCATCTCGGCCACCGCGAGGTCGTCCCTGATCATCGCGGTGGCGAGTGTCGGGATCTCGCCCATCTCATACCTGGCCGCGATCGAACTCCACGTGACCACGCCCTTGAGATCGGCGATGCCGTCGATCACCGGCAGTTGCGAATACTTCTTCTGCCGCATCGTATGCGTGGCGGAACTGAGCGATGCCGTGGACTTGACCGATTCGACTCCGGACCGGGCGGACGGGATGTCGCCGATCTTGAAAGACTGCTGGGGAAGGGTTCCGGGTTGAACCTCGTCCTCGTCGTTCTCCGGACTCGGAATCGCGCTCAATGCGACGACCAGGATGTCTGTCGTCAGCCCGCAGGTCGTGAACGATGGATGAGTGTCCACGCCGGCATCCTGGAGCGCGTTCTGGATCATCGGTACATTCTGGAAGTTGCGGACCCGTTCCCCGAACATTGCCAACAACTCGGGGACCCGCAGCGTACGGCCCTTCAGGGCGACCAGTTCATGGTTCCCGGGGCGCCTGGTGGACGACATGCTCACCGGTCCGACTCGGCGCGGAAGACGGTGCGCTTGCCCATGGCATCGTTGACCAACTCGACCAGACGGGCCGACCGGTCGGCGTAGAAGACCTCGAAGTCGTCCGCGTGCAGGGTCGCGGGATCCATCACATGAGTGGTGATCACGTCGTCGAACCATTCGGGCCGAGTACCGGATTCGCGGGCGAGCATACGTAGATTGCTGGACGGCCCGCCTACCAGGCTCTTGCTCGCCCGGTATGAGAGCGGTGTCTTATTCACGATCGAGTTGACCCGGCCGTCCAACGTGCCCTGCTTGGCCAGCCAGGCCTTCGTGAACACGTGCCGAATGTCGACGGCGTGCTGGATGACGGTGCTGCCGGTGAGCGGGCTTTCGGTGTGGAACCAGTCGACCGCGCCCTGCTTGATCAGAAGGGCGAAGATGCCCTTGTAAGCGGCGCTGTTACGGGTGGTGAGCGTATCCAGCCGGTCAGCGAGGAACGCGGCCTCGGCAATGGTGTCGGGAACGGTCCGGGACTCGCCCAGAGCCCGGGCGACGAGCTGCTCGACGTCCCGCGTGAAACGGCTCTCGGTGGCGCCGCCGTACATCTCGCCCAGAACACCGCACCAGTACCAACGGGTGAGGAGTTCACGGATCTCGGGCTCATCGGTCCGCTCGCCGAGGATCGCCCGAACCGCGGCCATCGGGACCAGTTGGGTCCGGTACGGCAGGTCGTTCTGGCGCACGATGGATTGTTCGTCGAGGAAGCTACCGACCCAGGCGAAGGCGCTGACCATCCGCGGTGCGATCCGGATGAAGTCCGACAATGGGAGATTCAGCAGGTCACGCCGTTTGCAGGAGACCGCCGTAGCGGATTTGTCCTGCTTGCGTTCCCAGGTGTTGACGAGGGTGACCGACTGCAGGAAGTCGCTGCTGCTGAGCCCGTCCTCGGAGCCCTGTTCGACCCGGCCGAAGACGGGGAAAGCGGTGGCCAGCATCTTTTTGAAGTCCTGCCAGACATCCGGTAGCCGGTAGTAGTCGCCGTGCTCTGTCTCGTATTTCTTGTCGCCGGCGTAGGTGGCGGTGAGGAGTTCGAACACGTTCAACGGCACGCCGCCGGTGTTCACCCGTTCGAAGACCGAGCAGACCGCGTCCTTGGTGGTCGAGGCCGCCAGTTTGATCATCGGGATCTGGAAGGCCCGGATGTTGTTCAGGATGAGCTCGGTGAACTGAGCCCACAGGCCCCAGTTCGCGTCGTCCATCATGACGAACTCACGCTGCCATGCGGTGACCCGGTCGCCGTCGAAGACGATGTTCAGCGGAAAGTGCTTCGCCTGACACTCCAAGGTGCGGGTGCTGAGGTCGAGTTCGACAGTCCGGGCGAAGTTCGACCGGACGACGCGTTCGGCCGGCACCGACACCACGGCCTCGTCCCGGTCGGCGGCGGAACCGACGGCTCGGGCGATGTCCATGTAGTACCAGCGCTGAAGCTCCCGATTGCGTTCGTCGGTGGTTCGGACCGGCTGATTCAGATGGAGTGACTGGAACAGTGAGGTCAGCCGTTGCTGACCGTCCAGCAGCAGGAGGTCGGCGGTGACGTTCCGGTCCAGATCGGCGCCGGTGAGGGTGCGGGCCCGGAACGGTTGTTTACCACCGGTCTCCAGCGTCATGACGACACCGAGCGGATAGTCGAGGGTGACCGTGGCGATCAGCTCCCGGATCCGCTGATCGTCCCACTTCCACTCGCGTTGGAAGTCCGGCAGTTGCAGTACGCCGGACTTGATGTCTTCCAATACCGTCTGGAGCTTTGGGCTGTCGAGCGCCACCGGTTGTTCCCCCTGAGAGATCCGTCGAATGACGAGCCGCTCTGTATATCGATCAGCGTCATCTGCTGTCAACGGTTTTCACGCTGACGGGGGACTCTGGCCGGCGGCGGCTCACCTGGTCTGGTCCTCCTCCGGGCCGCCGGCGGGCTGGATGATCGAGTGGAGGAAGGCCACCCCGGCCGGCACTGTCGCCAGACCGGCGAGCAGCGACTTCGAGACGCTCTCGCCGGAGACGTAGGTCAGCCCACCGACCACCCCGCCGGCCACGACGGAGATGGTGATGATCACGGTGGTGCGCAGCGTCATCAGGCCCGGCCTGGTTCTCATCAGGAAACACCCCTCTGCGAAACGGATCTGACCTCCTGTCGGCAGTCGTCCGCTGATGTTCACCAGACCCTCCTGTCGGCAAGCCGACAGTAGGCTGCCGCCTGTGATCACGAGAGAACGTGCCGTGGAACGGGCCGAGGCTCTGCTGATCGTCGAGCGGCGGAAGCAGCCCCACCTGCCCGAGCTGGCCGTCACCCTCGTGGAGGAGCATGAGTTCGGATGGCTGGTGTACTGGAACTCCGCCGAGTTCGTGCGGTACGGCGGGCACCGGGGCTGGTTGGTCGGCCACGGCCCCTACCTGGTCGACCGGTTGGACGGAAGTGTCCACCACATCCCGGAGACCACCATCGGCAATCCCCGGTGGGAGCAGCTGTACCGGGAGCAGGTTCGTGGGGAACGGCCACCGGATCCGCTGCTCGACGCCGTCCGGGAGGTCCTCGCCCGGGACGGTTTCATGCCCGCTTGGCGTCATCTGCGCCGGGAGACGTCACGGCTGACGCTGGGGGAGTCGAAGGACTACATCGATGCGGTCCGCGAGGGTGGCGAGCCGCCGGAGGAACTGCTGCGCCGGCTCCGGCCGGACCCGCCGCGGCTGTTCGGGATCGACACCCTTGCCGGGCCCGTCGCGTGACGACGGCCGGGAGCACGCGGCTCCCGGCCGTACCCGTCAGCAGGTTCCGTACACCCGGACTTCGAAGAGCGAGTAGCCGTACGGCGTCGCCCTGGTCGTGCCGTTGATCCGGACGTAGCGGGCGCTTCCCGACACGGTGAGCGTGTCGGTCCCGCCGTCACCGGCGGTCACCGTTGCCGCGGTCGTCCAGGTGGTGCCGTTCGTCGAGGTCTGGACGGTGTACGCGGTGGCGTAGGCGGCCTCCCACACCAGCTCGGCCCGGGCCAGGGACCGGGTGGCGCCGAGGTCGACCTGCAGCCACTGCGGGTCGGCGAACGTGCTGGACCACCGGGTGGCCGCGTTGCCGTCGACCGCGTTGGACGCCGGGTAGTCGGCGTTCTCGACGGACGACGCGGTGGCCGTGCGGCCCTGCGAGAGCAGGCACTCGGTGGGGTTGGTGGACGATCCGACGGCGTTGCCGCCGCTCCAGGTCAGAGCGCCGGTGGTCGCGGTCTTCCCGGCGGCCACGGTCAGGACACGACCGTCGGAGTACGTCACGGTCAGCGCACTGTTCGTGATGTTGGACGCGACGTACGTCTTCACGCCGTTCTTCACGAACACCTTGGCCAGTGGATGGTTCGCCGTGACGGTCTTGTCCACGGTCCCCAGGGCGGCCAGGTTGCGGATCCAGTGGAAGGTGTGCGCTTTGCTCTCACCCTCCTCGGACGTGTAGTTGCCGCCGCTCGCCCGGAACTTGGCGAGAGCCGCGTCTCCGTCCCCGAGCGCGAGATACTGCCAGTGCATGTCCCGCCATTGCTGCGGTTCTCCGCCGTTGTTGCGGACCATTTCGGCGTACGTGTCCCGCACCGCCTGCGGATGGTCACCGAGGTAGAGCTGTCCGCCGGTCATCGGCAGCATGTTGATGCCGACGATCAGCGCGTGTTCGCCGCTGAACCAGGTGGCGTACGCCCCGCCGGACCCCCACACGATCGCCGCGTAGTTGTGCCCCCACTGGCTGGGGAAGTTCTCGCCGGTCACGTCGAACCAGTACTCGTTGATCGCCGCGGCCTGGGTGGTGTGCAACCAGATCCCGGCGTCCCGCACCGTGGTGTTCCCGGTGGCCTGACCCCATTGGATCAGCGCGTTGGAGAAGTTCTGCCCCTCCGACGACGACTCCTGGTTGTTGCCGGCTCCGAACGCCCCGTGCCCGGAAGCCCAGTCGTGACCGGCGTAGATGTCGAAGTCCCGCAGATAGGGGAACCGGGTGTCGGCCCGGTCGTAGTTGTTGGCGTCCCGGATCAGCAGGTCCACCATGCCCCCGTACCGGCTGGTGGAAGCCCATGCCGGATCGAACTTGGCCAGGGTCGCAGCGGCGGCGATGTAGTAGCCGTAGTGGAAGTGGTGATCGTTGAGATCCTCGTCGGAGGCGTACGACGCGGGGTAGCCGATCAGCGTCCCCCAGTTCTTGTCGTAGTAGAAGACCCGCGACGTCTTCCCGGCCGTGGCGGTGAACCAGTCGGTGATCCGGGTCCGGATCACGTTCAGAGCGCTGTCCCGCACCGCGGTGAGGTTGAGCTGGTCGGCGATCTCCGCGACCCGCGCCGCCCGGCCCAGGCCCTTGCCGGTCCAGTAGGTGTCGTCACCCCGGAAGTCGGCCGGGTTGTTCAGCTCGGCGTTCAGATAGCTGGTGATCGTCGTCAGGTCGGCGCCGCTGCTGTCGGCGACGGCCGGGATCTCCGGCAGCACCCCGGTGTACTTCATCGACGTCTGGAACTGCGTTCCCGTCACGATCTTCATACGACCACGGGGCGAGACGTACGTCCGGGTGGCCGGCGTGGACCCGGTCAGGTAGCGCCACTGGTGCGGGTAGAGCGCGATGACCGTGCCCGAGCCGCTGCCCTCACGGGCGGTGGTGGTGAACCCGTACGTGGTGCTGACCGTTCCTGATCCCTGGTTGTAGGAGTAGGAGACCCGGGTGCCGGTCACGTGGTTGTGCGCGAACTGGTTCCACGAATCGGCGAGCGCGATCTTGTCAGCGGTGCTGTCCGCGGTTGTCGTCGGCAGCACCCCGACCGTGAAGTAGCCCTTCCCGGCCAGCGTCGACCGGAAGGTGTTGCCGCTCACGGTCCAGGTGGCCCCGGTCGGTGCCCACGCCACGTAGTCCTGCCCGGCGATCGAGAACCCCAGCCGGTTACCACTGTTGGACCAGGCGGTCGGCGGCCCGGTCACGGTCAGCAGGGCGTCGCCGCCGGTCGATTGGAAGTACGTCAGGGGCAGCCCGTGACCGATAGTGGCCTTCAGGGTGCGCGTCCCGTCACTCCACGACGGCGTCACGGTCCAATCGGTCCAGTTGTCGACGAGCGCCTTCGGCGCGTTCAAGCCCGCAACACCCACGAGCACTTTCTGCGCGTACGGGTAGTGGTACTCGCCGAGCCCCGTGGCGCTGCCGCTGATCGCGGGCGCCTGCTCGTAGGAGAGGCCCAGCCCGCCGGCACTCGGCCGATACGCGACCGGGTGGGCGTACAGCGGCTGGGAGAAGTTGCAGTCGTCGCCCTTCTTGAACAGCAGCGACGACCACCAGTCATTGGTCGGCACGGCGCCCGCGGGCGCGTTCGCGGTGACGTTCTCCCGAGGGTTAGTGGAGATCGCCCCACAGCCGGACGGCAGTTTCGCCCCGGCAGGCAACGTCTCGGTGTAGCTGCCCGCGCCGACGACAGCCGCATCAGCGACGCCACCGACAGCAACGGCCAGCACACCCGACCCGACAGCAACGGCCCCAGCCATCGCAAGCCCAGCCAGCCGCTGCCGGCGGGTCGTAGGGGGTGCAGTCATATGAACGAACCTCCGAGGGGGATTGAGGTGCGCAAAGGCGCTGTGAGAGCGCTCTCCGAAACCGTGACCGTAACCGGTACCGTGACCCTGGTCAATGTTTCCACCAAATTAACGCCAC